>NZ_JAUXNA010000238.1 GCF_030682935.1 Polaromonas sp.
GGCTGGCGTGGCGGCTGACATGAGCTTCATCACCACCCAGATCGGCATGTTCAGCTATTCGGGCCTGACCAAGGACCAGATGGTGCGCCTGCGCAGTGAATTCGGCGTGTACGGCACCGACACCGGCCGCATGTGCGTGGCGGCGCTCAACAGCAAAAACATCGATTACGTCTGCGCATCGATTGCCAAGGTCTTGTAAGCCCAGCCGGGACACGCTCCACCCTGAAAAAGCCGCACTCAAGCGGCTTTTTTTACGTCAAATATGCCAATAGCCCAATAACTACGGGAACTATATGCTATTTATTTAATAGTAAAAATATCAACCCCAAACCACCGATCGCATCGAAATGGCCCCGAACTGAAAGCTGGTGTTGAAGAAACGCATGGGCTCACGGGCCTGGACAGCCCCTGCGGCATACAGCAGGGGCAAATAGTGTTCGTGGGTGGGATGCGCCATTTTTGCCACCTGCCCGAGTTTCTGAAAGCGCTGCAAGGCGTCCAGATTACCCTGCTGCAGATAGCCGCCAATGGTCTGGTCAAACTCCAGTGCCCAGTCGTAGGCCTGGCTGGCGCTGGCACCGCGCTGCATCTGGCGCAGGTTGTGCACGATGTTTCCGCTGGCCACAATCAGCACGCCCCGCCGGCGCAAGGCTTTGAGCTGCCCGGCCAGCGCGTAATGATCTTCAGGTGCGCGGCCATAGTCCATGCTGAGCTGGATCACCGGGATGTCGGCCTCGGGAAACATCGGCTTGAGCACCGACCAGGCGCCGTGGTCCAGCCCCCAGGCATCCTTGTCGAGCCCCAGGGGCATCGAGGCCCGCTGCCTGATCAACTGGCTGAGCACCTGGGCCGCCGCCGCATCGCCGGGCGCGGGGTACTGCACATCAAACAGTTCCTGCGGAAAACCACCAAAATCATGGATGGTTTTGGGCTGATCCATGGCCGTGAGCCACCAGCCTTCGGTGAGCCAATGGGCCGAAATGCACAAAATGAGCTGGGGGCGGGGACGACTTGAGCCAAATTCGGCGCCCAGCGCCTGCCAGCTGCGCCGGTATTCGTTGTCGCCAATCGCGTTCAGGGGACTGCCGTGGCCCATAAACAGCACCGGCATGGGGTCTGATTTCTTGAGGGATGGCAGCTGGTCAAGCGCGCTGAGGTCAGTATGGGTGGACATAGTATGTTTTTTAGCGGCGCTGGCCGCCTGGGAGGCAGACATCAGCACCTGATTCGGTGAAGCGTCCAAAGTGTGCCACGAGGCCAAAGAAGTCCGCCCGCAACACCGGCATGACCAATCTCCCCGCCTCATCAAAAATGGGTGCAGACTCTTACTTGATACAGGTCGCGAACTTGACAAAGTTAGTAGTAATCCCCAAATTGTTACTTCATCGGCCTGTTATATTGCACTGCAACATATTACGATTTCCCTGTTAACCACATTTGAAGGTTGTACACCATGCTTTACAAAGTTTATGAAGCCCAGCGCACCATGATGGAGCCTTTTGTTGACTTTGCGCAAGCCGCTGCAAAGCTGTACGGCAATTCCATGTCGCCGCTGGGTCAAAATCCGCTGGCCCAGCGCGTCGCCGCCGGTTACAGCCTGATTTACCGCCTGGGAAAAGACTACGAAAAGCCAAGCTTTGACATTCAGACGGTGGATATCGACGGCACCAGCATCGCCATTCATGAGCGGGTAGAGATTGACAAGCCTTTTTGCGAGTTGCGCCGCTTCAAGCGTTTCTCTGACGACACGGCCACGCTGGCCAAGCTCAAAGGCCAGCCGGCCGTGCTGCTCGTGGCGCCGCTGTCGGGTCACTACGCCACTTTGTTGCGCGATACCGTCAAAACCATGCTCAAAGACCACAAGGTCTATATCACCGACTGGAAAAATGCGCGCAATGTGCCGCTGTCCGACGGCAACTTCCACCTTGATGACTACGTCAACTATGTGCAGGAATTCATCCGGCACCTGCAAGGCCGGTATGGCAATTGCCACGTCATCAGCGTGTGTCAGCCTACCGTGCCCGTGTTTGCTGCCATTTCACTGATGGCCTCCCGCGGGGAAACCACGCCCTTGTCCATGGTCATGATGGGCGGCCCCATCGATGCGCGCTTGTCCGCAACGGCCGTGAACGACCTTGCCACGAAAAAAAGCTTTGAGTGGTTTGAAAACAATGTCATTTACAAAGTGCCAGCCAACTTCCCGGGTGCCGGGCGCCGCGTTTATCCGGGCTTTTTGCAGCACAGCGGCTTTGTGGCCATGAACCCCAACCGCCACGCCACCAGCCACTACGACTACTTCCAGGACCTGATCAAGGGCGACGACGACGCGACCGAAGCGCACCGCAAGTTTTACGACGAGTACAACGCAGTGCTTGACATGGACGCCGACTACTACCTGGAAACGATCAAAACCGTGTTTCAGGAGTACAAGCTCGTCAAAGGCACCTGGGACGTGATCTCGGCCCAAGGCAAAACCGAGCGCGTGACCCCGGGCGACATCACCACTACCGCCGTGATGACCGTGGAAGGCGAACTCGACGACATTTCGGGTGCCGGCCAAACCCAGGCGGCACTGGCGATGTGCAGTGGCGTGCCTGACAGCCAGAAAAAGCACCTGGAAGCCAAGGGTGCCGGTCACTACGGTATTTTCAGCGGCCGCCGCTGGCGGGAGGTGGTTTACCCGTCCGTCAAGACCTTCATTCTTGAACACAACAAGTCGCTCACAGAGGAAAAGAAAGCACTGCCGCTTACTTCTGCCCCGGTGAAGCCGGTCACCGGGGCAGTCGCCAAGGTGGCTGCTGAGCCGCAAGTCACAACGCCTGCAGCGCCGGCGGCTGAAGCGCCCGCCAAAGTGGCCATCAGCATGGCGGCCGCCAGGACGGCGACCAAGCCGACGGCACAAGCGGCTGTGCCCTCCTACACGCGGCCCAACGGCAAGCCGACCCCAAAGGTCCCGCGCCGCAAATGAGGTGAAACGGTGCAGGCTTGCCTGACGAAGCGGTGTCTGGTGGGAGAATAGGCGGGTGAACCCAGTCGCTGAACTCTCCCTTTTTGACCGCATCAACGCGGCATTGCCGCAAACCCAGTGCACCCGTTGCGGCTACCCCGACTGCGCAGCCTACGCACAGGCCATCGCGGCCGGCGGCGCGGCCATCAACCAGTGCCCGCCTGGCGGCGCTGAAGGGGTGCGACGGCTGTCCGGCATCACCGGACTGCCCGCACAAGCGCTGAACCCGGCCCACGGCACCGAAGGGCCGCGCACGGTCGCCTTCATTGACGAAGCCTGGTGCATAGGCTGCACGCTGTGCATCAAGGCCTGCCCGACAGACGCCATTGTGGGCAGCAACAAGATAATGCACACCGTGATGGAGCCGTACTGCACAGGGTGCGAACTCTGCCTGCCGGTGTGCCCTGTTGACTGCATCAGCCTGGAAAACGTCACAGGCACGCGCACCGGCTGGGCCGCCTGGTCGCCATCAGACGCTGAGCAGGCGCGCGAACGCTATGAATTCAATAGCTCCCGCCGCAAGCTGAACAAGCAGGGCAACGATAAAAAGCTTGAAATCCTGGCGCAAGCCAAACTAGCCGACCTGGCTGGACATTCAAAAATAACGGACCCCGGGGTACTGGCGCGCAAGCGCAGCATCATTGAAGCCGCGCTGGCCAGCGCACGCGCCAAGCGCGAAGCGAACGGGCGTTCGGACTGAAACCCGGTACGGCCCTCGCATCAGCTCATGCAACGGCCAAATTTTTGTAGACACCGCAGCCCACGAAGAGATCGTCTACCTGCTGCACAAATGACATCTTGGTCTGAACTCTGCCCGTGCTCGGATTGGTGATGTCGTACTCGACCCAGCCCGGCTCGTGGCTGGCCTGATCAATGATGGACTTCAGCAGCTGGCCGCCATCAATGCCCGCAATGTCCTGCACACGCGTGCCGACCTTGGACGGGTTGCCCCCAAAGGCAACATAGCTGCCGTTACGGTCCAGCACAAAAACATACATATCCCGGTCGTAAAAACCTTTGGCGGGATCGGTCAACCCGCGCAGATAGGTAGTTTTAGTGGTGTTCTGACGATGCGCCATGGCACGTTCCACCAACTCGACGGCTTCTTCCGCCGAGCCCTGCTGCAGCTTGAAAGATGCCACCGACTGCACCAGCGTGCGGGCTCGGCCCTCAAGGTTGACCGCCTGCGTCACCGCTCGGCCCACCATCAGGGCATTGCGTTGGGTGATCTCATCGAGCTGACGCACCGCCGACGTGATTTCGGTCAGACCGGAACTCTGCTCGGCGCTGGAGGTTGATAGTTGCGACATGTTCGTGGCCACGTCCCGGATGCCCGACACGATTTTCGTCATGTTGGTGCCTGCCGCGCGGATTTTTTGCACACTGCCGGCCACCTGGCTGGCCGAAGTGGCAATCAGCAGCCTGATTTCTTTAGCCGAATCGGCCGAGCGCTGCGCCAGCGAGCGGACTTCGGCAGCAACCACGGCAAAGCCCCGACCCGACTCGCCCGCACGGGCCGCTTCCACGGCCGCATTAAGCGCCAGGATGTTAGTTTGAAACGCCAGACCATCAATGACGCCCACAATTTCGTCCATGCGTTTGGCGCTCCCTTGAATGGCCTCGACCGCCTCAATGGCCTGGGCCATGGTCGCCGCCCCGTTGTCGGCCGCATCACGCACCCGCGCCGCCTGTGCATTGGTCTGACTGGCGGTATTGGCGTTCACCTGAACGGTGGATGACAGCTGCTCCACACTGGCCGCGGTCTGCTCCAGGTTGGCAGCCTGCTGCTCCGTGCGGTCAGACAGGTCACGGTTACCTGCCGCCAGGCTTTTGCCCGAGTGCGCCACAAAGGCCGCGTTACTGCGCACGTTGGCCACCATGCCGGACAGTGTGCTGCTGAGTTTTTCCATCGCGACCGCCAGGCTGCCCAGCTCGTCTTGGCTACGTTCCAGCAAACCTAGACGCAAGTCACCGCCCAGCATTTTCTCTGTCGCCCGCATGACCTGCCCCAGATCCTGCGCCACGCTGCTGTGAAAAGCCAGAAAAAAATACGCCAGCAGCACCAGTCCGATGCTGCTGGCCCATAGCACGCCGGCCAAGCCCACTACGGGGTCTATGCCCACAACGAATTGCCACGCCACCGCCAGCAGCGGCACGGCAGAAAGGGCCGCGAGCAGGGTCAGCTTGCCCGCGAAGCGCATGCGGCGCATCAACCAGACGGCGGGATTCAACAGCTTGCCAAACATCATTCAAGATTCTCCGTAATCATGGCCGCATCAAAGATGCCTGTGCTGCCGCAGTACTTTACGCGACGGTGCGAAGTAACCCGCTTACACAAGCAGACGCCGGCATGGAAAGCAGGCCCATGGGTGTGCAGTCGTCTGCGTTTACCTCTAAGTTTTACGGCTGGCGCACATCAACATCGCAGTCGGGTAAACCCGAACAATACGATTGACTTCAGGAAGCCAGCGCCGCGAAAGCGCGCACCACCTCGGGCGGCGCCTGCACCATCTCAATCAGCACGCCCTCGCCCGAAACCGGAAACTCCTCATTGGATTTGGGGTGCAAGAAGCAGATGTCAAAACCAGCCGCACCCTTGCGGATACCGCCCGGGGCAAAGCGCACACCCTGCGCCGTGAGCCATTCCACGGCCTTGGGCAGATCGTCGATCCACAGTCCCACATGGTTGAGCGGCGTGGCATGTACGGCGGGCTTTTTCTCTATATCCACCGGCTGCATCAAGTCGACCTCGACCTTGAATGGGCCGCTGCCAATCGCGCAGATGTCTTCGTCCACGTTCTCGCGCTCGCTGACGAAATTGCCGGTAACTTCCAGCCCCAGCATGTCCACCCACAGCGTGCGCAGCCGGTCTTTGCTGGTGCCGCCTATAGCGATTTGCTGGATGCCCAGGACCTTGAACGGGCGCTGAGCCGCCGCGCCGGGCCGCCCCAAGCAAGGCTGCGCCCCCTCGGGGGGCAGTGAGGACACGCTAGTGCCGAGCGTGGGGGTCTGATTCGTCATACAAACTCCACGATCGGCTGGTCCACGCTGAGCGACTCACCCTTGGCCGCCAGCACTTTGCCGACCACGCCATCGGCCGTGGCAAACAGCACGTTTTCCATCTTCATGGCTTCGATCACCGCGACGCGTTCACCGGCCAGCACCTTTTGCCCTACCTGCACCGACACTTCCGCCAGCAAACCCGGCATGGGCGACAGCACATAGCGGCTCATATCCGGTGGCGCCTTGTGGGGCATCAGCGCGTGGAGTTGCGCCGCGCGCGGCGACAGCACCAGGGAGTCGAACTGCGTGCCATTGTGAGCAATACGAACGGCCAGAGGATTCCTGCCTACCCCGCGCTCGACCTGGGCTGCAAAAGGCTGGCCATTGACCGTGCCGCGGATTCGAGCGCCACCCAGATGCCATCTGCTACATATTTCATAGCACTTTCCGCCGGTTTCTATTGCGCTGGAACCAGATTCGGCTTGAAAATCCCGGACCAGCACCGATTCGTGGATGTTCTGCCCGCCCTCACCCAGGCCAACGACCACAAACTCTTCCGCGACCGTCACACCGTGACCCGGCAACTGACCGCTGATGCCCGCGGCGCGGTCCAGCAGGCGGCGGTTCACATAGGCAGCCAGCGCCACCAAAAAGCCGGCGTCGTCGTGCGGCACATCTTCGGCACGGAAACCCTGGGCGTAGTTTTCGGCAATAAAGCCGGTATTGAAGTCCCCCGCAACAAATTTGGGGTGCGCCAGCAAAGCCGCCTGAAACGGGATGTTGCTGCTGATGCCGCGGATCACAAAGCTGTTGAGCGCCTCGCGCATTTTCGCAATCGCGTCATTGCGGTCGCTGCCGTGAACGATGAGCTTGGCAATCATCGAGTCGTAAAACATCGGGATTTCGCCGCCGTCCTGCACGCCGGTATCGACCCGCACGCCCAACAACTGCGACGTCTCGGCCGCAAACATGCTTTGTCGGGGCGGCTGAAAACGCACCAGCCGGCCGGTAGACGGCAAAAAGTTGCGGAACGGGTCTTCGGCGTTGATTCGGCATTCAATGGCCCATCCGTCGCGCTTGACTTGGTCTTGCGTGAGCGGCAGCTTTTCGCCAGCCGCCACACGGATCATCAGCTCCACCAGATCGAGCCCGGTGATGCATTCCGTGACCGGATGCTCTACCTGCAGGCGGGTGTTCATTTCCAGAAAGTAAAAGCTCTGGTCCTTGCCGACCACAAACTCCACGGTGCCGGCGCTCTGGTAGTTCACCGCCTGGGCCAGCAGCACAGCCTGCTCGCCCATGGCCTTGCGCGTTGCTTCAGAGATGAAGGGCGACGGCGCCTCTTCAATCACCTTTTGGTGGCGGCGCTGGATCGAGCATTCGCGCTCATTGAGGTACACCACATTGCCGTGGCTGTCGCCCATCAGCTGGATCTCGATGTGACGCGGTTCTTCAACAAATTTCTCGATGAACACCCGGTCGTCGCCAAAGCTGCTTTTTGCTTCGTTGCGGCAGCTGGTGAATCCTTCGAACGCTTCCTTGTCGTTGAAGGCCACGCGCAGACCTTTGCCGCCGCCACCCGCGCTCGCCTTGATCATGACCGGGTAGCCGATGCTCCGGGCAATTTCGACCGCTTTTTCAGCCGATTCAATCGCGTCATTGACACCGGGAATGCAGTTCACACCGGCAGCACCCGCCAGTTTCTTGGACTCGATCTTGTCGCCCATCGCGGCGATGGAATAATGCTTCGGGCCGATAAAGGTGATGCCCTCTTCTTCCACCCGCTTGGCAAAGCCTGCGTTCTCGCTCAGGAAACCGTAACCGGGGTGGACAGCCTGCGCGCCGGTCTGTTTGCAGGCGGCAATGATTTTTTCGGCCTGCAGATAACTGTCGCGGCTCGGCGCCGGACCGATGTTGACCGCTTCATCGGCCAGTTCCACATGGCGCGCATCCTTGTCGGCATCGGAATATACCGCGACCGTCTTGATGCCCATCTTGCGGGCCGTGAGGATGATGCGGCAGGCGATTTCACCACGATTTGCAATCAGGATTTTATTAAACATGGTTTGTTTCCATCGTGTTGAATTCGCCTGCATGCGCTACGCGCACCATGCAATTTAGCTTCGCTGCTGCGCCGCTTTGCGGCTGGTCACCACGATTTGCAATCAGGATTTTTGTAACCATAGTTTCTTTTCCTCGGGCGTTTACAGGGGAATGTTGCCGTGCTTGCGCCACGGATTTTCGAGTTTCTTGTCCTTGAGCATCACCAGCGAGCGGCAGATGCGTTTGCGGGTTTCGTGCGGCAGGATCACGTCGTCGATAAAGCCGCGCGCGCCGGCCACGAACGGGTTGGCAAAGCGGGCCTTGTACTCGGCCTCCTTGGCGGCCAGCTTGACCGGATCTTTGCGGTCTTCGCGGAAGATGATTTCGACCGCACCCTTGGCGCCCATGACGGCAATCTCGGCATTGGGCCAGGCAAAGTTGACGTCGCCGCGCAAGTGCTTGGAGCTCATCACGTCGTAGGCACCGCCGTAGGCCTTGCGCGTGATCACGGTGATTTTCGGCACGGTGCACTCGGCGTAGGCGTAGAGCAGCTTGGCGCCGTGCTTGATGATGCCGCCGTATTCCTGGCTGGTGCCGGGCATGAAACCGGGCACATCGACGAAGGTGATCACGGGGATGTTGAAGGCATCGCAAAAACGCACGAAACGCGCGGCCTTGATCGAACTCTTGATGTCCAGGCAGCCAGCCAGCACCAGCGGCTGGTTGGCGACGATGCCGACGCTCTGCCCTTCCATGCGGGCAAAACCGATGACGATGTTCTTGGCGTATTCGGGCTGAATTTCGAAGAAATCGCCATCGTCCACGGTTTTGGCGATCAGCTCCTTCATGTCGTAGGGTTTGTTGGCGTTGTCGGGCACCAGGGTGTCGCGCGAGTAGTCCATGCGATCGACCGGGTCGTTGCTCGGGCGGATCGGCGGTTTTTCCCGGTTGTTCAGCGGCAGGTAGTTGTACAGCCTGCGCAGCATCAGGAGGGCTTCGACATCGTTTTCAAACGCCAGATCGGCCACGCCGCTGCGGGTGGTG
>NZ_JAUXNA010000242.1 GCF_030682935.1 Polaromonas sp.
CCGTCCACGATGGACTCGCCCTTGTTCACGACCTGGCCTTCGTGCACCAGGATGTTCTTCTCCTTGGGCACGAGGTCTTCCCAGACTTTGCCTTCGGGATCCGTGATCTGCAGGCGAACCTTGCCTTTGGTCTCTTTACCAAACGACACGGTGCCGGTCATTTCAGCCAGCGTGCCCTTGTCTTTCGGCGTACGGGCTTCGAACAGTTCGGCCACGCGGGGCAGACCGCCGGTAATGTCGCGGGTTTTCTGGCCTTCGACCGGAATACGCGCCAGCACCTCGCCGGGACCCACTTCCTGTCCAGCACGCACCTGAAGCAATGCGCCGTTCGGGAAGCCGATCGTCACCGAGTGATCGGTGCCGGGGATCTTGACTTCGTTGCCGTTGGCGTCGATCAGCTTGACCTGGGGACGAATCACCTTGGTCGCGCCGCGGCGCTTCGGATCGATCACCACCAGCGTGGACAGGCCGGTCACATCATCGACCTGCTTGGCCACCGTGACGCCGTCTTCCACGTTCTCGAACAGCACCTTGCCGGCGAATTCGGTAATGATGGGGCGGGTCAGCGGATCCCAGTTGGCCAGAATGGCGCCAGCCTTGATGCTCTCGTCGGCCTTGACGGTCAGCGTCGCGCCGTAAGGCACCTTGTGACGCTCGCGCTCGCGGCCGTGCTCGTCGTGCAGGACGATCTCGCCGGAGCGGGCAATCACGACCAGGTCGCCCTTGCCGTTGGTCACATAGCGCATCGGTGCGTTGAAACCGATCAGGCCGTTGGACTTGGCTTCGACGCTCGAAGCAATGGCTGCACGGGATGCGGCGCCACCGATGTGGAAGGTCCGCATCGTCAGCTGGGTGCCGGGCTCGCCAATCGACTGCGCGGCGATGATACCGACCGCTTCACCGATGTTGATCAGGCCACCACGACCCAGGTCGCGGCCATAGCACTTGGCGCACAAGCCGAAGCGGGTTTCGCAGGTCAGTGCGGTACGCACCTTGACTTCGTCCACGCCTTGCGCTTCGAGTTCTTCGATCAGGTCTTCGTCCAGCATGACGCCGGCCTTGGCCAGCACCGAGCGGTTCTCGGGGTGCAGGATGTCTTCGACGGCGGTACGGCCGAGCACGCGGTCGCGCAGCGATTCGATGACCTCACCGCCCTCGACGATGGCGCGCATCAGCGAGCCGTCTTGCGTGCCGCAGTCGTCCTCGGTCACCACCAGATCCTGCACCACGTCGCACAAGCGGCGTGTCAGGTAGCCGGAGTTGGCCGTTTTCAGGGCCGTGTCGGCCAGACCCTTACGGGCACCGTGGGTGGAGATGAAGTACTCCAGCACGTTCAGGCCTTCGCGGAAGTTCGCGGTAATCGGCGTCTCGATGATGGAGCCGTCCGGCTTGGCCATCAAACCGCGCATGCCGGCCACCTGGCGAATCTGTGCTGGCGAACCGCGGGCACCGGAGTCGGCCATCATGTAGATGGAGTTGAAGGACTCCTGCTCGACTTCCTTGCCGTGGCGGTCAATGACCTTTTCTTTCGACAGCTGGGCCATCATGACCTTGGAGACTTCGTCGCCTGACTTGCCCCAGATGTCCACCACCTTGTTGTAGCGCTCGCCGGAGGTCACCAGACCGGAGACATACTGCTGCTCGATCTCTTTGACTTCCTTCTGGGCGTGCGCAATGATGTCGTGCTTTTCCTTGGGCACCAGCATGTCTTCGATGCAAATCGAGATGCCGGCCTTGGTGGCCAGGCGGAAACCTGACTGCAGCAACTTGTCGGCAAACACCACGGTCTCTTTCAAGCCGCACTTGCGGAAAGACACGTTGATGAGCTTGGAGATTTCCTTCTTCTTCAAGGCCTTGTTGATGTTGGAGAAAGGCAGGCCCTTGGGCAGGATTTCGGACAGCAGCGCACGGCCGCCGGTGGTCTCCCACAGCTTGGTCGAAGGCACAAACTCGCCCGTTGCCTTGTCCTTGGTCCACTCGGTCAGGCGCACGCTGATGCGGGCGTTCAGGTCGAGCTCGCCCGCATCGAAGGCGCGGCGAACTTCACCGGTATCGGAAAACACCAGGCCTTCGCCCTTGCCGTTGGTACGGTCGCGGGTCGTGTAGTACAGACCCAGCACCACGTCTTGCGACGGAACAATGGCGGGCTCGCCGTTGGCCGGAAACAGGATGTTGTTCGACGCCAGCATCAAGGTGCGGCATTCCATCTGCGCTTCCACCGACAGCGGCACGTGAACGGCCATCTGGTCGCCGTCAAAGTCGGCATTGAAAGCCGAGCAGACGAGCGGGTGCAGCTGGATCGCCTTGCCTTCAATCAGGATCGGCTCGAAGGCCTGGATACCCAGCCGGTGCAGCGTAGGCGCACGGTTGAGCATCACCGGGTGTTCCTTGATGACCTCTTCCAGAATGTCCCACACCACCGGGGTGCCGGATTCGACTTCTTTCTTGGCCGCCTTGATGGTGGTGGCAATGCCGCGCACTTCAAGTTGGGCAAAGATGAAGGGCTTGAACAGCTCCAGCGCCATCAGCTTGGGCAAACCGCACTGGTGCAGTTTGAGCGTCGGGCCCACGGTAATCACGGAACGGCCTGAATAGTCGACGCGTTTACCCAGCAAGTTCTGGCGGAAACGGCCCGACTTGCCCTTGATCATGTCGGCCAGCGACTTGAGTGCGCGCTTGTTGGCGCCCGTCATGGCTTTGCCACGGCGGCCGTTGTCGAGCAGCGAATCGACCGCTTCCTGCAGCATGCGCTTTTCATTGCGCGCAATGATTTCGGGCGCCTTGAGTTCCAGCAGACGGCGCAGGCGGCTGTTGCGGTTGATGACGCGGCGATACAGGTCGTTCAGGTCGGAGGTCGCAAAGCGGCCGCCGTCCAGCGGCACCAGCGGACGCAGGTCCGGCGGCAGCAC
>NZ_JAUXNA010000244.1 GCF_030682935.1 Polaromonas sp.
GCAGCCGCCAGCCAGCCAGCGGCTTTCCATGCGGGGGTTGACGGGTACTGGAGGAAGGTGGGGCCATGCGTGCGGGCAGCGTTCGGTTCGCGCTGCGCTTGTTGAGTTCGATCGGATCAGCAGAATAACCCAGTCAGGCGACTAGCCCACCAAAGAACAGGCTGTTTAAAATCGCAGCCGGCTGCAATATTGCTACGTTTTTAATAGCTACTTAAGTCCTGAAAATAAGGGCTAGAGTGCTACTTCTCTCATAGCTTTCTTGCATCCAGGGTCAGGCATCGCCGGTTTCGGCTTCCTGGAGTGCGCGCCACATCACCTTGCCCGAACCGCTTTTAGGCAAAGCCTCGACAAACTGCACCACCCGCGGGTACTTGTAGGCGGCCATGTTGTCTTTGCACCAGTTGATGATGTCGGCCTCCGTGGTCTGACCCCTGGCGGCGGCGCGTAGCACCACCACGGCCTTGACCGATTCGCCGCGGTAGGCGTCGCGGGTGGAGATGATGCAGGCCTCCTGAATCGCCGGGTGCCTGAACATCAAGGCTTCCACTTCCGCCGGCCAGACCTTGAAGCCCGAGGCATTGATCATGCGCTTGAGCCGGTCGGTGAGGAAAAAATAGCCCTGCTCGTCCACATGACCCAAATCGCCGGAACGGAAAAACCGCTTGCCGTCCCGTTCGATGAAAGCGGCCGCCGTGGCTTCAGGCTGCTTCCAGTAGCCCCGGAAATTCTGCGGCCCGCACATGATGATCTCGCCCTGCTCACCCTGCGGCATTTCCTCAAGCGTCAGCGGGTCGATCACGCGCGCCTCGGTGCTGATAAAGGGTACGCCCAGGCACTGCTGCTTGGTGGCGTCGGGCGGGTTGCTGTGCGAAGGGGCCGCCGTTTCCGTCAGGCCATAGCCTTCGGCAAAGCGCAGGCCATACTGTTCCCACAAGCGCTGGGCCACGGCTTGCGGCATGGCCGCGCCGCCACCGCCGATATAGACCAGACTGCTCAGATCAAAGCTGGCAAAGTTCGGACTGCCCAGCAGGTCGATCACCATGGTCGGAATGTTGGTCCAGTGGGTCACGCGAAAGCGCGAAATCAGGCCGCCCGCCAGCTCGCGGTCCCAGCGCGGCATGATGACCAGCGTGGCGCCGCCGTAAATGGTCGCGTGCATCACCGACACCATGCCGGTGATATGGAACATCGGCACCACGGACAGCACCACGTTTTCAAACGTGCTGTTGCCCCACAGGCAACTGCCCACTGCGTTGTGCATGAGGCTGGCGTGGGTGTGCATGCAGCCCTTGGGCAAGCCGGTGGTGCCGCTGGTGTAGGGCAGCACGGCCAGCTCCTGCGGCCCCACCGCATGCGCAGGCAGATCGTCGCTGCCACGGTCTGGTTCTAGCGCATCGGCCCAGCGCATCACCGCGCCGCCTTCCAGCACAGGCAGCGCGTGCCGGGTGCCGAGCCAGTCGCGCCAGGCTTCGGGCAGGGTGCCGTTGCCGTCATCCTGCGCAGTCACATCAAAAGCATCGCTGTAATGCGTCACGATCAGGTGCGTCAGGCGTTCTGGCGGCGCCAGCTGGTCGCTGGCTCTGACGAGTTCAGGCGCCAGGTCGGCCGACGTGATGGCGACTTTGGCGTCCGGGTCGGTGATGTAGTGCTTGAGTTCCTCTGCCCGGTTCATCGGGTTGACCGGCACCACCACGGCATTGGCGCGCAATATTGCGAAGTGCGCAATCACCCACTGCGGACAATTTTGCATATTGAGCACCACCCGATCGCCCTTCCTGACGCCCAGCCGGTGCAGCGTGGCGGCCAGGCGCTCGGCCTGCCGGAGCACTTCGGCGTAACTGAGCACGCGGTCAAAAAACACCAGCGCAGGCTTGTCAGGAAAACGCAGCGCGCTGACCGCCAGGTTGTGCCACAACGAGGTCGCGGGCGGGGTGATGCTGCGCGGCAGGCGCCTGGGCCAAAACGGGTAGTGAAGGTCATGGCGGGCGGGCGCAGCCGGCGGCGCGTGATCGGCAGGAGAAAGAAGGGACAAGGAGCACTCCAGGTAAAACTAGCTGCCCTACAGCCTACCAAGAGTTGGCGCAGTTCATATCCGGGAAGTTCCGGATAAAACAGTGTCGCCTGAGGGACCGCGGCCGGCTTGTTTGATCAGGGCGGGAGCGGGTTCAGGCGGCAACCGGAGCGAAAGCCCTGGCGCCGCAATCTCCTTCATTTACAGGAGAAGACTGTCAATAAACTGTTAACCTTCGTTCAGGCATGGCTTTGGCGCACTTTGTGTGCCGGCCGCCTGCGAACCAGTGGTTTTCCGAACGAAAGTGTTTATGCCGATTACCGCTTACGTAGAGGGCGCTGGCGAGAAGCCGAGGAGCCTTGACGGCGTCATGGAATTTCGGCAACAGGAAACACTGCTCAAGGCAGGTGCGCTCCAGGACGCCATTTTCAACAGCGCCAACTTCTCCAGCATCGCCACCGACGAAAAGGGGGTGATACAGATTTTCAACGTGGGCGCTGAACGCATGCTGGGGTATGCAGCGTCCGATGTCGTCAACCAGGTGACGCCGGCCGACATTTCGGACCCGAAGGAGTTGATCGCCCGAGCTGTGGCCCTGAGCCGGGAGCTCGATACGCCCATCACGCCGGGCTTTGAGGCGCTGGTCTTCAAGGCCTCGCGCGGCATCGAGGACATCTATGAATTGACCTACATCCGCAAGGATGGCAGCCGCTTTCCGGCGGTCGTGTCGGTCACGGCGTTGCGCGATGCGCAAGAAAACATCCTCGGCTATTTATTGATCGGCACCGACAATACCGCCCGCAAGCAGGCAGAAGAGGCACTTCTTAAAGCAGGGGCCTTGCAGAACGCGATCTTCAACAGCGCCAACTTCTCCAGCATCGCCACCGATGAAAAAGGCGTCATCCAGATTTTCAATGTCGGCGCCGAACGCATGCTCGGTTACGCAGCCGCTGACGTCCTGAACAAGATTACGCCGGCCGACATTTCCGATCCGCAGGAAGTGATAGCGCGCGCCAAAAGCCTGAGCCTCGAACTTGCCACCCCGATCACGCCGGGTTTTGAGGCGCTGGTGTTCAAGGCCTCGCGCGGCATCGAAGATATTTACGAGCTGACCTACATCCGCAAGGATGGCAGCCGCTTCCCCGCCATCGTCTCGGTCACGGCACTGCGCGATGCGCAAGAAAACATCCTCGGCTATTTATTGATCGGCACCGACAATACGGCCCGCAAACAAATCGAGGCGGCCCAGGCGCTACTTGATCAACGGCTGCGCGACCAGCAGTTCTACACCCGCTCCCTGATCGAATCGAATATCGACGCGCTCATGATGACCGACCCGCAGGGCTACATCTCGGACGTGAACCAGCAGATGGTGGCGCTCACCGGGCGCACGCGCGATGAGTTGATCGGTGCGCCCTGCAAGAATTTTTTTACCGACCCGGTGCGGGCCGACGCCGCGATCAAACGCGTTCTCACCGAGAACAAGGTGAGCAACTACGAACTGACCGTGCGCGCCCAGAATGGCGAAGAAACAGTGGTGTCCTACAACGCCGCGACCTTCCACGACCGCGACCGCAAGCTGCAAGGCGTGTTCGCGGCGGCGCGCGAGTGACCGAGCGCAAGCGCTTCGAGCGCGCCTTGCAGGAAAAAAATATCGAGCTGGAGCATGCCAACCGCATGAAGTCGGAATTCCTGGCCACCATGTCGCACGAGTTGCGCACGCCGCTGAACGCCATCATCGGCTTTTCCGAGGCGCTCAAGGATGGATTGATGGGCCAGATGAGCGAGACCCAGCAGGAATACATCGGCGATATTTTCACCAGCGGGCAGCACCTGCTGTCCCTGATCAATGACATACTGGATTTGTCGAAGGTCGAAGCGGGCATGATGACACTCGAGCTGGAGGCGGGCGACTTGAACAGCCTGCTGTCGAACAGCCTGTCTATCGTCAAGGAAAAGGCGGCCGCCCAGCGCATCCATCTCGAACTCGAAATAGCCGACGACCTGGGCCTGCCCCAGCTGGACATGCGCAAGACCAAGCAAATTGTCTACAACCTGCTGTCCAATGCCGTCAAATTCAGCGCCAACGGCGGACGCGTGACCTTGAACGCGCGGCGCGTCTCGCGCAGTACCGTTGGCACGCTGTCCGGCGCCTGGCCAGTGCACAGCTTCCCCCTGGCCGACAACGAGTACAACGAATTTCTCGAAATAGGCGTCAGCGACGGCGGCATCGGCATTTCGAAGGAAAACATGGCGAAACTGTTCCAGGCCTTCAGTCAAATCGACAGCAGCCTGGCGCGTAAATTCGAGGGCACCGGTCTGGGTCTGGCGATGGTCAAGCAACTGGCCGAACTGCACGGGGGCACCGTCGCCGTGGCCAGCGCAGAGGGCGAGGGTTCGCGCTTCGCGGCCTGGCTGCCGCTGCGCATGCCGGCTCAAGACGCCCCCACCCTGCCCCACAGTACCGACGCTGCGGCCCCGGCTGCAGCCGAGCCGACGGGGCGCATTGCGCTGGTGGTCGAGGACGACGACCTGGCGGCTGACCTGGTTCGCCTGCTGCTCGAAGCCGAGGGCTTTACCGTCTTGCGCGCTGCCAGTGCCGAGGACGCCCTGCTGTTGGCGCCGCAGCAAACCATCAGCTTGATCACGCTGGATATTCAGCTGCCCGGCATCGGTGGCTGGGAGTTTCTGCTGCAGCTACGCGAAAGCAGCACGCTGGCCCATGTGCCGGTGGTGATTATTGCCGGCGTGGCCGACAGTAATATGGCGCTGACCTGTGGCGCCGCCGCCGTACTGCAAAAACCGGTCAGCCGCGCCCAGCTGAAATTCTCTCTGGCCAATCTGGGCCTGCATCCAGCCGAGGAACACACTCGCACGGTTCTGGTCGTGGATGACGATCCCAAAGCCGTCGAAGTGATTGCCGCGTTCTTGCCGGCCCCGGCCTACACGGTCGTGCGCGCCTATGGCGGCGGCGAAGCGATCACTTTGGCGCAGCAGTTGCGGCCGGACCTGATGGTGCTCGACCTGATGATGCCGGAAGTCAGCGGCTTCGATGTTGTTGAAGCGCTCCAGCGCAATACCGATACGGCGCGCATCCCTATCCTGGTGGTGACCGCCAAACAGATCACGGCACAGGACCGCACTGCGCTCAATAACAACTCGGGCAAGCACATCCACTTTGTCGGAAAAGCCGGATTCGACCATGTCCAATTTATCAACGAGGTAAGACGGGCCTTGCGGCCACATTAAAGAAGGCGCCAGATGGCCAGAATACTGATCATTGAAGACAACGCGGCGAACATGAAGCTGGTCTGTCTTCTGCTGCGTAACGCAGGCCATGCGGTGCTGTGCGCCGTCGATGCCGAGACCGGCTTGACGCTGGCGCGCGCCGACCAGCCCGAGCTGATCCTGATGGACATCCAGCTGCCCGGCATGGACGGCCTGGCAGCGACGGCCCTGCTGAAACAGGATCCGGCCACCGCCGCCATTCCCGTCATTGCGCTGACCGCAATGGCAATGAAAGAAGACCAGGAAAAGACCCGGGCAGCCGGTTGCGACGCGTATATCGCCAAGCCCTTGCGCTACCAGGAACTGTATGCAGTAATCGACACCCTGCTGGTCAAGAGGGAGCCGCAAGCGGCCAGCCAGGCAAATCCCCTTCATCAGCCACCATGACCAGCGCCCCCGCCACCATCCTCATCGTCGATGACGAACTCCCGGACCGCAAGCTGCTTGAAGCGCTGCTGCGGCCCGAAGGGTATCTCACGCTCAGCGCCGCCAATGGCGAAGAGGCACTGGCCTCGGTTGCGCAGCGCGCGCCGGACCTGATTTTGCTCGACATCATGATGCCGGGCATGGACGGCTACCAGGTGGCCAGCCAGCTCAAAGCCAACCCCGCCACCGCGAATATTCCGATCATCATGCTGACCGCGCTCATCGACCACAGCGCCCGCCTGGCGGGTCTGGATGCCGGGGCGGAAGAGTTTTTGACGAAACCCGTTAACCGGGCCGAATTGTGGTTACGGGTGCGCAATCTGTTGCGGTTAAAAGAATATGGCGATTTTCTCAAAAGCCATAGCCGCATCCTCGAAGAACAGGTGCAGGCGCGCACGGCCGACCTGCAGCGCTTCCGTACGGCGATGGACGCCACCGCCGATGCGATTTTTCTGACGAACCGCAGCACCATGCGCTTTGTCGAGGTCAACGCGACTGCCTGCGCCATGCTCGGCTATACGCGCGAAGAGTTATTCCAGATGGACCCCGCGCAGTTAGGCGCGGTTACGCATGAACAGCTGGAGCGCGCATACGATGCCATCATCGCTGGTCCCGCGACGAACGAGTTGACGGAAACCCGCGTGCGGCGCAAGGATGGCTCCCAGTTGCAGGTAGAAGTGCATCGACAGGCCCAGCGCGCTGGCGCGGACTGGATCATTGTCAGCGTGCTGCGCGACATCACCGAGCGCAAGCAGTCGCAAAAAGAAATTTTGCGACTCAATGCGGAGCTGGAAGAGCGTGTGCGGCGGCGCACAGCGCAGCTGCAGGCGGCCAACCAGGAGCTCGAAGCTTTTTCGTATTCTGTGTCACACGACCTGCGCACGCCGCTGAGCGTCATCGGCGGATTCAGCGGCCTGCTCGGCAAGGAAATCGGTGCCAGCACGGCGAGTGTGCGCAGCAAGCATTACCTCAATCGCATCAACGCCGGAGTCAAGCAGATGAGTGAGCTGATCGACGCCTTGTTGTTGCTGGCTCAGGTCTCGCGGATCAGCCTGCGCTGGGACAGCGTTGATCTGAGCGCCATGGCCGAAACGGTACTGAACGGTTACCGGGAGCGCGAGCCCGACCGGGTGGTTCAATTTGATATCCAGCCTGATCTGGTGGCCCAGGGTGACCCACGCCTGCTGCAACAGGTGCTGGAAAATCTGCTGGGTAACGCGTGGAAGTTCAGCAGCCAACAGCCGCAAACCAGCATCGCTTTTCAGTGCGTAACCAGCACGGATGGCGAGACCGTGTATTCCATGCAGGACAACGGCGCGGGCTTTGACATGGCTTTTTCGGAGAAGCTTTTTGCTGCTTTCCAGCGGCTGCACACCGTGTCGGAATTCGCCGGGACCGGCATTGGCCTGGCCACTGTGCACAAAATTGTGACGCGCCACGGCGGCAAGATCTGGGCCAAGTCCGCCCCGGGCCAAGGCGCTACGTTTAGCTTCACGCTGGGTAGGCCGCCCCTCTGGCCGTCGCTGCCTGATAACGGATAGCCACCCAAAACGCTCCAGTTTTTGTAGCTAACAACACCCGCAGACAATGGGCCTTCCTGGGATGGGTTGTAGGGTCAGGCCACGGCAGTCATCTTGCGCATCTCTCTGGACGTCAGCCCTGCTATCAAGGCGGCAGGTGCAGCCACCACCAGCCCGGAACTCCCCGAAAACAGGACCGCAGCGGCCAGCAACGTATTGATCTTTATCTTCCTTCATAAAAACTTCTTACGTGTGTTGGATTGATGGCCGGCGTGGTGCTTACCGCGAGTACAGTTCACGATGCAGTTGCCGTTCGGCATCCGTCATCGCCAGGCTGGGCTTTGGGGTGTCGTGTGCCATGCTATCCGCATGGACAAGCTTGCCGCCCTGAAACGCGTAACTGTGCCGAGGAGCGATATATCCAGTATCGGTGTTGACTATCTTGTCCTCGTCAGCTGCGACCGGATTCTTGCGGAAAGCTTCTAACTCTTTCTGTACGTCCGCGCGACTTTTCGTGCTTGTGCTGGCATGGAACTCAAAGCCTCGTTCACCACTAACCCAGGTGGCGCCGCTGCTCGCAAATGCGGCGGGAACAGCGGCAAGAACCAAGGCTGAGGCGAATACGGTTTTACGAAAGAACATGGTCAAACTCCTTTAATATCATCTGTGTTGTGTTGTCCCAATCTTCGGAACAACCGCGAAGCAAACTCTGCATCACGGTTCCCAATGTAGAAGCCTGACGGCAACACCACGCTGACCCGCAGATTACGAATGTGTCATATACGAAGGGAATCCATTTTGAAGATTTTGGTGATTGAGGATGAACCCAAGGCTGCGGAGTATTTGCGTCAGGGTTTAACGGAAAGCGGCTACGCCGTTGAGGTGGCCCACAACGGAACGGACGGCCTGCACGCGGCGGCCAATGGTGATCATGCCCTGGTGATTCTGGACGTCATGCTGCCAGGCATCGACGGATTTGCCGTGCTGTCGGCGCTGCGCACCTCCAGGCAAGTGCCTGTCTTGATGCTCACCGCCCGCGGCAAGACCGACGACATGGTGCGAGGCTTCGACCTGGGAGCTGACGACTACCTGGTCAAGCCGTTCCAGTTTCCGGAGCTGTTAGCGCGGGTGCGCGCTCTGCTCAAGCGCGGCCAGCCAGTTACGAATGATCCTGTCTTGCGTGCTGCCGATCTGGAAATCGATCCAGTGCGTCACCGCGCGACCCGTTCCGGCCAGCGGATAGACCTTTCCGCCAAGGAGTTCGCTTTACTGACCCTTCTTACCCAAAAAAGTGGTGACGTACTCTCGAGGACGCAGATTGCGTCGCTTGTTTGGGATATTCACTTCGACTCGGACACAAATGTTGTCGAAGTGGCCATCAGGCGGCTGCGCGCCAAAATTGACGACCCGTTTGACGAAAAACTCATCCACACCGTGCGCGGCGTCGGCTACGTTCTTGAACGCCGGGTTACGTCGTGACACAACGTACGCGACCCAACCTGTGGGCCCAAAATTCACTGGCGACACGAATCGCGTTAATCAGTGCTTTTTTTGGCCTCGTCATTACGGGCGGGGCCATCGTGGTGGGGTTTTACGCGCTGTCACAACAGCTTGACGCACGTTCTACCGAAGAGCTGAAGGGAAAGCGCGACCTGCTGCTGCATGTATTGTCTGAAATGCCGTCACCTGAAGCAATTCTTCAAAACAGGCACAGGTTTGGAGATTTACTGATTGGCCACGATGATCTGCATTTGGCGCTGGTTGACCCATCCAGCGGAGAAATGGTGGCGAGCTTCTCCGAGACCGCGGAGAAATCGCCGTCTGCATTGGATGCCAGCCAGGTCATCAATTCGTCTATTTATGCATGGAGAGCACCAAACGGTGAGCGACTAAATTCAATTCAAGGTGTAACTCCGGTCGCAAATGGAAAGTCAGTGCGTTATTACCTGTCTTTGGACCGGCGACATGACAGCAGGTTACTTGGAGGTTTTATCAGTACCACTTTGGTTGCCTGGCCAGTGCTGCTGCTCGTCGTCGCGCTTGGCGCTTGGCTCATCGCGCGCACTAGTTTGGCCCCGCTACGGCAATTCCATCGATTAGCCGCATCCATTGGAACTCAATCGCTCAGCCACAGAATATCGTCTTCGGGATTGCCAACGGAACTCTACGAGCTCGCGGAGGAATTCAACAACATGCTGGAGCGCATTGATGAAGGCTACAAAAGACTGCAGGAGTTTACCGGCGAACTTGCCCATGAGATGCGCACCCCCGTTGCAACGCTTTTGGGGAGAACGCAGGTCACCCTGTCCCACACACGCACAGTCGCTGATCTCCGAGAAGTACTGGAAGGCAATGTCGAGGAACTTGAACGCCTGTCTCGCCTGATTTCGGACATGCTCTTCATCGCCCGCGCAGACCACAACGAAAATCCGCTTGAACGTGAGCCGGTCGAACTAGACCGAGATGCCCGGCAGGTAGCAGAGTATTTGTCGCTGATTGCGGAGGAACGAGGATTAACAGTTGACATAACAGGCGCAGCAACTGTCATGGGTGACCGCCTGTTAGTACAACGCGCAATTACAAACCTGATGTCCAACGCGATTCGCCATGCCCGTGCGAATTCCAAGGTGAGCGTGCTGATTGCCATAGAAAATGGAAGCACTACCTTGGCGGTGATCAACGAGGGCGACACTATCGCGCCCACACACTTGGAGCGCATCTTCGACCGTTTTTACCGCATTGACTCTGCGCGAGCGCGGCTCGATGGAGGCGCGGGCCTAGGCTTGGCGATTGTGCGATCCATCATGACGGCCCATGGCGGACGCGTAAGCGTGCAAAGCCTGACGGACGGACGGACGACTTTCACGCTGTCATTTCCATCGGGATTTACTCCTCCGCTTAAATCATCACGATCTCACATATCAAAATCGTAATGTTCTGGTCAGACCGCTGTCTGCCATCGAGCGCTACATTGGGGTCAGTGATGCAGCGCTTGCGTCATAGGCCCTGCGGAATACTTAGGGCCCTATTGCGAATCACCAAAAAAGATTCCCGGCACATCTATTCGTAGAACCATTATTGCACTCGGTCTTGTTCCCCCCGGTCTGTCTGCCCTCGCAATGGAAGATAAACTTGGACGTTCTTTCCGCATCAAAGAAGGAGAAATCATGGGAACTACGGATGGAAAAATCAATCACCATGATAGGCGCTGAGCTTGCTAGACGTTCCAACGCCATGCGGGCGCACATGAGACACTGGAACTAACTTCTTGAACGTTGGACTAAGGCATTGCAGTGATAGATTTTTGCCATGCCGAACAGACCGAATGAATTCATTAGTTACCAAGGTTAAGCGCAGGGTAAATACATCTTCGTCGTCTCATCCGGCCTTTAGCGTTATGCAGCCCTGCAATATAAAATGAACTTTTTTTAAACACATCTCGCCTCTCATCACTTCATGCGCCATCTGTTCCTCATCATCCTGATCGCCCTGCTGCCCTTGCGCGGCTGGGGCAGTGACGCGATGGCGACCGGGATGCTTGCTACCCAGGTGCAGCAAACCGCAACAAAAATAATAGCGGACCACGCTCATGAAGCCGGTACGCAAGCGCATTTTGACCCCGAAACAGTGGTGGCAGAGGCGGCTTGGACCGCAGCCGACTGCGCAGGTCATGCTTCTGGCGGAAAAACTCACGCAGCAGATACACACTGCGAATCCTGCAGCGTCTGTCAGGCCTGTCATAGCGTCGCATTATCCCCAACGGCAGCCGATGTAACCGCTGCGTTCAAGCTGCACACACTACCCCGCACGGAAGTTGCCCAATTTGCCAGTGCCGAAACGGCACTCGGCCAAAAACCGCCCATTTCCTGACGCCCAGGCCCGTAGTGGGTCTGTACTTGCTTGCGGCACGGTCTTTTCCAAGGCTGACTTGCCCGAATACGTGCGATTTCCCTCAATCGCCCCGCTTGTATTTAAGGAGATTTTTTTGAACGTCCGTTTTATTTCAAAGTCACCCGCGAGGCTGGCGCTGCTCGCCGTACTGGTGCTGCCGGCAGCGGCCAGCGTCCAGGCCGCGCCCTACCCCCAGCTTGACCCTCAAGCTACCACGCAGGCGGCCCACCCGGAAACGCCGGTTCCAGCAGCGCTCTACCGCTCGGTATTTGCAGACCTCCCCACTGGCGTGGAAAAAACCAGCATTGACTGGAAAAAAGCCAATGCTGATGTGGGCCAATTCAAGAGAGGCCATGCCGACCTTCTGAAATGGGAACAGGAACAGGCCAAGGCACAGACCCAAAGCTCATCCGGTCCATCCAGCCCACCCACTCGCTAAAGCGCACCATGAAAAATTTTTTGAACACCCGCGCAACCCCGGCATTGCGCCTGAGCGCCATGACTGCGCTGCTGCTGGCCTTCACGGGGCAAGCGCTCGCTGCACCTGATGCGGATGGGGGCGTGACTGGACTGCAGCAACTTCTCACTGGCAAGCTGGTGGGTTCAGGCGACACCCGCGCCCCGATTGCCCGGCCAGGCGCAGACCCAGGCGCCATGGTCAACGAGTGGCTGAAAGCGCCCCTTACCGCCGAAGCGGCCGTGCGCATCGCCTTGCTCAACAATCCGGGGCTGCAGGTGTCGCTGGCCAGCGCTGGCGTGGGGCTTTCAGACGCTGTGAGCAGCCCGAGCCTGGCCAGACTCAAGGCGCAGCAGACCATCACGCGGCTGTCCGCCGATGCGCGCAAGGCATGGATAGAAGCCGTTGCTGCGGCCCAAAGCGCACGCTACATGCTGGAGGCCAAAGAAGCAACAGAAGCCGGAGGCGAGCTGGCAAGGCGCATGACGCAGGTCGGCAACATGAGTAAATTGCAGCAGGCACGCGAGCAGGTCATGCTGTCTGATGCGGCCGTGCAACTGACCAGAGCGCAGCAGACAGCGTTCAATGCGCGCGAAAAACTCATCGTCACCCTGGGCTTGTGGGGCCCGCAAACCCGGTTTGAGCTACCCAGCGAACTGCCTGCGCTGCCGCCCCAGGCGCAGGACTTGCCCGACATCGAAACCCGTGTCCTCAAGGAGAACGGGGATCTGCGCCTGGCGCAAGCCCAATGGCAACGCAAGCTGGCAAACCCACGCCCGGCCAGCGCCGACGCCTTGTGGGACGCGATGGGCGACGCAGCCACTGTACGCGAACTGGCCATCAAAACGCGCAGCGAAGCACGGCAGACCTACAACAACTACCGCACCGCTTACGACCTGGCCCGGCATTACCGGGACGAGGTAGTGCCGCTGCGCAAGTTCATCAATGACGAGGTGGTGCTGCGCTACAACGGTATGCTGCTCAGCGTGTTCGACCTGCTGGCCGACACCCGCGCGCAAGTGCTTGGCGCCAACAGCGCCATTGAAGCCCAGCGTGACTTTTGGTTAGCCGAGGCCGACCTGCAAAGCGTGCTGGCTGGCGTACCTGCGGAAATTGCTTCCGGCGCTTCGGGGGCACGCAGCGCCGGCGGAACCGCTGGTGGCGCTGCCGCGGCTGCGCACTGAACCCCAGCAAAACCAAAAAATAAAAAACCAAGGATTTTCCAATGAATCGACGTCATTTTTTTAACGGTGCCGCGCTCACGGCGGTCGCAGCGGCCTCGGTCAGCCGGGTCGCCATGGCCGCCCTGCCTGAACCGGTCATCATGAACCATGCCGATACCGCGCCGCCCCTCACCCCGCAAACCGGGCGGCCCTACAACCCGGTAGTCACACTCAATGGCTGGACCTTGCCCTGGCGCATGAACAATGGTGTGAAGGAATTTCACCTGGTGGCCGAGCCGGTGGTGCGTGAAATGGCACCCGGCTTCAAAGCCCACATGTGGGGCTACAACGGCCAGAGTCCCGGCCCCACGATTGAAGTGGTGGAAGGCGACCGGGTGCGCGTTTTCGTGACCAACAAGCTGCCCGAACACACCAGTATTCACTGGCATGGCCAGCGCTTGCCCAGCGGCATGGACGGCGTGTCAGGCCTGAACCAGCCAGCCATTCCGGTGGGTAAAACCTTTGTCTATGAGTTTGTGGCCAGGCGCCCCGGCACCTTTATGTACCACCCGCATGCTGACGAAATGACGCAGATGGCGATGGGCATGATGGGTTTCTGGGTGACCCACCCCAAAGGCAAACACCCGCTGATTGACGAGGTGGACCGCGACTTCGTGTTCCTGCTCAACGCTTACGACATTGACCCCGGCACCATGACGCCCAAGATCATGACCATGACGGACTTCAATCTGTGGTCATGGAACAGCCGGATTTTCCCGGGTATAGACACACTCAATGTGCGCTTGGGCGACAAGGTGCGTATCCGCATTGGCAACCTCACCATGACCAACCACCCCATCCACCTGCATGGCCACGAGTTCAAGGTCACAGGCAGCGACGGCGGGCCGTGGCCCATGGCGGCACGCGCCCCCGAAGTCACCACCGATGTGGCCGTGGGCCAAATGCGGCAAATTGATTTTCTGGCCGACGAAGAAGGCGACTGGGCGTTTCATTGCCACAAGAGCCACCACACCATGAACGCCATGGGCCACGCCATTCCCACCACGATTGGCGTGGACCATCGCGGCCTCGTCAAAAAACTGCAAAAGGTCATGCCCGACTACATGATGATGGGCGAGCGCGGCATGGCCGACATGGGCGAGATGGAAATGCAGATCCCCGAAAACACCGCACCGATGATGACCGGCACCGGCCCTTACGGCGGCGTGGAAATGGGCGGCATGTTCAGCATCCTCAAGGTCCGAAAAAACCAAAAGCCTGGCGACTACAAGGACCCGGGCTGGTACAAGCAGCCGGCCGGCACCCAAGCCTATGAATGGACAGGCGCACTGCCCGATCCTGCGCGCATGAAGGCAAGCAGCACAGCCATGCCGGCAACCGCAGGCCCCGGCACCGAAGTCCAAATCCGTAAACCCATGGGCACCATGGCCCACTAATCCATCAACCCATCAACCCAGCAACCCAGCAACCAAGGAAATCTCTTGAAAAATACTATCAAACTCATCGCTGCTTGCGCAGTATTGGCGAGCGCCACAAGCACTTTTGCAGCCGGCAGTCACGGCGGCGGGCATGATGCGCCAGTCATCGGTAAACCCGGTGTCGCTGGCAAGGTGACCCGCACCATCGAGGTGGACATGAGCGACACCATGCGCTTTACTCCCGCCAACATCAGCGCCAAGCAGGGCGAGACGATCCGCTTTGTGGTGAAGAACACCGGTCAGCTGAGCCACGAGTTTGTGCTGGGCACGGCAAAAGACCTCAAGGCGCATTACGAAGTGATGAAAAAGAACCCCGAGATGGAGCACGCAGACGACAACATGCTCACCGTCAAGCCCGGACAGACCAGTGAGATTCTGTGGCAATTCACCAAAGCGGGAACCGTTGATTTTGCATGCCTGCACCCAGGACATTTTGAGGCGGGCATGAAAGGCAAAATCGCCGTTTCACCCACCAAACGGAATGCCGAATTGGCTTCCAGATAAACACACGAAAGAAAAACCATGAACATTCTTAAAAACTTCGCCCTCGGCGCCCTGCTGGCCACGACCACCCTTGCTTCTACCAGCCTGTTGGCTCAACCCGCCATGGACATGAGCGGGATGAAGGAAAAAGGCATGAGCATGGATATGAAGGGCATGGAGATGAGCAACGGCGAGGTGAAAAAAATTGACACAGAAGCGCAAAAAATCACCCTCAAGCACGGCGAGATCAAAAACATGGATATGCCGGGCATGACCATGGTTTTTAGAACTCAGGACCCGTCTCTGCTGGACAACATCAAAGTCGGAGACAAGGTCAAATTTAACGCTGAAAAACGCGAAGGTTTCATCGTTGTCACGGCGATTGAAGCCATCAAGTAATTTGACGGCTTGGGGTGCGCCTGCGGCAGGCAGAGGCATCGTCCTCGGCCGCAGCGCCCCCGCCAATCAGTTGTCCATTAACTCCCAGCTCACTCAAGGAGAACCTGATGAAAAGACGTTTTCTTATTCAAGCCCTCGCCAGCCTGGCTGGCGCTTCAGCCCTGCCGCCCAGCCTTATGGCGCAAACCAAACCGCTGGTAGAGGTCTGGAAAGACCCCGACTGCGGCTGCTGCCAGGACTGGATCAGCCACCTGGAAGCCAACGGGTTTCGGGTCAAGGTACAAGGCAGCGGCAACACGGCCGCACGGGCCCGGCTGGGCGTGCCTGACAAACTGGGCTCCTGCCACACCGCGCAGGTCGGCGGCTATGCCCTTGAGGGCCATGTTCCAGCCCGCGACATTCACCAAATCCTGAAGGAGCGCCCCAAGGCCGTTGGTCTTGCAGTGCCGGGTATGCCTGTCGGCTCACCAGGCATGGACGGGCCCGCCTATGGGGGGCGCAAAGACCCGTATGACGTGCTGCTCGTGCTTGAGGACGGCAACTCCCGTATCTATCAGTCTTATCCCTCAAGCCAGTTGCAAGCGCCTAAAAAGAAGTCATCATGAAATCCTTGTGACTTGAGTGCAAGGCGCAAACCATCAAAAAGCTCTCGCAGCATCTCTGACCATGCGCGTCACGCACCAATTCGCGTAGGCATCGCCCAGGATTCTTCCGAGCCAGCGTTCCGGAATGCCGGACGGAAGGTTGTAGTCGATCCAGACGCGCAGATGGGTCTTGCTTGCCTTGGGAGTCAGTTCAAAGCCCATCCGGTATCCGCCAATCACCAGCAAGCGCGGTTCACCACGGGTTTCCCAGGTTTTCCGAAAAGGTGGCCTGTATTCGCTCACCGTCTCCTCGACGCACAACGAAATACCCAGGATTCGTCCGTTCATGCGTATCAAAGAGCCGACGGCCTGGCCCTGTTGACTGTCCGTCTCGATCTTCATCGTGGCGCCGGCCGTCATCAGCGACGGCTTTTCCATATGCGCAGTCAGCCGCCTGTGGTCGTCCAGGAACGCGAACACGGCCTGGGGACTGGCAGCGATAGCGGCTGCAGCCTCCCGATGGAACCGAAACAGCGGACTCACAACCGGCGCCGTCGCAGGTGCAATACATTGCCGATCCCTGGCGGCGCGCTGGTGGCGTTCATCGAGCATGACCTCGATGGCACCCCACAGGATCATCGCCGGACAGACCAGCAGGAGCGCGGCCAGCAGAGCGCCCCAGAACGTGAAGCCGAACAGCATCAGCACGACCGCCGCCAGCAAGATACTCAGGACCGGACACAGCCAGAGCCAGCGGTCGGCAAAGCGTGTCTTGAGACCACCTTGCATGGTGCTGCCTTCCTGTTTTACCGCTGCTCGAGCTTGACGCGCTTGAGCAGGGCCGAGTTGATGATGACCGACAAGGACGACAGCGCCATCGCCGCTGCGGCAATCATCGGGTTGAGAAATCCCAGGGCGGCAATCGGCACGCCGATGCTGTTGTAGATGAAGGACCAGAACAGGTTCTGCTTGATCGTGCGCATGGTCGCGCGCGACAGACGGATGCCAGCCACGACGTCGCGCACATCACTGCGCACCAGGATGATGCCGCCGGTTTCCTTGGCCACGTCGGACCCGGAACCGATGGCGATGCCGATGTCGGCCGTGGCCAGGGCCGGCGCATCGTTGACGCCATCGCCGACCATCGCCACGACCCGGCCCTGCGCCTGCAAGTCCTTGATCACCTTGGCCTTGTCGGAGGGCAGCACGTCGGCGATGACGCGGTCAATGCCGAGCAGGCGGCCGATGGCGGCGGCGGTGCGCTGGTTGTCGCCGCTCAACAGGATCACCTGCACTTTCTCGGCCTGCAGCGCGGCGATGGCCTCCTGCGCCTCCGGCCTCACCGTGTCGGCGACCGCAATCACGGCCACCAGGCGTGCGCCGCTGGCCAGCAGCATGGCGGTCTTGCCATCGGCCTCCAGGCGTTCCATCTCGGGCTGCACTTGAGCGATGTCCACCCCTTCGCGCTGCATCAGCCGGCGGTTGCCCAGCAGCACGGGCTCACCATCGATGCGGCCCTGCACCCCATGGCCGGGGACCGAATCGAAACCCTCAACGGTCGCTGGCGCGACGCCTGCCTCACGTGCGCCGCGCACGATGGCCTCGGCCAGCGGGTGCTCCGAACCGGATTCAAGGCTCGCGGCCAGCCGCAGCGCCTGCTCTTTCGTCCACTCCGGCCGTACCAAGACGTCAGTGAGGGCGGGCTCGCCACGCGTGAGCGTGCCGGTCTTGTCGAAAACGACCGTGTCGAGTTTCTGCGCCTTCTCAAGAACCTCGGCGCCGCGGATCAGGATGCCGGCCTGCGCGCCGCGCCCGACGCCGACCATCAGCGCGGCGGGCGTAGCGATGCCGAGCGCGCAGGGGCAGGCAATGATGAGTACCGCGATGAAGGCCAGCAGCCCTTGCGGGAAATTGCCAGCCAGCCACCAGCCGGCGAAGGCCAGGAATGCCGTGCCGACGACGGCCGGCACGAAGTAGCGCGTCACCTCGTCGGCGATGCGCTGGATCGGGGCACTGCTGGCCTGGGCATCCTCGACCATCTTGATGATCTGGGCCAGTGCGGTCTCAGTGCCCACGCGCGTGGCCTGGAAGCGGAACGAGCCGGTGCGGTTCAGCGTGCCGCCGATGACCTTGGAGCCGACCTGCTTTTCGACCGGCATGGACTCGCCGGTGAGCATCGATTCATCAACCGCCGAGGCGCCCTCCAGCACCACCCCGTCGGTGGCAATGCGCTGCCCCGGACGCATGACGACGGTTTCGCCGACCATCACACTCTCGGCCGGCACCTCCATCTCGACCCCCTCGCGCACCACCTGGGCGGTGGCGGGCTTCAGGTCGAGCAGCTTGCGTACGGCCGCGGAAGAGTGCTTCTTGATGATCTCCTCCATGTACTTGCCGAGCAGCACAAAGGCGATGATGACGGCGGAGACTTCGAAATACACTGCACGCTCATCGATCTCGACCGGCAACACGTCGGGGAAAAACACCACGGCCACACTATAGAAATAGGCCACCGAGGTGCCCATCGCGATGAGGAAATCCATGTTGATGCGGCGGCTGCGGATGGCGTTCCACGCGCCCTTGTAGAAGCTCCAGCCGCCGATGAACTGCACCGGCGTCACCAGCAGAAACAGCCACATACCCCAGGTGAACCAGGGCAGCGCCGAAACCGGTGCCCAGCTGACGATGGTGGCACCGGTGGCCAGCGCAAGGAACGCGCCGGCCCGCATGATCGCCAGCGCCAGCACCCCGGTCAGGGCGATCGCCACGCGCGTGCGCATCGACTTCAGCTCCTGCTCCGGCGACTCGAAGGTACGCTGGCAGCCGACGCTGCAGAAATAGTAGCTGCGTCCGCCACGCTCGGAGCGTAAAGCACTCGCCTTGTCAACCATCATGCCGCAGATCGGATCCTTGGCCTGGCCTTGCAGTCCGCGACGCAACGCGGCTTGCATCGGCATACCGTGATCGGGCGCCGTCGGGGCCAGGGCGGATATCGGCGCGCCAGTGGCATCGGGTACCAGGGTCGCCGCCGCCGTGCCTATGTACTTCTTGGGGTCGATCTCAAACTTGTGCTGGCAATCTGTGGAACAGAACAGGTACAGCTTGCCATCAAACTCCAGGCGGGCCGCCGCCTTGTCGGCTTGGACGCTCATCCCGCAGACCGGATCAACGGCCGAGGTCGGGGCGGCAGGTCTAGTGGTGCTCTCGGTGTTCATGGTCTTGTTCTTTTCAGGTCTGGTGTTGATCGAGTTAGGGGCAAGGCAGCAGGCGCAGTTCCTCAGCAGCACCCGCCGTGGTGGTCATGCCCGGCGGCCTTGTCACCGTCTTTTGGCACCGTGGCGTACTGGTCCGGCGCTGCCTCGAAACGGTCACGGTTCTCGCGCGACTCGAAGTAATAGGCGCGGCCCTGGTAAACCGTCGCTACCGCCGATGTCGGATCGACCGGGCGTCGGCTGACGGGGTCGGTGGCCGGGGCGGATTCGACGGGCGTGTCCACACTGCCTTGCCGGTCATGCCTGTGCTCCGGCTGAGCGGGTCGGCCACCGGAGCCACAGCCCATGCCGCCGAAGCGCATGAACAGGATCACGCCCACCAATAACAGCAGATTGATCCAGTTCTGTGTCAGCCATTCCATACGCTTCTCCTTCAGTGGGTCAGAGCTGCCAGCGAAATGTCCGGGGTGCGGATTCACCCGGCCGGGTGATGCTGAGTTCGATCGTACTCGGCCGCGGCGCCGGAACATCGAATGCCAGCACACCTTCACGGTGATGGCCACCCGGTGGCGCGCCGAGCCAGCTCACGGGCTTGAACGTGCGGCCGTCGTCGGTCGTCAGGGTGGCGCTTTGGGTCAGGTCGTCGCTCAGGTCGGCACTGTGGGTGTCAAGCACGATGGTGAATTCCCACGGCTTGTCGGGCGATCCGATCAACTTCGGCGTCACCTTGACAGTCACCCCTAGCTCACTCGACGACTGCGTGGTCGTCGCATTCGCGCTGGCTTGCGCCAGTGCGGCCAGGGGCGCAGCCACCACGCCGAGCGTGGCCGCGAGGATCCAGCCGCCGATCCTGACGTGATGGAAATTCCGTACTAAAAACATGATTTACTCCTTTGCCGTGGTGGGTGCGAACACCCGTTGGATATTGCTCGGTACCCACACTCATTCGAGGACACGGCGGTGGCGCTGAAAGACGTGGCGCGAGCCACGGATACTCAAGGCAGGTCTCCAGACGATCTGGCTTGTAAGTCGTCGCGTTTTCGAAGGAATTCCTCGCGGCCGATTTTTCCGCTGGCATAGGCCAGCTCCAGTATTTCAAGCGCGCTCTTGTCCGTGCCCGCCTTGAACCGCTCGAAGAAAACCTTGATTGAGACAAACAAGAGGACGAACGGCAGCAGCCATAACGCCAGCATCACAATCCAGCCACCCAACATCCAGACACCGTGGTCAAACCCGTACATACCCTGCTCCTTGGAAAAATACACGCTTATGCATGCGTTGAACACCGCTTCATCGGTACGCCTCTGATCCGGACTTCCCGGATTGCGCAGAAGCCGCGCGCCGCGTCATTTCGTTGGCGACACCCACGAGCTTGCTCCTGACGTCCTGCCCCATCATGGCCGTGCCGATCAAGGGCGGCACCCAGAAACCCGGAACGATGCTGGCCCGATAGATCAGCAGCGTCGCATCGTCCTGCGCCTCGATGCGCCACTCGCCGGACTTGCTTTTTAGAGTGCCGCTGACAGCGGAAAAACGGATCGCCTCAAGCGGTACTTCCACGATTCGCACGACAACCTCGATCGGCAAGGTCAGCCACAGGAACCCTGACTGTCCCGTCTGCTGGAGCAGCAGTGGCGCACCCGGCTCGCTCACGATGCGACTGATTTGCAGGCCCGGGACGAAGCGCGCAAGATTGTCGTAGTCGGTCAGGACCTGCCAAGCGATGTGATGGTGCACGTCAACGCGCAGTTTGGCATCAATGCGGATCGTGTCTGCATCGCGCTCGATCCTGACATCGCGTTCGGCCAGAGCGTCAGCGCTGAACCACAGCAGGCACAGCGCCAGCAGGTGCGGAAATGCCGCTCCGGCGGAACGCACAGACAGCGCGCGCCATGCTGCGAACACAGCCTCGCCTGGATACCACCGCGTGAAAGTCCAAGCGTAGCCCATATTGAACGAAGCACTCAGCCCGCGGTTGAACCTTGACCCATGCGGGGGAAGAACCTGGGGGTTCGCCGGGCATAGCGCTCAAAGGCATCTCCGAACCGGGTGCGCATCTGCGCTTCTTCAGTGATGGCCAGACGCCCATACATGACCAGCAGAATCGGGAACATGGCCAGGGTGAGCAGCGTCGGCCACTGCAACAGGAAGCCAAGCAGGATCAGCACAAAGGCCACGTATTGGGGGTGGCGAATCCGCGCGTAAGGCCCCGTGGTGGCCAGCGTGTTGCCGCGTTGCGCTTGATACAAAACGTTCCAGGCGCTGGACAACAGGTAAAAACCGAAGCCCAGGAAAACATAGCTCGCGATGTGCAAGGGTCCAAAGTGGGCGTCTCCCTGCTCGCCCAGCAGCGTTGACCACAGGTGACCGGCGTTGTGGGAAAGCAGGTCGGTGCCCGGGAACCGGGTCTGCAGCCAGCCGGACATCACATAGATGGTGAGCGGAAAGCCATACATCTCGACAAAGAGCGCGACGATAAACGCAGCGAATGCGCCGAAAGTTCGCCAGTCCCGTGCGGTCTGGGGCCTGAAGAAGCTGAAGGCGAACATCAGGAAGATGGCCGAATTGAGGAAGACAAGCGTCCAGAGTCCGTAGGCCGGGGCATCAGGGCTCATGGCTGTTCTCCGGTCCCGGATGCCGGTGGGGCCGCCGTGTCCGGGCTTTTGTTGCTCCCGTGGTGGCCCGCATGAGCGCCGCCATGGCGTCCATGCCCGCGATGCATGAACACATGCATCAGCGGGCAGGCCAGAACCAGCAGGAACGGCAGGGCGCCGAAAAAGTGGGCGCGATGCTCGGTGAGCAGGAAATACGCCGCGATAGCGCCGAACACGAGCAGGCCCAGTCCGTAGCGGGAGCGCCAAAATGGCGTGGCGCCCGGAAGGCAGGGCTGAGAACTGTGCTTGTCGTCCATGGAAATCTCCAGGGAGAAGGGTGTGACGCCGGCTCACCGAGCCGGTGTCATCAACCCTTCACGCGAAAGTTGATCATCATGCCGCCATCTTCGTGTTCCAGGTTGTGGCAATGGAAGACGTAGGTCTGGTCACCGGGGAAGTCGTGGGCGAAGTCGATCGCCACCCGCACCGTTTCGCCGGGCCAGACCAGCACGGTGTCCTTCCAGCCGAGGTCGCTCACGGTGCGGCCCTGGCCGAAACGCGCCGTGGCCGCGACCTGGGGCGGGCTGCCGATGCGTTCGAGCACCTGGAACGAAAAACCGTGGATGTGCATCGGGTGCGGCATGCCCATGGCCGGGTTGCTGATGTTCCAGATTTCCACCGCGCCGCGCTTCACGTCGAACGCAATCTCGTCCATGCGGAAGGTGCGCCCGTTGATCAGAAAGCGCATCTGCCCCATCGACAGTTCGATCTTGCG
>NZ_JAUXNA010000245.1 GCF_030682935.1 Polaromonas sp.
CACCACACCAGGTCGGCGTAATGGGCGTAGGCCACAGCGCGCGAAATGGCTTGGTCCATGCCTTTTTTGGTCTTGTAGAAACCTTCAGCGGTGCGTTCTCCCGTGATGAAAGGCTTGTCGTTCTCGTCGTAGTCGCTGGTCAGCAAGTCGGCAGCTTCTGCATCGGTACGGGCAATCACCAGGGTGGGCACGCCGCAAACGTCGGCTGCCATGCGGGCAGCGATGAGTTTTTGGCAGGCTTCGGCGGTAGGCACCAGCACCTTGCCGCCCATGTGGCCGCATTTCTTGACGGAGGCCAGCTGGTCTTCAAAGTGAACGCCAGCCGCGCCGGAACTGATCATGGCCTTCATCAGTTCAAACGCGTTCAGCACGCCGCCAAAACCGGCTTCGGCATCGGCCACGATGGGCGCGAAATTGTCGATGTAATTTGCGTCGCCGGCATCGATACCCTTGGAGTGCTGGATTTCATCGGCACGGCGGAAGGTGTTGTTGATGCGTTCGACCACTTTCGGCACCGAGTCCACCGGGTACAGCGACTGGTCGGGATACATGGCGGCATAACCGTTGTTGTCGGCGGCGACTTGCCAGCCCGACAGGTAGATGGCCTTGACGCCGGCTTTCACCTGCTGCATGGCCTGGCCGCCTGTCAGCGCACCCAGGCAGTTGACGTAAGGCTCATTGTTCACCAGGCCCCAGAGCTTTTCAGCGCCACGGCGCGCCAAGGTGTGCTCGATAGGAAAGGAGCCACGCAAGCGGACCACATCAGCGGCACTGTAGCCGCGTTTGATACCCTTCCAGCGCGGGTTGGTGGCCCAGTCTTTTTCAAGGGCTTCGATCTGCTGTTCGCGGCTCAGTTGTTCGGTGATGGATTGCGGCATAAAAACCTCCGGAAGTGAGTTGAAAAAAGGTGGCAGGGATGGCTGATGAAGCCCCTTGCCATGGCTTTATTTTAACTCTTATATAAGAGTTATTTTTCTCTTATGTCTTATATAAGATTAAAAATTTTCTATTAAATATCAATAGCTTAAAGTCATGATTCCATGATGTGAAAACCTATTTTTCTCAATGAAAAAATATACTGCACCATAGGCAATGACTCCTCCATAATTCGCGCAGCCTTTTCGCATAGTGAAATCAATTAAAGATCGGACGCCCGTCCATCGGCCTCACACCGGGCTGTCGATGCGGATCCACGTCGTTTTGGTCTCGGTGTACTTGTCAAAGGCATGCAGGGATTTGTCGCGTCCCACACCGCTTTGCCTGAAACCGCCAAACGGCACCGTGATGTCGTCCTCGTCATACTGGTTCACGTGTACCGTGCCGGCACGTAGCGCGCGCGCCACGCCAAGCGCCTTGTTGATGTCACGCGTCCATACTGCGGCCTGCAGGCCATAAATGCTCTGGTTCGCCTGCCGAACCACATCGGCCGCATCGGTGAAAGACAGCACCGAGAGCACAGGGCCGAAGATTTCCTCGCGCGCGATGGTCATGTCGTTCTTCACGCCGTCAAAAATGGTGGGCTGCACATAACAGCCGCCGGAATCAAGCAGTGCCCGCTCGCCGCCAGCCAGTAGCCGGGCGCCTTCGCGTCTGCCCGTCTCGATGTAGCGCAGCACATTGTCGAGCTGGGACTTGTCCACGATGGCGCCCATCACGGTGGCGTTGTCCAGCGGGTTGCCCGGCTGGTAGTGCGGCACCAGCGCCAGCGCTTTTTCCAGAAAAGCGTCCTTGATGCTGCTTTCGACAAACAGGCGCGAAGGCGCGTTGCAGCTTTCACCCTGGTTGAAGAAGATGCTGCTCACCGCGGCGGCGACGGCGCGGTCCAGGTCGGGGCAGTCGGCAAACACGATATTGGGCGACTTGCCGCCCAGCTCG
>NZ_JAUXNA010000246.1 GCF_030682935.1 Polaromonas sp.
CCCGAGGTCTACATCATGATTCTGCCGGCCTTCGGCATTGTCAGCCAGATCATTCCGGCGTTCTCGCGCAAACGCCTTTTTGGCTACGCGTCCATGGTTTACGCCACCGGGTCCATTGCCATTCTGAGCTTTGTCGTGTGGGCGCACCACATGTTCACTTCCGGAATGCCGGTCACGGGCCAGCTGTTCTTCATGTACTCGACCATGCTGATTGCGGTGCCTACCGGCGTGAAAATTTTCAACTGGGTTGCGACGATGTGGCGGGGTTCCATGACGTTTGAAACCCCCATGCTGTTTGCTGTCGGCTTCATTTTCGTGTTTACGCTGGGCGGCTTTTCCGGCGTGATTCTTTCGGTGGCGCCCATCGACATCCAGTTGCAGGATACTTACTACGTTGTAGCCCACTTCCACTATGTGCTGGTGGCCGGTTCGCTGTTCGCCATGTTCGCCGGCTTTTATTACTGGTCGCCCAAGTGGACTGGCGTGATGTACAACGAAACCCGCGGCAAAATTCACTTCTGGTGGTCGCTGATTTCCTTTAACGTGACTTTCTTTCCCATGCACTTTCTGGGTTTGGCGGGCATGCCGCGCCGCTACGCCGATTACCCGATGCAGTTCGCCGACTTCAATGCAATTGCCTCTGTGGGTTCATTTTTCTTCGGTTTCGCGCAGCTGTATTTCTTCCTGTTCATTGTCTTGCCGACGATGCGCGGCAAAGGTGCAGCGGCCGGGAAGAATCCCTGGGTCGACGAAGGCGGCAAGGGCGCTGAGGGCTTGGAGTGGGAAGTTCCATCGCCCGCACCTTTCCATACCTTTGAAACCCCACCCAAGCTGGATGCAAGCGCAACCCGCGTGATTGGCTGAGCAACCCGGCGACCCGCACCATGACACCTGAGCAAAAGAAAAACAACCTTCGCCTGGCATTGATTCTGGCGTCAGTCGCGCTGGTCTTTTTTGCCGGTTTCATGGTCAAGATGATTTTCCTGGGCCGCTAAGCCGGCGATGCAGGCTAAATTGTTCAAACCGGTGCAACTCTGATGCAGCTCAAGCGCGAAAACTTCAAGATGGTGGGCAAGCTGGGCGTTATCGTGCTTGGCATGTTTGCCTTCGGCTATGCCCTCGTTCCCATCTACAAGGCCATTTGCGAGGTAACCGGCATCAACATACTGGCCTTGGCGGATCGGCAAATTCCAGGTGCGACGCCGAATCTGCCCGCCAACACGCAAGTTGACCGCACACGCACCATCACGGTGGAGTTTGATGCCAACGCGCGTGGTCCCTGGCATTTCAAGCCAGCCCGGAATACGCTGGAAGTGCATCCGGGCGAGTTGACCACGGTCATGTACGAATTTCAGAACACGCAGAACCGCACCATGTCCGCACAAGCGATTCCCAGTTACGCACCGGCACAAGCAGCGGCCCACTTCAACAAGCTGGAGTGCTTTTGCTTCAACCAGTACACCCTGGCGCCGGGCGAGAAAAAACAGTGGCCGGTCGCTTTCGTCATTGATCCAAAGCTGCCCAAGGATGTGAATACCATCACGCTGTCGTACACGTTTTTTGAAGTAGGCGGCAAGACGCCTGCGGTGCCAGGCACGTCCAATGCAAGTTCTGCTGCGGTGTTGCCTGGCCAGCAGGCTGGTGTGTGAGCATGGCCGGAGCGTCTCCCAAAAAATCCATCTGGCGTACTGCCAAGGCAGTCGCATGGTCTTTCATTGGACTGCGTGGACGCGATGCCTACGACAAAGATGCCCAAAATTTCAACCTCGTCCACATCATCGTGGTCGGACTGGGCGGTGTTTTGGTATTTGTGGTCGCCCTGGTGTTGCTGGTGAATTGGGTCGTTCCGCACTAGAAGTCGGAAAGCCGGAAGTGCGACAGTGCGCATCACGGTTTGAATTAAAAGATTATTGAAAATTCGAGAAAAAAACAGGAGTCGAGCGATGTCATCAGCAACCCAAGGGGCAACCCCTTACTATTTCGTGCCCAGCCCTTCCCGGCATCCGGTCATGGCCGCTATTGGCCTGTTTTTTGTCATCATGGGTGCTACCCAGTGGGTCAATGGCGCGGGCTGGGGCGCATGGGCGCTGGCCTTCGGCATGGTGTGGTGGCTAGTTACCCTGTTCCAGTGGTTCCGCGAGTCCGTGGCTGAAAGCGAAGGCGGCTTGTACGGTCGCAAGGTCGACCTGTCTTTCCGCTGGAGCATGAGCTGGTTCATTTTCTCGGAAGTGATGTTCTTCGGTGCGTTCTTCACGGCGCTCTGGTGGGCGCGCGCGCATTCGGTGCCTGCACTGGGAAGCCTGGAAAATGCGCTGCTCTGGCCTGACTTCAAGGCGGTCTGGCCCAGTCTTGCCGCCGGCGTGACCGGATCGCCCGCGGACATCATTGAGCCGTTTACGACCATGACGCCGTTCTGGTTGCCTACCATCAACACCGCGCTGCTGCTGAGCTCTGGCGTGACCCTGACCATTGCGCATCATGCACTGCTCGAAAACCACCGGGGCCGCACCATTGCATTCATGTGGATGACGGTGCTGCTGGGCATCATCTTTCTGTTTGTGCAGGGTTACGAATACATGCATGCCTATTCCGACCTGAACCTCAAGCTCACGTCCGGGGTGTATGGCTCGACCTTTTACATGTTGACGGGCTTTCACGGCTTTCACGTGTTTGTCGGCATGCTGATGCTGCTGTTCGTCACCCTGCGCCTGCAAAAAGGACATTTCACGCCTGAGAAGCATTTCGGTTTTGAAGGTGCAGCCTGGTACTGGCACTTTGTGGACGTGGTGTGGCTGGTCCTTTACATCCTTGTTTACTGGCTCTGAGGTATTGGCCAGGAAATCGGTCTAAGGCTGCCGGGCAGCCCCTTGGCGTCGCGGGGGGTGCTGCCCGCGACCTTCATGCGCGCTGGACCGGGCCGCGATCATCAAAACAAAGGCCGCATTGAGCGGCTTTTGTTTTGATTTCTTTGCTTTTTATTTGCCCGCCGGAATGCCGGTGGGCTGTATGTACCCTAGTTTCCACGCAATCAGAATGCAGACAAACAGCAAAACCGAGAATCCGACACGAAACGCCAGGGCGCGCGCCATGTTGCTGGTTTTGCGTTTGCCCTCGGTGCCGTTCTTCAGCATAAAGAAGAGCGCGGAGGCCAGGCTGGCGATGATGGCGATGAATGCCAGTGCAACGAGATAAGTCATGAGCCGGATTATCTGTCCATGACATTGACTTTGCGCTCGCCCAGGTTCTGGCTGATCACGCTCGCCGCCGTGCTGGTGGCGGGAACCACCTTGTCGCTGGGCCAGTGGCAGTTGCGCCGGGCAGCCCAGAAAGAAGCGCTTCAGGCGGCCATCGGCGCCCGGGACCATCTTCCCATCCTTGATGGCCGCGGGCTGACAGCCGGGAAAAATGTGGCAGATGTCCTCCATCGGCAAGCCATCCTGAAAGGGACCTGGCACCCCGAGTACACGGTCTATCTGGACAACCGGCCCATGAGCGGGAAAACCGGTTTTTGGGTGATCACGCCGCTGGCGCTGGAAGGCAGCTCGCAGCTTATTCTGGTGCAGCGCGGCTGGGTGCCGCGCGATTTCACGGATCGCACTCGCCTGGCCCCGATTACAACGCCCTCCGGGTCCGTCACTGTGCGGGGCCGTATTGCCCCGTCGCCTTCCAAGCTATATGAGTTCAAGGGCCTCGAGAGCGGCCGTATCCGGCAAAATCTGGACATTCCTGCTTTCAGGACGCAAACCGGCTTGCCGCTGCTCGAGGTTTCATTGCTGCAAACGGACGCGGCGAACGAAGGCCTGCTGCGTGAGTGGGCTGCGCCCAATCTGGGGGTCGACAAACACTACGGTTATGCCTTCCAGTGGTTTGGTTTGTGCGGCCTGGTGCTTATCTTGTTTATCTGGTTTCAATTGATCCTTCCTTTGCGTACCAAGCCACGTACCCAATCACCTCGCTAATTACTTACCAAACGCCCCGATAGACTGCTGTGACAAACGACCATCCGAAATCTTCTTCATCCCCTGGCAGTGCAGCCACCCCGGCAGCGCAAGATCACCCGCTGGGCCTGACGGTGCACGCCATGCCGATGCTTGATCAGCCCAGTCCCCGGGCACCCAGCACCGCAGCAGGCCGCTGGAAAATGCTGGCCGTGCTGCTGGTTTGCGCCAGCCCGGTGATCGCGTCCTACTTCACCTACTACGTGATTCGTCCCGAGGGTCGCCGCAACTTCGGCGAGCTGATCAATCCGCAGCGTCCCCTGCCAGCCCTGGCCACCCGGACGCTGGATGGCCAAGCCGGCGAGCTGACCGGGCTGAAGGGCCAGTGGCTGCTGCTGAGCGTGTCGGACGGTGCCTGTGACGCGCGCTGCGAGAGCAACCTGTATTTTCAGCGGCAGTTGCGCGAGTCGCTGGGCCGGGAAAAAGACCGCCTGGACCGCGTCTGGCTGGTAGAGGATGAAGCGGTTGTCGCCGATGCCTTGCTGCCTGCCCTGGCTGCCTCGACGGTGTTGCGCGTGGCGCCTGCTGCGCTGGCGCAATGGCTGGTCCCTGCGCCGGGCCAGCGCTTGCAAGACCACCTTTACCTGGTGGACCCGCTGGGCAACTGGATGATGCGTTTTCCGGCCAACATGGATGGGCCCGCCGCGGCCAAAGCCAAGCGCGATCTGGAGCGCTTGCTGCGTGCCTCCAACAGCTGGGACAAGGACGGGCGCTAGTTGTAAACAAGCTGCGCGGTTCAATTTTCACACCATGTCTACCCCCACTCTTTACGACCTGAGTCCGGCCCTGCGCCTGATGTTCATGGGCCTTGCCGTGGCGCTCGGACCGCTTGCGTGGGTCTGGGTCCGCAACAAGAACGCGCCGCTCGCGCAGCGCCTGCGTGTGCTGACGCTGGTGACTTTGTTTCTGACCTTCGATCTGGTGATTTTTGGCGCCTTTACCCGCCTGACCGACTCCGGCCTGGGTTGCCCTGACTGGCCGGGCTGCTACGGGAGCGCCAGCCCGGTGGGCGCACGGATGCATATTGACGCCGCGCAAAGCGCCATGCCCACAGGCCCGGTCACGCATTCCAAAGCCTGGATAGAAATGATCCATCGCTACCTGGCCACGGGGGTTGGCGTGCTCATCCTCGTTTTGACCTTTAGCGCATGGATCGCTTTTCGCGATGAGCGGCGCACGCCCCAAGGCGAAAAGCGTGGAGCTCAGATCTCGCCCTGGTGGCCTACCGTCACGCTGCTTTGGGTTTGCCTGCAGGGCGCATTCGGTGCGCTTACGGTGACCATGAAACTGTTCCCGGCAATTGTCACCCTGCACTTGCTGGGAGGGCTGGTTCTGCTGGCGCTGCTGCGCGCACAGTCGGTTCGCTATGGGCTACTGGAAGAAAAGTCCGCTGCCACGCGCACGCCCTTAAGCACCGGCACCCGGATTTTTGTCATCGCCGCGTTTGCCTTGCTGTGGCTGCAGATCGCCCTGGGTGGCTGGGTCAGTACCAACTACGCGGTGCTCGCCTGCACGGATTTTCCCAGCTGCCAGAATTCGTTGTGGCCGGCCATGGACTTCAAGCAGGGCTTCACGCTGTGGCGCGAACTGGGCGCGGGCCATGATGGCGCCAACATCAGCTTTCAGGCGCTCACGGCGATCCACTATGTGCATCGTCTGGCGGCTTACCTGGTGTTTGCGGTACTTTTGGCGCTGGCCTTCAGCTTGCACCGCGTGCCTGCCTTTCGTGTGCAGGCCCGCTGGCTGGCGGGCCTCACTTTGCTGCAGGCTGCCACGGGCCTGAGTAATGTGGTGCTGGGCTGGCCCCTGGTGGCGGCCGTGGCGCACACAGGCGGTGCTGCGGCGCTGGTGGTGGTGCTCACCGGTGTCATTTTTTCAAGCCGCAGCATCCTCGAGACGGCGCCCGCATCAAAATTGAAGGCTTAGCGATTTCCCATGACCCCCCGCAACCCGCCCGCCGCTTTGGCTTCCACGACCCGCGTTCCGTCCCGGTTCGGACAGTTTTACGCGCTGACCAAGCCGCGCGTGGTGCAGCTTATTGTTTTTTGCGCCCTGATCGGCATGGTGCTGGCGGTTCCTGGTGTCCCGACCTGGCCCGAGGTGAGGCTGGCACTGATCGCCTGTGCCGGCATCTGGCTGGTAGCGGGTGCCGCTGCAGCGTTCAATTGCCTGGTCGAGCAGCAGATAGACGCCAAAATGCGGCGCACAGCCTGGCGACCCACGGCCAGGGGTGAGCTCAGCAATCTGCTCACACTGACGTTCTCCGCCGGCCTGTGTGCCTTGGGCTCGGCAATTTTGTACGTGTGGGTCAACCCGCTCACCATGTGGCTGACCTTTGCCACCTTTGTGGGCTACGCGGTGGTCTATACCGTGATTCTCAAGCCGCTCACGCCCCAGAACATCGTGATTGGCGGCGCCTCTGGCGCCATGCCGCCCGTGCTGGGCTGGGCCGCGATGACAGGCTCGGTCAGCCCTGAAGCGCTGATTTTGTTCCTGATCATTTTTCTCTGGACGCCACCGCACTTCTGGGCGCTGGCGCTCTACCGTGTGGAGGACTACCGCAAGGCGGGCCTGCCCATGCTGCCGGTCACGCACGGCAACGAATTCACGCGCTTGCAGGTGTTTTTATATACCCTGGTGCTGTTCGCAGCCTGTCTGATGCCCTTTGTCTTCAATATGAGTGGCTGGCTCTACCTGGTGGTGGCCGTGGTGCTCAGCATCGGCTTTTGCTGGTATGGCTGGCGCCTGTGGCGCAATTACTCCGATGAACTGGCACGCAAGACCTTCCGTTTTTCGCTGATTCATCTTTCTGCCTTATTTGCAGCCCTGCTGCTGGACCACTACCTCGTATGAAAACTTCCCTTATGCTGCCCAGCCGCCGTCGCGCTGTCAAATCACTGGCTGGCGCTGTGGCGCTGGCGATGACGGCAGGCCTTTTGACGGCCTGCTCTGCGGACAAGCCGCAGTTCAAGAGCATTGACCTGACGGGCGCCGACTACGCGCAGGGATTTTCCCTGACCGACCAAGACGGCCAGGTGCGCACGCTCAAAGACTTTGCCGGCAAGATCGTGGTGGTTTTTTTCGGTTTCACCCAGTGCCCCGATGTCTGCCCCACGTCCCTGACCGAGTTGGCGCAGGTCAAGAAGCTGCTTGGCCCGGATGGCGACAAGCTGCAGGCGATCTTCATCACGGTCGACCCCGAGCGGGACACCCCAGAACTGCTCAAAGCCTACATGGGTAACTTTGACCCCTCTTTTCTGGCGTTGCGGCCCACGCTGGCCCAACTGCCTGAGGTCGCCAAGGACTTCAAGATCTATTACAAGAAAGTTGAAGGCAAAACACCCAGTAGCTACAGCATGGACCACTCGGCAGGCAGCTACGTTTTTGACGGAAAGGGCCGCGTTCGGCTCTATACCCGCTACGGCAGCGGCGCTGAATCCCTGGCGTCCGACATTCGCCTGCTGCTGAAGAATTCCTGATCGTCCTCGTCCCCAGGCCTTGCGGATGCAAGAGGCAGCAGGACCCTAAAAAGGCCTGCTCTTTTGAGGGAGCAGGCCTTTTTGAATGGCGGCGTGCAAGGACGGTAGAAGATGAAACCAAGCGGTCAACTGGGGAATCCAGGTTCAAGCATAGGTCGCCAGCACCTTCTTCATTTTCTTCATGGCTGCAACTTCAATCTGGCGAATGCGCTCGGCGCTGACACCGTACACCGCCGCCAGTTCGTGCAGCGT
>NZ_JAUXNA010000260.1 GCF_030682935.1 Polaromonas sp.
GCCGAGCGGGCCGAAGTGGGCGAGGAACGCGAGGCGCTGTTTGCCGTGACGATCCCCGAGGCGCGCGGCAGCTTCCGGCGTTTTTGCGCACTGATTGGCGAGCTGCCGGGCGCGCCGCGCAGCGTCACCGAATTCAACTACCGCATCAGCGACGATGCCAGCGCCCATGTGTTTGTGGGCCTGACCACCTCGGCCAAGGGCGAGAGCAGCAAGATTGCCGCCAATTTCTCGCGCCACGGCTTCAAGGCGCTGGACCTCACGCATGACGAGCTGGCCAAGGAACATATCCGCCACATGGTGGGCGGGCACAGCGCGCTGTCGGGCGGCGAGCGCGTGCTGCGCTTCATTTTTCCCGAGCGTCCCGGCGCGCTGCTGAAATTCTTGAGCCTGATGCGCCCGGGCTGGAACATTTCCCTGTTCCATTACCGCAACCAGGGCGCCGACTATGGCCGCATTCTGGTCGGCCTGCAGGTGCCCGAGGCCGACAACAGCGCTTTCAAGGAATTTCTGGACACGCTGGGTTACCCCCATGTGGAGGAAACCGACAACCCGGTGTACCGCTTGTTTTTGCAAAAATAATGTAACTGCTCAGCCCGCTCTGCGTCTGGCAGGCCGGGGAGGCCCCCACCCTAACCCTCCCCCAAAGGGGGAGGGAAAAGAGGCCGTTGCCCTGCTCCCTCCCCCTCTGGGGGAGGGCTGGGGTGGGGGCCAGCGGCGCGCCAGAGGCTCAATACGCAAAGCCATCACACAAAGGGACCGGGTGTCATGACCGCACCCGGTTTTACTGATGGCTTCGAGTTTTCCGCGCAGTTACAAAATAATTCATGCTTTAGGCTGCCAGCCCACACCAGCCGGGCACTACCAGCTATCGTTAATATAGCGATTCGCTACTTGCCGGGCAGCGGCAACTCCAGCGTGACCTCGGCCGGCGCGTTCAGACCGGTAGCCAGCACCGCGCGGCGCCCTGCCACCGACTGCAGCACCAGCCGGCCGTACACAGTGGCCCCGATGCGAAACGGCTTGGCCGGCTTGCCATCGACTGAAATCAGGGCGGCGCCGCCCTGGGCGCGGTCTGCCACCACCCCGGCCAGTACATAACGACTGCTGGCCGGCGGCCTCCCGCCGGGCTCCGCTTGCGCCAGCACCAAGCCGCCCCCCAGCGCACGGGCCACGGCTTGGGGGTCTGCAGGCGGCGCGCTGGCCTGGGCCACCGGCGGCGTAGCGGACGATGTGGCCGTGCCCACGCCCTTCAGTGCCCAGTACGCGACGCTGCCGGCTGCCAGGGCGGACAGTGCGAACGTCACAATCCGGGTTGACCACAAGCTGTAAGCGTTTATCTGCATGGCTGGATTATCATTGAACAGACCATGATTACACGACACTTCCCCCCCATGTCCGGCCTGCGCACCGTGCGGCGCCGCTTGTCAGCAGGCTTCACCCTTATTGAGTTGATGGTGGTGCTGGTAATCATTGGCGTGCTGGCCGCGCTGATCGTGCCCAACGTGCTGGACCGCGCCGACGACGCGCGCGCCACGGCCGCCAAAACCGACGTCAACAACCTGATGCAGGCGCTCAAGCTCTACCGGCTGGACAACCAGCGTTACCCTGCGGCTGAGCAGGGTCTGCAGGCGCTGTTGGCCAAGCCCACCACGGGGCCGATTCCGGCCAACTGGAAAAGCTACCTGGACAAGCTGCCCAATGACCCCTGGGGACGCCCTTACCAGTACCTGAATCCCGGCGTCAAGGGCGAGATTGACGTGATGTCTTTCGGGGCCGATGGGCAGCCGGGCGGTGAGGGCAAAAATGCGGATGTTGGCAGCTGGGACTAAAAGAGCCCCCACGCTTGCCACTTCGTGTGCTGCGCTGCCCCCCGGGGGGGCTGGCCTTGCTTGGGGCGGCCCGGCGCTGCGGCCGATCGCCCCCACGCTTGCCGCTGCAGGCGCTTCGCCGCGTTCGCTGGCGGCCCGAATCCGCCACGGTGGCTTTACCCTGCTGGAGTTGCTGATTGTGGTGGC
>NZ_JAUXNA010000261.1 GCF_030682935.1 Polaromonas sp.
TGACCTGCGCTTCGTAGTTTTTGCGAATCGTGGCGACGCCGCGGTCTAGCGCCTCCTGCTTCATTTCCAGCATCTTGACCGGAATGCCGGCGTTGAGGAAGTTCATGGAAATGCCGCCCCCCATGGTGCCAGCGCCAATCACGGCGATCGATTTGATCTCGCGCTTCGGGGTGTCTCCGGGTACGTCCGGAATCTTGGAGGCAGCACGCTCGGCCATGAAAATATGGCGCAGCGCGCGGCTTTCCGGCGTCCACATCAGGTTGGTGAAGAGCTCACGCTCGAACTGCAAACCGTCTTCAAATTTCCGTTGGGTCGCGGCTTGCACGGCGTCCACGCATTTGAGCGGCGCGGGGAAGTTCTTGGCCATGCCCTTGACCATGTTGCGCGCGAACTGGAAGAAAGCCTCGCCGTTGGGGTGCTTGCAAGGCAGGTTGCGCACCAGCGGCAGCGGGCGCGTATCGGCAATCGACTCGGCAAAGGCAAGCGCCTCTTGCGCCAGCGATTCGGGTGACTGGGCCATTCTGTCGAACAGTTTCTGGCCAGGAATCTGGGCCAGCAACTCACTCTTGACGGGTTCACCGCTCACGATCATGTTCAGCGCCGGCTCAACGCCCAGCGCGCGCGGCAGGCGCTGGGTGCCGCCCGCGCCAGGCAGCAGGCCGAGCTTGACCTCCGGCAGCGCAACGCTGCAGCCCGGCGCCGCGATGCGGTAATGACAGCCGAGCGCCAGTTCCAGTCCGCCCCCCATGCAGACCGAATGAATCGCGGCAACCACGGGCCTGGATGAGTTTTCAATCGCCAGGATGACACTCAGCAGATTGGGTTCGGCCAGGGCTTTGGAGGTACCGAACTCCTTGATGTCCGCGCCGCCGGAAAAGGCCTTGCCGGCTCCGGTCAGCACAATCGATTTGACGGCAGCGTCTGCATTGGCTTTCTGCAGTCCATCCGCGATGCCCAAACGTGTCGAATGACCCAGGCCATTGACCGGTGGGTTCTCCAGGGTGATCACCGCGACGCTGCCGCGCACTTCGTATTTCGCTGTCATTTGCTTTCCTTTGTTGCGTTTTCCCCGGCCGTTTGCCTGATCGCAGCAGGATTGTTCAAACGGGTCAGGTCACCAAAAATAGTACGACCGTTCTTTTTTTATTATAGAGAGCTTATGTTGCACTGCAACCCTGACGGTACCCGGCTTTGTCCCAGTCGTGACAAAGCCAGGTGTCAGACCTCCAGCCACTCTTTGCGGATGTAGGTGTCGGCGCGCAGGCTGTCAGGCGTGCCCTGAAACACAATGCTGCCATGGCCCATGACCAGCACCCGGTCAGAAATCGCCATGGCAATGGTCAGCTTTTGCTCGATCAGCAACACCGAGACGCCCTTGGCCTTCAGTGTTTGAAGGTATTGCCCCACCAGTTCGACAATTTTTGGCGCCAGCCCTTCGGTCGGCTCGTCGATGATGATCAGGTCCGGGTCGCCCATCAGGGTGCGGCACAGCGTCAGCATTTGCTGTTCGCCGCCCGACAGTACGCCGGCTTCGGTGTGCTGGCGCTCCTTCAGGCGCGGGAACATCCGGTACATGTCGTCGAACGACCAGCGGCTGCCTTTGCCCGACCCTTTCTGGCCGAGCAGCAGGTTCTGGTGCACCGTGAGCTTGGAGAAAATGTCGCGGTTCTCGGGCACGTAGCCTAGCCCGAGGTGCGCGATCTCATAGGCTTTTTTGCCCAGCGTCTGCTGGCCTTTCCAGAGCACCGAGCCCTGGCAGTCCACCATGCCCATGATGGCCTTGGCCGTGGTCGAGCGGCCCGAACCGTTGCGACCCAGCAGCGCCACGATTTCACCGGCGTTGACGTCGAAGTGCACACCATGCAGCACATGGCTTTTGCCGTAGTAGGCGTGGAGATTTTCGATTTTCAGCATGGTCAATGCCCCCCCGCCTGTGAGTCGGCCACGGAAGAGCCCAGGTAGGCCTCCTGCACACGCTGGTTGGCGCGCACCGCATCGGGCACATCGAAGGCGAGGACCTCGCCGTAGACCACCACCGCTATCTTGTCGGCCAGGCCGAACACCACGCCCATGTCGTGTTCCACGGTCAGGAGGGTCTTGCC
>NZ_JAUXNA010000219.1 GCF_030682935.1 Polaromonas sp.
GACTGGCTGGACAGAAAATACTTGAGCCAGAACACCTGCTCAGCCCGCGCCAGATCGCCCTGATAAGACGCAATACCCAGCAGGGCAAAACCGGCAACCAGCGCCATCAGCACGCGCAAGGGCCGCCAGAACCAGCCCATGGCAATGGTGGCCGGAATGGCGCTCAGCAGGATGCCTTTCTCGTACACGTCCATGTAGGCGCTGTAACGCATGAAGGCGTAGAGAAAACCACCGGCAACCAGCGCGGCAAAGACCCAGTCCAGCACATTGCGCTTGGCAAAATAGCCTTCGCTCATGCTCAGCGTGGCGCTGCTGCGCCCTGCCGTCAGGGTGGTGGTGGTGTTGATACCTGGATTGTTCATAGTGGCGCCTGCAACAGTTTCGTTTTCAACATCTCAAACTCCTTGTCACCATCCATGGTTTTACGGTTGGTGGACAAAGCCATGGTGGCCTGGCTGCGGCCTGCAGCAACGGGCACTGAATCATCATCGGTCGCATTGCGCGGCGCCAGCCAGACCCAGACGCGGCGCTCGCGCACGTAGAGCATGGCAAATATCCCCAGGATCAGGAGGGCGCAGCCCAGGTAAACAATGGTCTTGCCCGGCGCACGCGCCACCTGAAACACACTGGCCTGGACCTGCGTGAAGTCCTTGAGCTCAAAGGCCATGGGCGCCGGATAGTGGTGCGCGTCTGACAGGCTCAACACCATCTGGGACATGAAGCTTTGCGTTTTCTCGTCTTGCGCCAGCGGTTTGAGGCCCGCTTGTTCACGGGTCATCTCGGTCAGTTCAAACAGCGAGCCATTCAGGATGCGGATCAGCACCTCCCCGGCGCGGTCGCGTTCGGCCTCAGGCACGTTGGTTTCCATGAAGTCGGACATCGCCTGCAAACCCGCCGTTTTTTCCTTGCCGACCGCCGCGCTGTCGGGTCCGCTGCCCGCAAACAGGGCCAACGCACGCGACGCCGAGGCCGCGAGTTGCTCGACGAGTTCCGGCCTGTCGGTGCCAATGGCCTGACGGGCATAACGCTGGACGGCCCGCTCGCGCTGGGCCGGATCGGCCAGCGCGGCACGCAGGCGCAAAAAGGTCTGCATGCTGCCTTCCGCATCGGCGGGAATCCGCAGGTACTTAAAGACATCCACCGGTGTGTCGCGCACCCCCAACAGGTACACCGCCGGGCTGTCCGTTCTGTCATCGACCTGGACCGGCAACATGTAATTTTGATATTCGCGAGCCTGGCCGGAGGCATCGCGCAGCTTGTAAAGCACGCTGGGGCCGACGTTGCGCAGTTCTTTCTGGGTTGCGGTCTTGTTGGCAGCGCCCAGGCGCTTGTCTATGGCCTGACGCAAATCGACCTTGCGCACATCCACCCCAGAGCCGCTGCCCATGCCGCCGCCGGCGGAAAAGTTTTCCACGTTGATGACCCGCAGCGCGGTGTATTCAAGCGTCATTTTTTCTGCGTCCGCACCCTGGCCGTTGCTCAGGCTGCTGGAGCCGCCAATCGTGCCCTGGATTTCGAAGGGCTTGCTGGCGGCCGCCATGGGAATGGCCTTGAGCGTGACGCTGGAGCCGCCGTCATCGAAGCTGGACTGGAAAATCTCGACCCCTCTGTGCTTCACCGGATGATTGACCTCGACCCGCGCTGGAATCTTGTCGCCGGTTTCCTTGTCATGAATAACGATGTCGCTGGCAAACAGCTTGGGCATGCCGGTGGAATAAAACTCCACGCTGAATTTCTTCAGTTCCACTGAAAACGGCAGTTCCTGCAGCAGCACGCCGCCGGGCTGGTTCAGGATGGCCGTGCTGGACTGCGTGCCCTCGGCGACCAGCAGATTGGCGCGAAACGTGGGGTTGTTGTCGGCGAGGCGGTGCTGGGTCGGCACATCGGCGATCAGGCCGCCACCGGTATAGATGGACTTGTCGCCCAGCCACATCTGTGCGCGCACCATCATGTCGCCGTCCAGCAAACCGCCCACGCAGACCAGCACAATTGCACTGTGCGCCGCAATATAGCCCAGCTTGTTGGCAGCGCCTTTTTTGGCCGCCACCATCCAGCCCGCATCGCGTTGCTGCAGTTTGACCTTCCAGCCGCTTTGCACCAGGGTTTGGCCGATGCGGCGGGCCGCGACTTCGGGCGACTCGGTGAGCGCCGCTTCGGCGCGGTGACCAAAGGCCTTGAGGCTTTGCTCGCGGACGTTTTCCTTGAGCTGATTCAGGTCCGTCAGGATTTTGGGGGCGTTGCGGGCAATGCAAAGGCTGGTGCTGAGCACCAGAAAAGCCAGAATCAGCAAAAACCACCAGGCGCTGTAGACCGTGTTGAGGCTGGCCAGACTGAACACTTGGGCCCAGAACGGACCGAACTGGTTCACGTAATTGCTCAGCGGCTCTTGCTGCTTGAGCACGGTTCCGATAATCGACGCGATGCAGATGACGGTCAGCAGCGAAATCGAAAATCGCATGGACGACAGCAGTTCCACGGACGCCCGCAGAGTGCGGGAGCCCCAGTTCACTTTCATACCTTCGGTGGATACAGTCATGCGTGAAATCGGGTTTGATATCGGGTCAAAGGGGTCTGCTGAGTCAACGCCAGCAAAACAATGCAGCAGAAGGTATCAGCAAAAAACAAAAAAGCGGGCCTTCGTCAGAAAGACCCGCCTTGCTGTGAGTGAGTTTGCAGGCTCAAGTTCAATACATCAGTCAATCTGCATGTATTATCATTTAAAAAGGGGTGACCGGGTCCAGCCTGCGCCTCGGCTCAGCGCAAGCCGGCGATGTAATCGGACACGGCGCGAATCTCGCGGTCATTGAGTTTGGCGGCGACCTGGCTCATCTGCAGGCTGTTTTTACGAACACCGTCGCGGAAAGACGTCAGCTGCGTGGCGGTGTACTCGGCATGCTGGCCGCCCAGGCGCGGATACTGCGCAGGAATGCCGGCACCGCTCGGGCTGTGGCAGCCGGCGCAAGCGGCAATCTGGCGATCTGCCAGGCCGCCACGGTAAATGCGCTCACCGAGCGTGACCAGCTCTTTTTCTTTGGCAAACCCGGGTGTGACTTTTTTCGACGTGGCCCAGTACGCAATGTTTTTCATGTCGTCTTCGGACAGCATGGACGCAAAACCCACCATGATGGCATTTTGGCGCTTGCCGGATTTGAACTCCTGCAACTGCTTGACCAGGTATTCAGGGTGCTGCTGCGCCAGCTTGGGATTGGCGGCAATACCCGAATTTCCGTCAACGCCGTGGCAGCTGACGCACAGCGCCGTAAAACTGGCTGCGCCTTTGACAAGGTCAGGCTTGGCGACCTGGGCGGGCGCCGCTGCGGCAGGTACGGCCTGGCCAACGGCAAACGACGACACGGCAGACAGGGTCAGCACAGCGGACACCAGAGAGGTAACGAGCAAGTTCATATCGGGGTTTTAATGGTTTGGCGCACAATACTTTGAACGCGCTGATTTTACAATGCTTAGCGGCGGCGCTGATGACTCGGGCCTTGCCGCGCTGGCCACGAGTCTGTCACAACTTGCTGGCTGATACTCTATCACCCTCTTTACCGCATGCTACCGCCTGCAACCGCCCTCCAGGGACTGCCCCATCATGACTTCCTCCACCTCGCTACCCTCTTCCAGCCAGCCCGCCGCTGCGGCACCGGCCCTGCCCAACCCCAAGATCGCCATGGGCTGGCTGCACACGGCCAAGTTCCTCACCACCGCGCCCGAACTGAAACACCTGCCCCGGCTGGAAGTGCCTGAAATCGCTTTTGTGGGCCGCTCGAATGCCGGCAAGTCCACCTGCATCAACACCCTGACACAGCAACACCGGCTGGCTTTTGCCTCCAAAACCCCAGGCCGCACGCAAAGCATCAACCTGTTTTCGCTGGGCAAACAGGGCGTGACCGACGCGATGCTGGCCGACTTGCCCGGCTACGGCTATGCGGCCGTCCCCAAGGAAGCCAAATACCGCTGGCAGCAGGTGATGGGCAACTACCTGCAGACCCGCGACAACCTCAAGGCCGTGGTGCTGCTGTGCGACCCGCGCCTGGGGCTGACCGAACTTGACGAAATTTTGCTCGACGTGATCCGGCCCCGGGTGGTCGAAGGCCTCAAGTTTTTGGTGCTGCTGACCAAATCGGACAAGCTCAACAAGACCGAAGCGGCCAAGGCGCTGTCCATTGTCAGGCTGCAGGCCGGCGGCGGCGATGTCAAACTCTTTTCGGCGCTGAAGCGGCAGGGCGTTGAAGAGGTGGCCCAGCACCTGTGGGACTGGGCGCACCCGTCGGAAAAGCCGGTGAAACCAGCCAAAGCCGTGCCAGACGCCGAAGAAGCCGACCCGTCCGCGCCCGCCGAATCCTGAAAGCGGCTGGTGCGGCATTGTGGGCGGCTGCATTTTTAAGTAAAAAGTGGCTGTAGCGCATATAGGAACGGCGCAAGCCGCTATAAATAGCGTAGCACCATGATTGAAACCAGTTTGCAGACCCTGCCGCACGGCATCACCCTGTCGTGCCGCAGCACTGGCGCCAAAGGCCGGCCGGTGCTGATGTTTCTGCACGGTTTTCCGGAAGCGGCCTTTGTCTGGGACGGGCTGCTGGCGCA
>NZ_JAUXNA010000027.1 GCF_030682935.1 Polaromonas sp.
ACTGTGGCCCCAAGGGCTATCCCGGCATGGCTGAAGTCGGCAACATGGGCCTGCCGCCGAAATTGCTGGCGCAGGGGATCACCGACATGGTGCGCATCTCGGACGCCCGGATGAGCGGCACGGCTTACGGCACCGTGGTGCTCCATGTGGCGCCCGAAGCGGCTGCCGGCGGGCCGCTGGCCATCGTGCGCGATGGTGACTGGATCGCACTCGACAGCCATGCAGGCAAGCTGGACCTGGAAATCAGCGACGCGGAGATGGCGCAGCGCCACGTCGAGCGGGAAGCTCGGCAGGCCCAGCAGGCGGTCGCGCCAAAGAGCGGCTACCAGCAGCTGTACATAGACAGGGTGTTACAGGCTGACGAAGGCTGCGACTTCGATTTTCTGGTGGGATGCCGCGGCGCCGATGTCCCCAAGCATTCGCACTGAGCCCGCGCGCCGCATGATTTTGAGAGGCCAGCGATGAGCAAAAAAATAAAATGCGCGCTGATCGGTCCGAGCAACATCGGCCCGTTTTGCGTGCCTCCAGTCAATCTTCTGGAACTCGTTGGACGGCGGGCAGGAGGGCATGATCGAGGATGCGGCGATGACCATGGCCAAAGCGCGCAGCCTTCTTTAGAAAGATACCCATGACACATTTCAGGAACGTTCGCTACAAAGGCGTATTTCCCGTGGTGCCCACCACGTTTACCGAAAACGGCGAACTCGATCTGGCAAGCCAGAAGCGTTGCGTCGATTTCATGATCGACGCGGGCTCCAACGGCCTGTGCATTCTGGCCAACTTTTCAGAGCAGTTTTTGCTTTCGGATGACGAGCGCGAAGTGCTGACGAAAACCATCCTTGGGCATGTCGGTAGTCGAGTGCCGGTGATTGTGACCACCACCCACTTCAGCACCCAGGTGTGCGCGCAGCGCAGCCGTCGCGCCCAGGACCAGGGCGCCGCCATGGTCATGGTCATGCCGCCCTACCATGGGGCAACCTTCCGCGTGCCGGAAGAAAAGATTTACGAGTTTTATGCGGGTCTGTCGGATGCAATCGACATTCCCATCATGATTCAGGATGCGCCCGCCAGCGGCACCGTCCTGTCTGCGGCGTTTCTGGCCCGCATGGCCAAAGAAATCAAGCAGGTGTCCTATTTCAAGATCGAAACCGCGGGCGCTGCCTCCAAGTTGCGCGAACTGATTCGCCTGGGGGGCGACGCCATCGAAGGTCCATGGGACGGCGAGGAGGCCATCACCCTGCTACCCGATCTGGACGCCGGTGCCACTGGTGCCATGACCGGCGGCGCTTACCCCGATGGCATCCGCCTGATTGTCGATGCCTACGCCGCGGGCCGGCGCGAAGAGGCGGCAGCCGTTTACCAGCAATGGCTCCCCCTCATCAACTATGAAAACCGTCAGGGCGGCATCTTGACGGCCAAGGCTTTGATGAAGGAAGGCGGCGTGATCGCCTGCGAAGCACCCCGCCATCCCTGGCCCACCATGCACCCCGCTACTCGCGCGGGCCTGATCGAAACCGCGCAACGCCTGAACCCGATGGTTCTGCGCTGGGGCAAGTAAATTCAACAGAACGGCGCACTGAACCATGACGATTCAAAAACACGACAACCTGATCAACGGCCAATGGATTGCGGGTGCCAAATACGCCCCCAACATCAATCCATCCAACGTCGCCGATGTCATTGGTGACTACACCCAAGCCGATGCCGCGCAACTCGATGCAGCGGTCAAGGCGGCCCGGGCCGCCTTCCCGGCCTGGTCCACCGGCAACATCCAGGCGCGCG
>NZ_JAUXNA010000283.1 GCF_030682935.1 Polaromonas sp.
ATGCCTTCACACGAGAAACCAACGTGATCAACCAGCGACCAGGCGTACCTGAAAAATCAAGCCTGCTGCGCAGGATATCGCGAGTTTGGCCGTACTTCAGCGGTTCACGGACGGGCTGGGCGCTTGCGATCGGCGCGACCATCGCGGCTTCGGCCGCAGAGCCCTTCATACCGGCCCTGCTAAAACCGCTGCTGGACCGTGGCTTCCAGCAAGACTCGTTTAGCCTCTGGCTGGTTCCGTTTGCGCTGATGCTGTTGTTCACCTTGCGGGGGCTCTCCGGATTTTTAGCGCAGTTTGCCCTGGCAAAGGTCACCAACGATGGTTTGCTAAAGCTGCGCAAGGCGATGTTTGGCAAGCTCTTGACGGCCCGGCCAAATTTATTCGTGGACCAGAGTTCCAGCGCCATTGCCAATACCGTGGTTTATGAAGTGTTCAATGGATCTTCCCTGCTGATCAACGCCATCATGAAGCTTGCGCGGGATCTGCTGACACTGTTGGCGCTCATCGGGTATCTGGTTTATTTGAACTGGAAGCTGACCCTCATCGTTGCGCTTTTATTTCCAGCCGTTGGATTTGTCATTCAGGTTTTGTCCAAGCGACTTTACAGGCTGACTAAAGAGAGCCAGAGCGCCACAGATAATTTGGCTTATGTGGTGGAAGAAAACGTCATGGCCTACCGTGATGTCCGCTTGCATGATGCGCAAGCCAGCCAAGCCGACCGCTTCGACGTCCTGAGCAATTCGCTGCGCCGCCTTTCAATGAAATCAACCGCAGCCTATGCGGGTATGAGTGCCATCACGCAAGTACTGGCGGCTGTGGCGCTTTCTGCCGTGATTTCGATTGCCTTGCTGCAGAGCACCGAAAGCACAACCACCGTGGGCGGCTTTGTGGCCTTCGTGACCGCCATGCTGCTATTGATTGCGCCCATCAAGAGCCTGTCGGATGCCGCAACACCGGTGACTCGAGGACTGGCGGCACTCGAGCGCGGCCTGGACCTGATGGACCTGACCCAAGACGAGATGGGGGGGGCTTATGAAAAACCCAGAGCAGCCGGAAACATCGAGTTTTCCAACGTCAGCGTGCTCTACAAGACCGACGCTGTCCCTGCGATCAATCGGTTCAGCCTCTCTATCAAGGCAGGAGAAACCATCGCTATCGTTGGACCCTCGGGCTCTGGAAAAACCACCTTGGTGAATTTATTGCCCCGCTTTATGGACATCTCATCAGGCCAAGTGTTGCTCGACGGCGTGGATATTCGTGAATGGAACATTCACGCCCTTCGTCAACAGATTGCCTATGTCAACCAGAACGTGGTGATGCTCAACGCAACTATTGCAACCAACGTAGCACTAGGCCATTTAGTGGATCGCACCCGTGTGGCAAAAGCCCTCGAAGCGGCGAATCTGTCCGACTACCTGTCAAACCTGCCCGAAGGCATGGATACCATGGTCGGACACAACGCCACCCAGCTCTCGGGTGGTCAACGCCAGCGGCTCGCCATTGCACGGGCCGTCTACAAAAATGCGCCCATACTGATTCTTGATGAAGCCACCTCGGCACTGGACTCTGCTTCCGAGCAGGCCGTCAAGACCGCACTGCAACGTCTGATGCATGGTCGAACCACCCTGATAGTGGCTCATCGCCTGTCTACCATTGAACACGCGGACAAAATTGTAGTGATGGAGAAAGGCCGGTTCCTCGAAGTCGGAAATCACCAGGAACTGACATCCCGCCCGGGACCCTACTCAAGGATGCTGCAGTCTGCGAATAATTCGGGCAACGATAGCTTGGACACTGAATCATCAAGTAGCACCTGAGTCATGTTAAAAATTGTAGTTTTCACGAAAGATCTCGATTTTTACTCTGAGCAGCTACTTTCCGGACTGAGTCAACACGGCCACGAAATCCTATGTGTAGTTGACCCCCAGCAGCTTGAAAAATTTCCTAAATGGAAGAGCACTCTGCGCATAATCGCTCAGGTTCCTCTTCGAGGACGCCTCGACAAAAAAGCCGCCAAGCAGTATGCTGAAATAATCGTTACGCATAGACCAGACATATGCCTCTGCTATACGAGCAGGGCATTATCTGTCGCATTGAAGGCAAAACGCGAAGCAAAGCTTCCTGTGCCGATTGTTGGTACGAGAGGTGCAGTTGGCGGTATTAGCTGTTGGTATTTACAGGACTGGTTCAGTTATCTGAATCCGTCACTGAATGCCGTTATCTGCATGTCCGATGCAATTCGAAATCGGCTTGAACAACAGGCCCGACGCTTGTGGCCTTCACATCCAGGAAAATTTGTTACGATTTACCAAGGCTACTCTTCATTGGTGCCAACCGCCACGAAGCGTGACCACAGCAGCAGGTCAACTGCAAGCCCCAGGGTCATCGCAACCATAGCCAACGAGCGACCGATTAAAGGCATGGGGTATCTATTGGATGCGCTTGAATACCACCTCCAGTTTCAGGACTGGAAACTGATGTGGATCGGCGAGGTGAGTGAATCAACGCGAAAACGAATAGCCCTGTCTCCCAAACTGAAAGACCGAGTCTTGTGTTTGGGATACCGCAAAGATGCCAGAGAACTTCTTGCACAAGCTGACTTGTATGTGCAACCCACTATTGCACCCGGTGAAGGAATCGGTAATGCAATTGCCGAGGCAATGGCTGCGGAGCTTGCAGTGGCAACTTCAAATGTAGGTGGCGCGTTGGAACTGGTCAGTGCTGTGAGCCCAGAACTTCTATTTGAGCCTGCCAACCCGTGCTCATTAGCCCGTACTTTAGAAAAATTTCTTACTGATAATGCCTTGTGTGAGCAGCTGGGTCGCGCCGGGCCAGAAATATTAGAAAAAAAATTCCACTTGGATCGTGAAATACAGAAACATATCGATCTGTTTAAAAGATTGATTTAGTAATCCAAGGTTGGGTTGGGGCAGGCCATTCAGAATTCGCACTCCAATGTATGAAGTTTCACTGAAATATGAAATATTCAATCAGGAACGATTACAGCAGCACAATATCATACTGCTCCTGCACCATAGCCGCTTCGGCCTGCAGTGAGATGGGTTTGCCAATAAAGGCGCTCAGACTCGCCAGGTGTTGGCTTTCCTCATCCAGAAAAATCTCTATCACTTGGGGCGATGCCACCACCCTGAATTCGCGTGGATTAAACTGCCGTGCTTCGCGCAAAATCTCACGCAGGATGTCGTAGCTCACGCTTCGGGCTGTTTTGACCACGCCTTTGCCCGTACAGGCACTGCACGGTTCGCACAACTGGTGGGCCAGGGATTCACGGGTGCGTTTACGTGTCATTTCCAGTAAACCCAGTGCCGAAAATCCATTAACTGCGGTTTTGATCCGGTCGCGCGCCAACTGCTTCTGGAACTCTGCCAACACCGCATCCTGGTGGTGTTCCTTGTTCATATCGATGAAATCGACGATCACGATGCCGCCAAGATTGCGCAGGCGTAGCTGCCGTGCAATGGCCTGTGCCGCCTCCAGATTGGTTTTGAAGATGGTGTCATCAAAATTCCGGGCCCCTACAAAGCCACCCGTATTCACGTCGATCACGGTCAAGGCTTCCGCCTGGTCAATGATCAGGTAACCGCCAGATTTGAGGTCTACCCGCCGGCCCAGCGCCTTGGTAATTTCTTCGTCAATGTTGAACAGGTCAAAAATAGGCCGCTCGCCGCCGTAAAGCTGAAGCCTGTTCACCGTTGCGGGCATGAACTCGGCGGCAAATGTTTTCAGCTTTTCAAACTGCTCACGAGAATCTATCCGGATGGTTTGCGTGCTCTCCACCACCACATCGCGCAGCACGCGCTGCAGCAGGCTCAGGTCCTGGTGCAGCACGGAGGCTGGCGGCAGGCGCAGTGAGGCGTCCTTGATACGTGACCAGGTTTTGCGAAGGTAGGCGATGTCTTCTTCCAGTGCGGCATCCAGGGCGTCTTCGCCGTTGGTCCGGAGAATGAAACCACCACCGGCCTCGCCCGCCAGTGCCTGCACACGCAGACGCAACTCCTCACGCTGGCGTGGAGGTATTTTTTGCGATATTCCGATGTGATTGTCCTGCGGCAAAAAAACCAGCAAACGGCCGGCGATGCTGATCTGGGCGGTCAGCCGCGCGCCCTTGTTGCCCAGCGGATCTTTGAGCACCTGCACCATCAGGGCCTGCCCCTCAAACAGCTGCTTTTCAATCGGTTGAAGTGGCGCAGCACCTGAGGACGCCAATGCGCCTGCCGTCTGTGCCCCGTTTTCTGCGTGGCGGCTGGTGATGCTGCTCATCAGATCGGCGACATGCAAAAAAGCAGCCCGGTCCAGGCCAATGTCTATGAAGGCTGACTGCATGCCGGGCAGCACCCGTGCCACCTTGCCCAGGTAGACATTGCCTACAATGCCGCGCTCAAGCGTGCGTTCAACCTGCAATTCCTGCACCGCGCCTTGCTCAATCACGGCCACCCGGGTTTCTTGTGGCGACCAGTTAATCAGGATATCTTGTTGCATGGGCAGTAAAAAAGTAAAGCGCTAAATTGGAAAGCGTGCGGCACGCAGCAGCAACGCCGTTTCCCGCAGCGGAAGACCCATGATGCCACTGTAACTGCCATTGATTTGGGCAATATGCATGGCAACCCTGCCCTGTATGGCGTAGGCCCCTGCTTTGCCAAGAGGCTCGCCTGTGGCGACATAAGCCTGGATTTGAGCGGTCGTCATGGAATCAAAGCGTACCCGTGACGTACTGAGCGCCTCAAAGCGTTGCAGTCCTTGCTGCACCGCCACAGCTGTCAAGACGCGATGCGTGTGGCCGGCCAGCTCGTGCAACATACGGGCAGCGTCGCTGGCATCGTCTGGCTTGCCGTAAATGGCGCGTCCCAGCGCCACCGTGGTGTCGGAGCACAAAATGGGCGCTGGCGGAAGTTGGCGCTGCTTCAGACGCGCTACGGCCGCATCCAGTTTGAGGCCCGTGACCCGCTTGACATAGGCCGCAGGCGCCTCGTTTTTAAGCACGGCCTCCAGGGCTTCGGCATCTTCAGCGGCATCGGGCAGCAGCAATTCATACCGCACGCCGAGTTGCTCAAGCAACTGCCGGCGCCTTGGACTTTGGGAGGCGAGGTAGACAAAATCAGCCACGGACGAGCGCAAGGATAAGCCTCGCAGTACGCGAAGCGACAAGCGAGGAGATCATAATTATTCGCGGTGGTAAGGGTGGTTGATGGTGATGCTCCACGCGCGGTAGAGCTGCTCAATCAGCAGCACGCGCACCATGGCGTGGGGCAGCGTCAGGTCTGAAAGACGCAGACGCTCGTGCGCCGACTGCTTGAACCCCGCATCCAGCCCATCCGGTCCACCGATCACAATGGCAACGTCGTCACCGGACAACTGCCAGCGCTTGAGCCGTTCAGCAAGCGCCATCGTCGTGACGGCCGTGCCGCGCTCATCAAGCGCCACCACGTGACAGCCACGGCTGATGGCGCCTTCAATGCGCCCGCGTTCAGCAGCCAGCAGGTTGTCCAGGGTTTTGGATGCGCGAGGCTCGGTTTTAACGGCCTTGAGCTCAACTTTCAGCTCGGGCGGGAAGCGTTTGGCGTAGTCGTCATAAGCTGTTTGCGCCCAGTCAGGCACCTTCTGGCCGACGGCTACGATCGTCAGCCTCATTTGCTCCGGGGTGTCGTTTTCTTGGCCGCTGGCTTCTTGGCGGCCGGTTTGGCTGCAGTTTTGAGCGCGACTTTCCGGGCCACCATCTTTTTAGCGGCAGGCACTTTGACCAAAGGGGTTTTAGCTGCCGGGGTTTTGGCCGCCGGGCGTGCCGCTGATTTTTCTGCTGGCGCAGCCTTGGCCGTCACCTTGGCGCGGGCCTTGACCACTTTAACGGCGGGCTCTGCGGCTGGCGCTGTCGCATTCCGTTTGGCGGTCCAGTCATTGGTTTTACCCACCCGACCGACATAGCTGGAGTCGGTCACGTGTGCAAGCACCAAGGCGGGATCCTTGGGAGGGGCTTTTGCCGGTTTTGCCGGTTTTTTGGCCCCCGCTTTGGTGGCAGATTTTGCGGCAGGCTTGCGTTTGGCGACTGGTTCAGCCGCTTCCTTCGCAACAGGCTTGGCTGCTTTCACCAACGGTGCAGGCGCACCCAGTTTGAGCTTGACGGGTTTGTCGCCCCAGAGTTCTTCCAGGTTGTAGTACTGGCGAATGGTCGGCTGCATGATGTGCGCAACGGCGGCGCCACAGTCAACGATGATCCACTCTCCATTGCTTTCGCCCTCAATGCGGGGTTTGGCAAAGCCGGCATCGCGCACTGAATCGCGCACACTGGCGGCAAGCGCCTTGGTCTGGCGGTTGGAGGTTCCGGAGGCAACGATCACGCGCTCAAAAAGTGAGGTGATGTGTTCTGTGTCGAATACCTGGATATCCTGCGCCTTGACATCCTCCAGGCCGTCAATGATGGCGCGCTGCAATTTCTGGACATCTTTCTTGCCCTCGGTGCTTGTGGTTTTGACAGTGTTGGAGGTCATGCAGTGTTTTGCTCTCAATGAGGTAATAATTAATGGGGACGGTACAGCTGGTTAAGCGAAATATAACGCGCAACCGGCTCCGGGACCAGTTGGACGATGGCCGCGGCCGAAGCCTTACCCGAGGCCATTAACTGGCGAATCCGGGTGGCGCTGACAGGCATCAGGGGCAGTTCAAGCTTGAAAAACCGGTAGTTACCGCCTGCGTAGGCATCAAATTGAGTCTGAGCTAGCGCGGATTGTGCGCGATCAGCTATACAAATTATAGCAATTTCGAGAATGTCCTGCCATCGGTGCCATTGCCTGAAGGCGGAAAACTGATCAGCCCCAATGAACAGGTAGAGTTGAGCCTGCGGATTTTCAGCTTGCAAGGCCTCTAAAGTGTCAATCGTGAAGGTGGGGCCTGCGCGTTGAATTTCGCGCTCATCCACCACGACATGCGGCAAATCTTTAAACGCCAGCCGGGTCATGGCCAGCCGGTGAACCGGCGCGCTGAGTGCCCGGGCTTTGTGCCAGGCTTGCCCGGTTGGAACAACGTACAACACGTCCAGCCCGAACTGTCCCAGCGCAGCCTGCGCCAGCGCAATGTGGGCGTTGTGCGGCGGGTCAAAGGCGCCGCCAAATACGCCAATGCGCCGGGCCCCTGGAACGGGTGTTGCGCTCAAACCCAATCCCGTCTGACCAGAAATTCTTTGTACAGACGCTCTTCAGGGGAGCCCGCCTCGACTTGGCGCCGGTAGGCCCAGCTCGCCAGCGGCGGCATGGACATCAGAATCGACTCCGTGCGCCCGCCCGACTGCAGGCCAAAGTGGGTGCCTCGGTCCCACACCAGGTTGAACTCCACGTAGCGGCCGCGCCGGTAAAGCTGGAAGTCGCGCTCGCGCTCGCCATAGGGTGTGTCCTGCCGGCGTTCAACAATCGGAAGGTAGGCCTGCAAGAACGAATCCGCCACGCTTTGCATCATGGAAAAGCTGTTGTCCATACCGAGTTCCTGGAAATCGTCAAAAAACACCCCGCCTATACCGCGCTGCTCCTGGCGGTGCTTGAGGTAAAAATACTCGTCGCACCATTGTTTGAAGCGCGGATATTTGTCGCTGCCGTAGGGTGCCAGCGCATCTTTGCAAATCTGGTGAAAATGCACGGCGTCTTCGTCAAAGCCGTAATAAGGCGTCAGGTCCATGCCGCCGCCAAACCAGCAAACCGGCTCGCCAGTGCCTGCCACTGGCGTCGCCGCCAGCATGCGCACATTCATGTGGACCGTCGGCACATAAGGGTTGCGCGGGTGAAACACCAGCGAAACGCCCATGGCCTCAAACGGAGCACCCGCCAGTTCGGGGCGGTGCTGGGTGGCCGAGGGCGGCAACTGGGGGCCACGCACATGCGAAAAACCGCAACCTGCGCGTTCAAACACCCGGCCTTGTTCCAGTATCTGGGTGATGCCGCTTCCCTGCAGCAACTCGCCCGGTTCTTTTTGCCAGTGGTCGGCCACAAACGCCTGGCCGTCCAGCGCTGACACCGCGCTGGTGATGCGCGTCTGCAGGCCCAGCAAAAACGTCCTGACGCTCGATAAATCAATCATGCTCATCTATCCGGAAACAGTGGGTAACAATGGGTAGAAGCGCCTGAACGCTTGAAGTGAAGGCCGCCGCCATGCGTGCAGACCTCTCAGGACTTGATGGCCCGGTATCCAATGTCCTTGCGGTACTGCGCGCCTTCAAATACGATGCCTTGCGCCACGTCGTAAGCGAGGTGTTGCGCGGCCTTGACCGTGTCACCCAGCGCCGTGACACACAGCACCCGGCCACCGGATGTGACCGTCTCATCGCCCTGCTTTTGCGTGCCCGCATGGAACACCATGACATCCTCGGTGCCCTCGGCGTTTTTGGGCAAACCCCGAATGACATCGCCCTTGCGGGGATTGAGCGGGTAGCCGTGCGCCGCCATCACCACGCCCAGCGCCGGGCGCCGGTCCCACTCCAGCTCGATCTGGTCGAGCGCGCCAGAGGTTGCGGCCATCATCACGTCAAACAAGTCCGTTTTCAGACGCATCATGATCGGCTGGGTTTCAGGGTCGCCCATGCGGCAATTGAACTCCAGCGTTTTGGGCTTGCCCTGGGCATCAATCATCAGGCCGGCATATAAAAACCCGGTAAAAGGAATGCCGTCTTTTTCCATGCCCTTGATGGTGGGCAAAATGATTTCGCGCATGGCACGGGCATGCACATCGGGCGTCACCACGGGGGCGGGTGAATAGGCCCCCATGCCACCCGTGTTCGGTCCCTGGTCGCCATCAAGCAGGCGCTTGTGGTCCTGGCTGGTGGCCATCGCCACCACATTTTTGCCATCGCACATCACGATAAAGCTGGCTTCTTCGCCCTGCAAAAACTCCTCGATGACCACCCGCGCGCCGCCTTCATTGTGGGTGACACCCAGCACGTTGTGTTCGGGGCCGCTGGGCAGCATGAACTCAATCGCTTCGTGGGCTTCGTGCAGCGTCATCGCCACCACCACGCCCTTGCCGGCCGCCAGGCCATCGGCCTTGACGACGATGGGCGCGCCTTTTTCGTCGATGTAGGCGTGTGCCGCCACCGCATCGGTAAAGGTGGCGTAGTGGGCTGTCGGAATTTGATGACGCACCATGAAGGCCTTGGAAAAAGCCTTGGAGCTCTCCAGTTGCGCGGCGGCCTGGGTCGGGCCAAACACCCGCAGGCCCTGTTTGCGGAACGTGTCCACAATACCGGCGGCCAGCGGCTGCTCCGGGCCCACGACCGTCAGCGCTATCTTTTCTGCAAGGGCCCAGGCTTGCAGGGCGTCAATATCGGTGATATTGATATTTTCAAGCCGCGCATCAAGCGCCGTGCCGCCATTTCCGGGCGCCACATAAACCGCCTGTACTTTGGGCGATTGGGCCAGCTTCCAGGCCAATGCGTGTTCACGGCCACCGCCACCCACCACTAAAACTTTCATGCTGGAGATCTCAATGTTGTTGCTTCAAGGCGTTTTATTCGGAAAGTTCGGCGTTGTGAAAGACGTCCTGTGTGTCGTCCAGGTCTTCCAGCACGTCCAGCAGCTTTTGCATCTTGCGGGCGTCGTCACCCGTCAGTTCAATCGTGTTGTCGGCCCGCATCGTGACCTCGGCCACCTCGGGCGTGAGTCCGGCGGCTTCCAGGGCGATTTTGACGGTTTCAAAATCCGCGTAGGGCGTCAGCACTTCAATGGCGCCGTCGTCATGCGTGATCACGTCATCGGCGCCCGCCTCCAGCGCCACCTCCATGACCTTGTCTTCGTTCGTGCCAGGCGCAAAAATCAGCTGGCCGCAGTGCTTGAACTGGAACACCACGGAGCCTTCGGTGCCCATGTTGCCGCCGTGCTTGGAAAACGCGTGGCGCACTTCGGCCACAGTGCGAACCTTGTTGTCGGTCATGCAGTCCACCAGAATCGCCGCGCCGCCAATGCCATAGCCTTCGTACCGGACTTCCTCGTAGCTCACGCCTTCGAGGTTGCCGGTGGCCTTGTCAATATTGCGCTTGACGTTTTCAGCCGGCATATTGGCCGCCTTGGCCTTTTCCACGGCCAGCCGCAAGCGCGGATTGGTATCCAGATCACCGCCGCCCAAGCGTGCAGCCACCATGATTTCGCGGATCACCCGCGTCCAGATCTTGCCGCGCTTGTCGTCCTGACGACCCTTGCGGTGTTGAATATTCGCCCATTTACTATGACCAGCCACGACACAATTCCTTATTCGATGGATTAATTGATTTAATCTACTCGCTGCATTTTACTTTTTCACTTGCGAGACATCTTCATGGCTGAATCCACGGTTCCTCCCCTGCTTATTGCCAGGAATGTTTCAACCCAGTGCGCGCTGCTGCCCGGCCTGGCCAATCGCCATGGACTGATCACCGGCGCCACGGGGACCGGCAAGACCGTCACGCTGCAGACGCTGGCGGAAAACTTCTCGAAAATTGGCGTTCCGGTGTTCATGGCCGACGTCAAGGGCGACCTGACCGGCATCAGCCAGGCAGGCAGCATGGGCGAAAAAATGCTCGGCATCCTGAAAGAGCGCGGCATTGAAACGCCCGAGCCTTTCGCCTGCCCGGTCACGCTCTGGGACGTGTTTGGCGAGCAGGGGCACCCGGTGCGCGCCACGGTGTCCGACATGGGGCCGCTGCTGCTGGGCCGCATGCTCAACCTCAACGATACCCAGGCGGGCGTGCTCAACCTGGTGTTCAAGATCGCCGATGACTCGGGCCTGCTGCTGCTCGATCTGAAAGACCTGCGCGCCATGCTGCAGCATGTGGGCAACAACGCCAGCGATTTCACCACCGAATACGGCAACGTCAGCGCCGCCAGCGTGGGCGCCATTCAACGCGGGCTGATGCAGATCGAAACCCAGGGCGGCGACCAGTTCTTTGGCGAGCCCATGCTCAACATCAGCGACTTCATGCAGACCGACAGCGCCGGGCACGGGGTCGTCAACATCCTGACGGCCGACAAGCTGATGAATTCGCCGCGTCTGTATGCGACCTTTTTGCTGTGGATGCTGTCCGAGCTGTTCGAGCAACTGCCCGAGATCGGCGACCCCGACAAGCCCAAGATGGTGTTCTTTTTTGACGAGGCCCATTTGCTGTTCACCGACGCGCCCAAGGCGCTGATCGAGCGGATTGAGCTGGTGGTGCGGCTGGTGCGCTCCAAGGGCGTGGGCGTTTATTTCGTCACCCAGAACCCGCTGGACATTCCCGATTCGGTGCTGGCCCAGCTGGGCAACCGGGTGCAGCACGCCCTGCGCGCCTACACGCCGCGCGACCAGAAGGCGGTCAAGGCCACGGCCCAGACCATGCGGCAAAAGCCCGGGCTGGACATTGAAACGGCCATCACCGAACTCGCCGTAGGCGAAGCCCTGGTGAGCCTGCTGGACGCCAAAGGCCGGCCCTGCATGACCGAGCGGGTGTATGTGCTGCCGCCCGGCAGCCAGTTGGGGCCCATCACGCCCCAGCAACGCCAGTCCTTGCTGCAGAACTCGCTGGTGGCCGGGGTCTACGAAAAAGAAGTGGACCGCGAATCGGCCTACGAGAAACTCAAGGCGCGTGCCGATGCCGCGGCCCCAGAGCCCGGTGCAGCGGGCCAGGCCGCCTCCGGCGGCATCCTGGGTGGGCTGAATGACATGCTGTTTGGCACCACCGGCCCGCGCGGCGCCAAATACGACGGCTTGGCCCAAAGCATGGCCAAGTCCGCCGTGCGGACCATGGGCTCCGCCGTGGGACGCGAGATCATCCGCGGCGTGCTGGGCAGCCTTTTGGGCAGCAAGAAGCGCTGAAAGCGCCGCACCCCGTGAATAGCCATTCAAAACGAATAGAAATTTATCCATTCATGAGCAACGTTCACCTGATCGATCACCCGCTGGTGCAGCACAAGCTCACGCTGATGCGCCGCAAGGACGCCTCCACCAACACCTTTCGCACCCTGCTCAATGAACTGAGCAGCCTGATGGCCTACGAGGTCACCCGCGACATGCCGCTGCAGGACATCGAAGTCGAAACGCCTCTGGAAACCATGACCGGCAAGACAATTGACGGCAAAAAACTGGTGTTTGTGTCCATTTTGCGGGCCGGCAACGGCATTCTTGAAGGCATGCTCAGCGTGGTGCCGGGTGCCCGGGTCGGCCATGTGGGCCTGTACCGCGACCCGGAAACGCTTCAACCTGTCGAGTATTACTTCAAGATGCCGCAGGAAATGGAAGCGCGCGACATCGTGATCGTCGACCCCATGCTGGCTACCGGCAACTCGGCCATTGCCGCCATAGACCGGCTGAAAAAACTCAAGCCCAAATCCATCAAGTTTGTCTGCCTGCTGACCTGCCCCGAAGGCATTGCCGCGCTGCAAAAAGCCCATCCGGATGTCGCCATCTACACCGCCGCCATTGACCGGCAACTCAACGAGCACGGCTACATCCTGCCCGGCCTGGGCGACGCCGGTGACCGCATCTTCGGCACCAAGTAAGCATGCGCTGCTACCTTGCTGTGCCGCCGCTGGTTGTGGCGCTGCTGTTGGCCTTGGCCCTTGCCGCGCAGGCGGCACCTTTCACGCCCGCCCGCGACAGCGACGTGGTGGAACGCCTGCCGCTGGCCAGCGATCCGTCGGTGCGCCGCGTCGAGTCGCTGCGCAAGCAACTGGCCGCCCGCCCCGGCGACGCTGCGCTGCGCGTGGACATCGCCCAGCGTTACTTCGACCTGGCCATGGCCCAGGGCGACCCGCGTTTTGTGGGCTATGCCTCAGCCGCCATTGCGCCGCTGGCAGCGAACCCTGGCGACAACGCCGACTACTGGCTGGTGCGCGGACTTATCCAGCAGTTCAGCCATGACTTTGAGGGTGCGCTGACCAGCCTGGCCAAAGCCAGCCAGCTTGATCCCCGCGCCCCTGCCGCGCTGTCCTGGCGCGCAGCGATTTTTATGGTGCAGGCTCGCTACACGGAAGCACTGGCCGAGTGCGAGCGGTTGGCGCCCCTGGCCGAGCCGCTGCTGGGTGCAGGCTGCAGTGCTTATGCGCGGTCCATGAAGGGCCAGTTGCAGCCGGCGTTCCAGGACCTGGGCAATGCCGTCAAGGCCGCACCCCAGGCCGCGCCGCCCTTGCTGTTGTGGCAATACACCCGGCTGGCCGAAATGGCCTGGCGGCTGCAGCGCCATGCACTCGCTGAAAGCCACTTTAAAAATGCACTCGCGCTTGGCATCACCGACCAATTCCTGCTGGGCGCTTATGCCGACTTCCTGTTGGCGCAGCAGCGCCCCGGCGAGGTGCTGACGCTTCTGGCGGGCTGGGAGCGGTCGGATATCTTGTTGTTGCGCCTGGCCCTGGCGGGCCGCGCCACGGGGGATGCACGAACCGGCGAATGGACCGCACAGTTGCGCGACCGTTTCCAGGCCGCAGCACAGCGCGGCGACCGCCTGCACGAGCAGGAAGCCGCGCGCTTTGAACTGGACCTGGAGCGCAACGGGGCCAAGGCGCTGGAACTTGCGGCCCGCAACTACGAGGTTCAAAAAGAGCCCCGCGATGCCGAAATCCTGATGCGTGCCGCCCTCGCCGCAGGTCAGGCCAAGGCGGCCCAAGCCGCGCTCGACTGGTTGCGCAGCAGCGGCTACCAGGACCCGATGCTCAGCCAGCTGGCCAATCAACTCGCCGCGCAAGGAGCCTCACGATGAAGCACTGGCGACGGCTCTTGCTGCTGATGGCACTGTTGATGCTCCAGGCCCCGGCCTGGGCCCACAAACCCAGCGACAGCTACCTGACGCTGCGCGCAGCCACCGGCAGCAGCGACATTGCCGTGCGCTGGGACATCGCGCTGCGCGACCTGGACTATGTGCTGCAACTGGACCGCGACAGCAATGGCGAGATCAGTTGGGGCGAGGTGCGGCAGCGCAGCAATGACATCACGCGGCTGGCCACCAGCCGACTGGCCTTGTCTTCTGCCGACCAACCCTGCGCCTGGGCCACAGCCAGTCCCCTGATGCTCGACAAGCACAGCGACGGCACGTATGCCGTGCTCAGCCTCACCGCGCAGTGCACCCGCCTGTCTGGCGCGCTGGACGCGCGGTATTCGCTGCTGTTCGATGTCGATCCGTCGCACCGGGGCCTGGTGCAATGGATTGCGCCGGGCAACGAGAAGGTCCAGGCCCTGATCTTTGGCACCGAGTCCGCCGGGCAAGCGCTGGCGCTGCAGCCGCCGGGCGCCTGGCAGACGCTGCGGCAATACATGGTCGATGGCGTCTGGCACATCTGGATCGGCTATGACCACATCCTGTTTCTGCTGGCCCTGCTGCTGCCCGCCGTGCTGGTGCGGCGAAATGGCCAATGGGAAGCTGCCCCCCATCTGGCGGGCGCCGTCAAGGAGGTGCTCAAGGTCGTCACCGCCTTCACGCTGGCCCATTCGATCACGCTGAGCCTGGCGGCGCTGGAGGTGATCAGCCTGCCCTCCCGCGTCGTCGAATCGGCGATTGCCGCGTCGGTGGTGGTGGCGGCGTTGAACAACCTGCGCGGCACGTTTGACGCCAGGCGCTGGGTCATGGCGTTTGCGTTCGGACTGATCCACGGCTTTGGTTTTGCGTCGGTGCTGGCCGACCTGGGACTGCCGCAGGACGCGCTGGTGCTGGCCCTGGTGGGCTTTAACGTCGGTGTTGAACTGGGCCAGTTGGCCATCGTCGCGGTGTTCCTGCCCGTGGCGTTCAGCCTGCGCGCCACCGGCTTTTACCGGGTCGGCGTGCTCAAGCTCGGCTCCTTGCTGGTGGCGCTGCTGGCGGCCTGGTGGCTGGTGCAGCGGATGTTTGACCTGTGAGCGCCAGTGAACATGCGTGTGCCGCTGTCAATTTAAGCAGGGCACAGGCATGAGAAGCATCGGAACGTTTCTGCTGCTGGCGCTGACGCTGGCGGCCCTGGTGGTGGGCGCAGGCCAGCTGGGACTTTTCAGCGGGCAAACACCGGACGGGCTGGGCGTGCGCGAGGCACGCCTCAAAGCGCCGGCCCAGACGCCCAACAGCGTGTCCAGCCAGGCCGGGCTTTATGCCGGGCATCCGCAGCGCAGCTATGCCGACATTGCGCCTTTTGCCTACACCGGCGACGGCCAGGCCGCCCTGCGCCGGCTGGCCACCCTGCTGCAGGCCAGTGAGCGCTGCGTGCTGGTGACCCAGGCGCCCGACTACCTTTATGCCCAATGCAGCACGCGCTGGCTGAACTTTACCGACGATGTGGAGTTCTACCTGGACGCATCGGCCGGCGTCATTCACGTGCGCTCGGCCAGCCGGATCGGGCGCAGTGACCTGGGCACCAACCGGGCACGCGTCGAGGCCTTGCGGGCGCGCTTCGCAACAAGCGGCAAAGCCCCCAAATTACCACAAAAACAATAGCATATAAAGCCGGTATCAATTGGGCTACAGGCATTTTTTATGCATTTTTTGGACCGCGCTTCGTGCCAGGCACGGCGCCATGCCACAGGCGCTCAAGGGTTCCGCGAGGTTGGTGTGCGCCGATGCCGGGCAAAGAAAGTCCACATCATCCGCGTCGCATCGGGGCCTTCCGGCGTCGTGAAGGCCAGGCTGCCATCTCCGCCGCTCCAGGCATGGCCCAGTGCATTAATTTCGCAGCGCAGCAGCTGCGGTGTTCTGCCGGCATAGTAGGTCTCGGTCTGGTAGGCGTGGCGGGGGCTGCGTCCGCCCGTGCGCGCCGCATAGCTGCGGCTGACCGGCTCGGTGCGGGTGATGGCGGGCCCGTTGATAATCACGAATTGTTCGGCCAGCTGCGCCGCGTTGATGTGCCGCACCACCGGATCGCGCGCACCGTGAATCAGGATGACAGGCATGCCCGGGAACTGCGGCTGTGCCTGGGCAAACGCAGTTGCGGTTTCACGGTGTACCCGACCCGATCCGTGTTGCATGGCGCGAAAGGCGCTCATGGGCGAGTCGCTCGTGCCAAAGACCGGCGCCGAATGCACGCCCACCGCCGCAATCAACGCAGGGTAGCGCAAGGCCAGGATGGTGGCCAGCCCGGCCCCCGCCGACAAGCCCGCCACATAGGTGCGCGACGCATCAAGCCGGTGCATGGCCTGAACTTTCGCAATCATCTGGGCAATCAACGCGACGTCGCCGCCACCATGCTGCGTGGCGCGCTTGTACCAGTGCCAGCAGCGGTGCCTGTCCCCTGCGGCCGACTGCTGCGGGTAAAGCACCGCAAAACCCTTGCGTTCGGCCAGCTGGTTCATCCGCGTTGACTGGGCAAAGTCAGGGGCCGTCTGCTGGCAGCCATGCAGCATGACCACCAGCGGGCAAGGTTTCGACGCTGCGCTGGGGGGCAGGTACAGCCAGTACAGCATGCGCCGCGCCGGGGCCAATTGCCCGGCCGCCGGCACGGGAAAATACGACTTTTGCAAGACACCTGGCAATGCGGAAACCGGCCGGACAGGCACCGCCACTGATTTTTGACGCGGCGCTGCCACTTTGAGGCGAGCCGCGCCGACCACTTTGGCTCGCCGCACGGGCGCGCTGCGGGCGGGCTTGGGCATCAGGCTGGTCAAGAGCTTGCGGCCCTGCGCTTGCTGCGCCTCGCCCATGCGTCTGATGTTCTTCAGCCAGAGGCCGGTCAGACTTTTGACCATAGTGTCAAGGGAGTGGAGGTTGGAAAAAGCATAGGGATGCGCGCGTGGGCCTGTAGCGGGCGGAGGCGCGGATTTTTCCTTTTTTAAATGGCTGGCTGGCTATTTTGTTGCAGTGCAGCAAAATTGTCTATCAGCAACAACCTACAGCTAGCGAGCCGCCCGATAATCGAGCTATCTGCTTCGCACCTTGCAACCGAGCCCGTTACGATGCACGCCACCAGGCCCCGGACTTGCCACTTTTTTCCTCAAATCACCACCATGCATGATTTTTTGACCGCCGCGCTCTATAACTTTGTTGAACTGCCGGACTTTGCCGAACTCCAGGCGCCGCTGCTCGCCTGCTGTGAAGCCCACGGCGTCAAAGGCACCCTGCTGCTGGCGTCTGAAGGCATCAACGGCACGATTGCCGGACAATCCGCAGACGTCCATGCCGTACTGGCCTTTTTGCGCCAGGACCCGCGCCTGGCAGCGCTGACGCACAAGGAAGCGCATGCCGCCCAGATGCCCTTTTACCGAATGAAGGTTCGCCTCAAACGCGAAATCGTCACCTTGGGCGTGCCGGACGTGCACCCGGCGCTCATGGCGGGCCAGTATGTCAAACCGCAAGACTGGAACCAGTTGCTGGCAGACCCCGCAGTTGTGCTGGTCGACACGCGCAACGACTACGAAGTCTCCATCGGCACCTTTCAAGGCGCCATCAATCCGGCGACCCACAGCTTTTCCGAACTGCCTGACTGGGTAGAACGCGAAATGCTTGACGGTGGCAAGCTCGCAACGGTCAATGGCCAAAAACCCAAAGTCGCCATGTTCTGCACCGGCGGTATCCGCTGCGAAAAATCCACGGCATTTTTACGCGCCAAGGGATTTGACGAGGTCTACCACCTCGAAGGCGGCATCCTCAAATACCTGGAAACCGTGCCCGAGGCCCAAAGCACCTGGCAAGGCGAGTGTTTTGTGTTCGACGAGCGCGTATCAGTGGGCCATGGCCTCCATGCCGGTGACTTCACGCTGTGCCGCTCCTGCCGCGACCCGCTAAGCACCCAAGACCGGGCGTCGCCGCTGTACGAACTGGGCGTGAGCTGCGCGCACTGCCATGCCCACACCACGGAACAACAAAAAGAGGGTTACCGCGAACGCCAGCGCCAGGTTGATCTGGCGGCAGCGCGCCACCAGGCGCATATTGGCGTGCGCCAACCGGGCAGCGCCTGAAGCCGCCGTGACACCCGATTCCGCCCTGCCGGTCTTGTATTCCTTCCGGCGCTGCCCCTACGCCATGCGCGCGCGGCTGGCGCTGGCCGTGAGCGGCCAGCACTGCGAATTGCGGGAGATTGTGCTGCGGGCCAAACCTGCTGAGATGTTGGCCGCCTCGCCCAAAGCCACCGTGCCGGTGCTGGTGCTGCCCGGCGGTGAGGTGCTGGAGCAAAGCCTGGACATCATGCAGTGGGCGCTGCAACGGCACGATCCCGAAGGCTGGCTCACCGGCGACAGTGCCCGTCAGGAAGCCCAGCAAGCGCTGATTGCCGCCAACGACGGCCCGTTTAAACGCGACCTCGACCGCTATAAATACCCGAACCGTTACGCCGGGGAACAGGCGGGCGATGACAAAGCCTTTGCCCAATTCCATCGCAGCAGCGCCGCATGCTGGCTGATGGAACTGGAACGCCTGCTCAGCCGCCACGACTGGCTGTGCCGCTCCGCTGCCAGCCTGGTCGATATGGCCATCCTGCCTTTTGTGCGGCAGTTTTCCCATACCGACCCGGACTGGTTTGCGGCCCAGCCCTGGCCCGGGCTTTGCGCATGGCTGAGGCGCTGGGAGTCCAGCGCGCTGTTTCAACAAGTCATGGAGAAATACCCGCCCTGGCAGGCCGGGCGCAGCGGCTCCGCATTTGCATCCAGCAAGCTCAACTTGATGGATAAAAATTTAAGCGTTTTAGGCCTCCAGCCTATACAGCACGGGCGTTAGCAGCTATCAATTAAATAGTTCCTTCGTTTTCATCGGGCCACCTTCAGGCTTCCGGTGTAATCGCCTCGGCGTAGTCATACAAGGCCCCCAAAATCGCCTCGCCCCGCTCGTCGGCGGTTTCCTGCAGGGTGTCGATCTCGGCAAACAGCGCGTCCACGTTGCGGGCACCGCCCTCGCCTTCCAGCAGCCGCGCGGCGCGATGGGCTTCCCAGCGCTCGGTTTCTTCGGGCGTCAGCGTTTCGGCGAAGTTGCGCGCGCGATAACGAAACAGCAACTCCTGCAGGCGCTCGTCGTCAAAGCCCATGCGGCTGTGCGCCAGTTCGGCAGGCGGCAGAGCGCGCAACTGGTTCAGGCGGCGGCGGTCCGTGTTGCCAATGAAGCCCCCGTACAGGTCTTCGTCCACATCGGGCGTGGCAGCAGCGGGACGCTGAAACACCTCGGGCCAGATGGCGCTCATATCGGGCAGGCCTGCCGCAATTTCGGCATGGCGCAGGGCGGCTTCCATGTCGATACCCCACTTCGTCGCCATCTCGGGGCTCAGGGTTTGCAGCTTGCGCACCACCATCGGTGATTTGTTGAGGTGAACCGACTTGAGCGGCAGGCGCATCACCCCTTCAGGCAAATCAGCCGACTTGCTGAACAGGCGCAGGCGCAGCGTGGCCACATCGAGCAGCGGCAACTCGCTCGGGTCATGCGCCAGGTCCCAGGCCAGCAGCTCGTTTTTATTGGTCGGATGCGTCGCCAGCGGCCACATCACGGCCAGGCAGCCACGCTCGGACGGAAACATGCCCGACACATGCAGAAAAGGCCGCGCCGTCTGGCGGCTGGCGGGCAAGCCCAGTTCGGCCGCCACACGGTCTTTCTTGTGCAGACCCAGGCAAAAATCGAACAGCTTGGGCTGCGCCGTGCGAATCAGGCGCGCCAGCGCAATGGTGGCGCGCACGTCCGACAAGGCGTCATGGGCCGCCTCATGCAGCAGTCCGTTGGCGCGCGCCAGGTCTTCCAGCTTGAAGCTGGGCTTGCCGATGTGGGGGCCGTCCTGCTTGATCGGCCAGACGATGCCCTCGGGGCGCAGCGCATAGGCCATGCGCACCACGTCCAGCAAATCCCAGCGGCCGCAGTCGTTTTGCCACTCGCGCGCATACGGATCGATCAGGTTGCGCCAAAACAGGTGCCGCGTCACTTCATCGTCAAAGCGGATGGTGTTGTAGCCCACGCCTATGGTGCCGGGCTGCCCCAGAACCTGCTCGATCCGCATCGCAAACGCGTGCTCGGCAATGCCGTGCTGCAGGCAATGCTGCGGCGTGATGCCGGTGATCAGGCAGGACGCCGGGTCGGGCAGGTAGTCGTTGGCGGGCTGGCAGTACAGCATCAGCGGCTCACCGACTTCGTTCAGTTCGGCGTCGGTGCGGATGCCTGCAAACTGCGAGGGCCGGTCGCGGCGGGTATTGAGTCCAAAGGTCTCGTAGTCATGCCAAAGAAAGGTGTGCGGAGCCATAGCGTGGTTTTCAGTATTTTTCAAGCAAAATAAGCCTCTAGCCCAATCATTCCGGGCGACAGCAGCTATAAATTTAATAGCACCATAAGAAAAGGCCGATAACGTGATGCTACCGGCCTTTCAGGTCTTTTCAGCCTTTTCAGGCTGCGCTCAGAAAATCTGCACGATCAGCTGGCGGCGGCGGCTTCCGCCTCGGGCTTGGAGCGGCCTTCTTTCTTGGGCAATGGCTGGATGTCGAGCTGGACTTCCCCCGTTTCCACGCCTTTTTCGTCGGTGCTCACCTTCATGTCCACGGTCAGGCGGCCGCCGTCCATCAGGCGTCCGAACAGCAACTCATCTGCCAGCGCACGACGAATCGTGTCCTGGATCAGGCGCTGCATCGGACGGGCACCCATGAGCGGATCAAACCCCTTCTTGGCCAGGTATTTGCGAAGCGTGTCGGTGAAAGTCACCTCCACTTTCTTCTCGGCCAGCTGCGTCTCGAGTTGCATCAGGAAATTGTCGACCACGCGCAGGATGACGGTCTCGTCCAGCGCCTTGAAACTCACCACCGCATCAAGGCGGTTACGGAACTCGGGCGTGAACAGGCGTTTGATGTCCGCCATTTCGTCGCCAGCCTCGCGCGGGTTGGTAAAGCCAATCGTTGCCTTGTTCATCGTCTCGGCGCCCGCATTGGTCGTCATGACGATGATCACGTTGCGGAAATCGGCCTTGCGCCCGTTGTTATCCGTCAGCGTGCCATGGTCCATGACCTGCAGCAGCACGTTGAAGATGTCAGGGTGCGCTTTTTCGATTTCGTCGAGCAGCAGCACGCAATGCGGCTTTTTGGTC
>NZ_JAUXNA010000289.1 GCF_030682935.1 Polaromonas sp.
AGCTGATTTCGCCTTGGCCCTGGCGCCTTTGATGATGGCCTCGTAGATCGACCGGTGCTCGATGTTGGAGCGCCGCATGTTGCCGGGTGAATTGAAGTAACGGCGCCTGAACAGGTGCAGTTCCTTGACGTAGTCATCATAGGTTTCATGGGCCCGCTGGTTGTTTGACAGGCGCAGGATCAGGGCGTGAAACTGCAGGTTCAGATCGTAGTAGCGGTCGGCGTCTTCGGCGTCGCAGGCGGCATCCATCTGGGCGAGCAACAGCTCGAACTGCTGCTTGTGTTCTTCATTGACATGTTCGGTCGCGCGCTCGGCGGCAAAGCCGAAGACCAGGGCGCGCAAGTCGTAGATCTCCAGCATTTCGCGCACCGATATCTGCCGCACAAAGACGCCGCGGTTGACGACCGCCTTCACGAGCCCCAAGCCCGTGAGCATGCGAATGGCCTCGCGTATGGGGCCGCGGCTGGTACCCATGCGCAACGCCAGAGCCGCCTCATTAAGGCGTTCGCCGGGTTTGAGCGCGCCCGTATAAATCAGGTGCTTGAGCTCATCCGCAATGAAGAGCGGCAGTCCCTGCTCGGGCTTTTCTTTGGGTGAAATCATGGCTGGAGGGGCCGGTTGCGCACGACATGGGCGCATGAAACGGGCATCGGGATGGTAACTGAAAAAAGCAGCGAGAAGCCTGGGACGTCGAAAAGTGTTCTCTTTTATTAAAAAAGTGTTGACACTTTTGGTTTGAAGAGAGGACACTTGCGCTTTGTTTTTGTGTTTTTCCCCTGGGTTTCAACCATGCCTCACATGCCTGCTTCTTCCGCACTCCAGCGCTTTCGCGTGGTGGATCTCACCCAGGTCCGGGCCGGCCCGACCGCCTGCCGCCAGCTGGCCGACTGGGGGGCGGACGTGATCCAGGTGCAGATGCCCGAGCACATGCGCGGCGACGACACGCTGGGCGGGCAAGAAGGCTCGGATTACCAGTACACGCACCGCAACAAGCGCTCGATCACCCTCAACCTGAAAGAGGCCGAAGGCATCAGCGTGCTCAAGCGCCTGATCGCCGGCGCTGACGTGGTGGTGGAAAACTTCCGCCCCGACGTCAAGTTCCGCCTCGGCATCGACTACGAAACCCTGAGCGTAGACAACCCGCGTCTGGTGTACGCCAGCATTTCGGGGTTTGGACAGTCGGG
>NZ_JAUXNA010000305.1 GCF_030682935.1 Polaromonas sp.
AAAAACCCGCAGAGCTTGTAGCTGTGCGGGTTTTTAGACTTCCTTGGACTTCTTAAAACAGGTAACTGGTGGGTGCTGACGGGCTCGAACCGCCGACCTACGCCGTGTAAGGGCGCTGCTCTACCAACTGAGCTAAGCACCCCACTTTAAATTTCTACATCAGTTCAAAGCATCCTTGAGCGCTTTGCCCGGACGGAACTTTGGAACCTTGGCAGCCTTGATTTTAATCGCATCGCCGGTACGCGGGTTGCGACCCGTGCGGGCAGCGCGTTTGCCCACAGCAAATGTACCAAAACCGACCAGAGACACAGAGCCTCCTTTTTTCAGGGTTGCTTTTACGGCACCAATGGTTGACTCCAGAGCGCGCGTGGCGGCAGCCTTGGAAATATCAGCATTTTTGGCAATGTGCTCGATCAGTTCAGTCTTGTTCACAAGGAGCCCCTCGTTATTTGGTAAGTTAATCTGATTGTCTCTAAAAAATATCTCCCGCGACATCGTGGTGCCAGCGGGAGTTGCGTGTGCAGGTTTTCTGCCGCTTCCGATTAGAGCCATGGACTTCTAACCTGTCAATACAGCAGCTATTTTTTACAGCGTGAGGACGCAAATTCTAGTCCCTTTTTTCACGCTTTCAGGACTTGACCTTGCACCGGGCGCTTAATTTTCATGCTTGACAAAACCATCCGTTACCCCACATCCAGCGCTGCGGCAATGGCTTTCCCGACATCCGCGGTGCCGGCCTGGCCGCCCAAATCAGGCGTACGTGGCGCACCATTTTCAGGACGCAAAACTTTTTCAATGGCAGCGAGAATGCCGTCGTGGGCCTCCTTGTATCCCAGGAACTCCAGCATCATGGCGCCGCACCAGATCTGGCCAATCGGGTTGGCAATGTTGCGCCCTGCAATGTCGGGTGCAGAGCCATGAACTGGCTCGAACAGCGAGGGAAACTTGCGCTCCGGGTTGAGGTTGGCGCTGGGTGCAATCCCGATGGTTCCGGTGCAGGCAGGCCCCAGGTCGCTCAGGATGTCGCCGAACAGGTTGCTGGCCACCACCACGTCAAAAAAGTCGGGGCGCTGCACAAAGTGCGCGGTCAGGATGTCAATGTGAAACTTGTCCAGCTGGATGGCCGGATAGTTTTTGGCCATCTCGACCACACGCTCGTCCCAATACGGCATGGAAATTGAAATGCCATTGGACTTGGTGGCGCTGGTCAGGTGCTTTTTGGGGCGGGACTGCGCCAGCTCGAACGCAAACTTCAGCACGCGGTCCACGCCGATGCGGGTGAACACCGACTCCTGCAGCACAAACTCGCGATCGGTCCCCGGAAACGCCTTGCCACCAATGCTGGAGTACTCGCCCTCGGTGTTTTCACGCACGATGTAAAAGTCAATCTCACCGGGCTGGCGCGGGCTGCCGTCACGCCTGACCACCGGCGCAATGATGCCGGGCATCAGCCGCGCAGGGCGCAGGTTGATGTATTGGTCAAACTCGCGCCGAAACAGCAGCAGCGAGCCCCACAGCGACACATGGTCGGCAATTTTGTCGGGCCAGCCCACTGCGCCAAAGTAAATCGCGTCATGCCCGCCGATCTGGTCTTTCCAGTCGTCGGGCAGCATCTTGCCGTGCTTCTCAAAATAGTCCCAGCTGGAGAAATCGAAATGATCGAATTGCAGGTCAATGCCGTACTTGACGGCAGCGGCCTCCAGCACGCGAATACCCTCGGGCATCACTTCCTTGCCAATGCCGTCACCCGCGATGACTGCGATTCTCTTTTTTCCGATGTGCTTGCCCATGGAGATATTCCTCTGTTTCGGTTTTTTTGAAAAGATCAGGTGTTGCGCCGCGTCCTGATTTGAAGCAGATTTTGTTGCAGCAACAGGCTTTATTCAAGCAACAATACGGCAATTGATTATTACCCCAAGGGAATGAATGGAACGCAGTGACCTGGAGCTCGTGCTGGCGGTGCGCACGCATGGCAGCCTGGCGGGCGCCGCACGCAGCCTGGATGTGGCGCCCCCTGCCGTGACCAAGCGGCTCGCCGCACTGGAGGCGCGGCTGGGCCAGCGCTTGTTCCAGCGCACCACCCGGCGCGTCAGCCCCACCGCAGAGGGCGAAACCCTGTGTGAGCATGCTGCCATCCTGCTGCAGGGCTTTACGGCGCTGGAAGCCGAACTGCAGGAGCGAAAGGCCGAACCGACAGGCCTGATCCGGCTGGCGGCTACTTTCGGCTTCGGCCGCTTATGGCTGGGGCCGGCGCTGGCCCGCTTTCAGGAACGCTACCCGCGCATCGACATCCAGCTGCAACTGACCGAGCAGCTGCCCGACCTCGCGCTCGACGGCTATGACGGTGCCATCTGGCTCTGGGCGGTAGCGGATCGGCAGGCGGCGCAATGGGTGTCACGCCGGCTGGCGAGCAACCAGCGCGTCCTGGTGGCCGCACCCCACTACCTCACGCAATACGGGGCACCATCCAACCTGGAAGCGCTTCAGGACCACGCCTGCCTGATCGTGCGCGAAAACGGCAACGCCCCGGGGCAACGCTTTGACGTGTGGACCTTGCACCAAGCGCAAGAGGCGGCACCCGAGCGGGTGCGCGTGCGCGGACCGCTGTCGAGCAACTCCGGCGAACTGGTGCGGGACTGGTGCCTGGCGGGCCGCGGCATCATGCTGCGCAGCCTCTGGGACATTGCACCCCAACTGGCCAGCGGCGAGCTGGTGCGCGTATTGCCAGGCTACGCCATGCTTGAGGCCGATATTCACTGGCTCGCACCCTTGCGCCCGGATTCACCCCGGCGCATCCGCTTGCTCATCGACTTTTTGGTCGCCCAGTTCCAGGGTGCGCCCTGGGAAACTACGCGGCCTCTGGCTTCGCGGGCCGCACCACCAGGCTCACGCCCAGCGCCGTGAGTGCGGTGCCCACCACGGTGGTCGTGGTGATGGCTTCGCCGAACAACACCCACGCCATCAGGGCGGTGGTGGGCGGCACCAGGTAGAGCAAACTGGTCACCGCAGTGGCCGCACCGCGCTGAATCAGCAGGTAAAGCAGCGAGCTGCCGCCCAGCGTGAGCGCAAGCACCGACCAGGCCATGGCGCCCATGAACGACAGGTTCCAGACGATCGATTCCGTTTCCAGAAAGATCAGGGGCAAGGTCACCAGCAAGGCGGCGCCCAGCTGAATGGCATTGGCGCTGCGTACATCCGTTGGCTGCACAAACCGCTTCTGGTACAGCGTGCCCACCGTGATGCTGAGCAGCGCAAACACGGCGCAGCCCAGGGTCAGCAGCGTGACTTCACTGCCGGTGCCGAATTTGCGGGCGACCACCAGCAACAGACCGCCCAGCCCCAGGACCAGACCCGTCCACTGCCGGGGTGTCACCTTGCGTTCCGCCGCCGGGTCCCCGGACAAGCCCGCCCACGAGACCCACAGCGCCGTCAGCACCGGCTGCAAGCCCACAATCAGCGCCGCCAGTCCCGAGCCCATGCCGCCCTTGACGGCGACCCAGACACCGCCCAGATAGCCCGCATGCATCAGCATCCCCGTGACGGCCAGATGCAGCCACTGCTGGCGGCCCTGCGGCCAGCGGGCGCGGGTGAACCTGATCCAGACCAGAAAGCAAACAATTGACAGGATGTAGCGGATCGCCAGAAAAGTCAGCGGCGGCGCGAAAGGCAAACCGAATTTGGCCACAATGAAGCCGGTGCTCCAGATCAGCACGAACACGGCGGGCATGGCCCGAATCAGGGCCGGAGAGGAAAACGCGTTGCTCAAAAACGGCTCATTTAGTCCGGGCGCGGATTTCCGGAATGGCTTTTTTCAGGTAATACGCCATGGACCAGACCGTCAGGATGGCAGAAACCCAGATCAGCCAGGTTCCCCACACAGGGGTATTGATCACGCCAAACAGCATGCCATCGAACAGCAGGAAGGGGATCGCAATCATCTGCACCGTGGTCTTGACCTTGCCGACCATGTGCACGGCAACACTGCGGGACGCGCCAATCTGGGCCATCCACTCGCGCAGCGCTGAAATCGCTATTTCCCGGCCGATGATGATGAGCGCCACGAACACATCGGCGCGCTGCAGATGCACCAGCACCAGCAGGGACGCGCACACCAGAATCTTGTCGGCGACAGGATCAAGGAAGGCACCAAACGAGGAGGTCTGGTTCAGCCTGCGCGCCAGAAAACCATCGAGCCAGTCGGTCGCCGCAAAGACAATAAACATCACGGTCGCAATGAGATTGCGCTCGCCGGGCGGAAGGTCTAGGTAGAAAACCCCCACGATCAGCGGAATCGCAACGATGCGGGTCCAGGTCATCAGGGTGGGAATGGTCAGGAACATGGCCCGATTTTGGCATGGGCAATGGGCTCTTGGACGGCAGGGCGTGCAGCGCAGGCCGAAATGGGGCGCTTCGTTGCGCAAAAACGTCTGGCCTGGCCTGCAAACCGCCTCAATGCAATGCGCGGTAAATTTCTTCGGCGAGGTCTTTCGAAATGCCGTCCACCGTGGCGATGTCTTCGGCGCTGGCGGACGCGATGCCGCGAACGCCGCCAAAACGCTGCAACAAGCTGGCACGCCGCTTGGGCCCAATGCCTGGAATATCTTCCAGCTTGCTGCCGCCCACCCGCACCTGGGCCCGCCTGGCCCGCATGCCGGTGATGGCAAAGCGGTGGGCTTCGTCCCTGATTTGCGCAATCAGCATCAGCGCCGCCGAATCCCGGCCCAGGTAGACCTTGTCGCGCCCATCGGCAAACACCAGCTCTTCCAGGCCCACCTTGCGGCCCTCGCCTTTTTCAACACCGGCAATCAGGCCCAGATCCAGACCCAGTTCTGCAAACACCTGCCTGGCCATGGACACCTGGCCCTTGCCGCCATCGACCAGCACCAGGTCTGGCAGCGTGGCGTCGCCGTTGCGCGCCGCTTCGGCCAGCTTGGTGTAGCGGCGCGTCAACACCTGGCGCATGGCCGCATAGTCGTCACCGGGGGTGATGCCCTCAATGTTGTAACGGCGGTATTCGCTGTTTTGCATCTTGTGCTCTTTAAACACCACGCATGACGCCTGGGTCGACTCACCCGCCGTGTGCGAGATGTCAAAACACTCGATGCGCAACGCGTCCAGGTTGTCCAGCGGCAGCTCCAGCGCTTCGGCCAGGGCACGGGTACGCGCCTGCTGCGAACCCTGCTCGGCCAGCAGGCGGGCCAGCTGAAGGCCGGCATTTTTCTGGGCCATCTCCAGCCAGATGCGGCGCTGCTCGCGCGGCTGATGAACCACCGTGATCCTGCTGCCCGTCTGCGCGGCCAGCGCCTGGATCAAGTCCTTGTCCACCGGTTCGCTGCACACCAACGTCGGCGGCACCGGCACATCGATGTAATGCTGCGCAATGAAGGCTTCGAGCACCAGTGCTTCCAGTGATTTCTCCTTGACCGGACTGGCAGGCGCATCAAATTCGGCATCCAGCGCAGCGGCGTCGGTGGCGTTTTCCACATGCGTCGGAAAATAAGGCCGGTCCCCCAGATGGCGGCCGCCGCGCACCATCGCCAGGTTGACGCAGGCTTTGCCGCCCTGCACCTTCACCGCCAGAATGTCCACGTCCACATCCCCGTTGCTGCCGCTGATTTCCATGGACTGCTGGTGCAGCACCTTGGACAGCGCCGAAATCTGGTTGCGCAGCTCGGCGGCCTGCTCGAACTCCAGCCTGTCGGCGTGCGCCAGCATTTTTTGCTCCAGATCGGTCAGGATTTCCTGCGTCTGGCCCTGCAAAAAGCGCTCGGCGTTGGCCGTGTCCAGCGCGTACTGCTCGGGCGACACATGGCCCACGCAGGGCGCGGAGCAGCGCTTGATCTGGTACAGCAGGCACGGCCGGGTGCGGTTGTTGAACACCGTGTCTTCGCAGGTACGCAGCTTGAACACTTTTTGCAGCAGCAAGATCGTGTCCTTGACCGCCCAGGCGCTGGGGTAAGGACCGAAGTAGCGGTGCTTTTTTTCGACCGCACCGCGGTAGTAGGCAATCCGCGGGAAGGCCGCACCCGACGGCGATGCGCCCTCCTGCGCGGCCTGCGCGCCGGTCAATTTCAGGTAGGGATAGCTCTTGTCGTCCCGAAACAGGATGTTGTATTTCGGGTTGAGCGTCTTGATCAGGTTGTTTTCCAGCAGCAGTGCTTCGGCTTCAGAGCGCACCACCGTGGTTTCCATGCGGACGATCTTGGTCACCATGTGGCCAATGCGCGTGCCGCCGTGGTTCTTCTGGAAATAGCTGGTCACGCGCTTTTTCAGGTTGCGCGCTTTGCCGACGTAGAGCACGCCGTCCTGCGCATCAAAATAGCGGTAAACGCCAGGCAGCGCTGGCAGCGCCGCTACTTCGCTGAGCAACTGGGGATCGAATTCGTGGGCTTTGGACATGGAAACAATAAGATAGGCGTCCCGTATTGTGGACAATCCTTCCATGAATCGCAGCCTGCAGTGGGACATTTTTTGCAAAGTCATCGACAACTTCGGGGACATTGGGGTGTGCTGGCGCCTGGCTGCCGATCTGGCCACGCGCGGCCACCGGGTGCGGCTGTGGGCCGATGATGCTTCCGCGCTGGCCTGGATGGCGCCAGCGGGCTGCCCTGGCGTTCGCGTGCTGCGCTGGACCGAGCCGCTCGACCTGCACGATGCGGGCCTGGCGCAGCAGCCATCAGACGTGATGGTGGAAGCGTTCGGCTGCGAGATCGCTCCTGAATTCATAGCTTCTTGCGCTTATTCTGTAGGGGCTGGAGGCCTTAAACCCTTGTGGATCAACCTCGAATACCTGTCGGCTGAACCCTACGTCGAGCGCTGCCACGCCATGCCCTCGCCGGTGCAAAGCGGCCCGGCGGCGGGCTGGATCAAGTGGTTTTATTACCCCGGTTTTACCGAAGCGACTGGCGGGCTGCTGCGCGAACCCGATCTGGCCGAGCGGCAAGCCCGGTTTGACCGCAGCGCCTGGCTGGCGAACCAGGGCATTCCGTGGACAGGCGAAAAGCTGGTTTCACTGTTTTGCTACGAGCCGCCTGCGCTGGCCCGGCTGCTGGCGCAACTGGCACAGCATGGGCTGGACGGGCAGCCCGTGCGTCTGCTGGTGGCGGCCGGACGGGCCCAAAACGCCGTCAAGGCCATTTTTAATAACAAAATAGGCCTCCAGCCCAATAAGGACGGGATCGAACAGCTATCAATTTCATATCTCCCGCTGCTCACGCAGCGCGACTACGACCACCTGCTGTGGGCCTGCGACCTGAATTTTGTGCGGGGCGAGGACTCCGTGGTGCGCGCCCTCTGGGCGGGTCAAGCCTTTGTCTGGCAGATTTACCCCCAGGACGACGATGCGCATCTGGCCAAGCTGCACGCCTTTCTGGACCGGCTGGAGGCGCCGCCCTCGCTGCGGGCGTTTCATGCCCGCTGGAATGCACAAAGCGTCTGCCATCAGGCCCTGGGCGGCACCGAGGCGGACCTGACGGACCTGCACGCCTGGCAAACCTGGGCTCGCGCGATTCGCTCCCGGCTGATGCGCCAGGACGATCTGGGCACCCGCCTGCTTCGCTTTGTTGCAAAAAACCGTTAAAATCAAGAGTTTCGCGGACCAGCTCATTGAGGCCAGCCGCATAATTTGCCACAAATTCGGCACAAATTCGGCACATAACTCGCCATAACCCGCCGCAGACCAGCCCACAGGTGCAAGCCAGTGCCCAGGTTCAGCGGCCTACTACCTCAGTAAAACTGCTATGAAAATCGCTCAAGAAATCCGCGCTGGTAACGTCATCATGAATGGCAAAGACCCGATGGTCGTGCTCAAGACCGAATACAGCCGCGGTGGGCGCAATTCCGCCACCGTGCGCATGAAGCTCAAAAGCCTGATCGCCAACTTCAACACTGAAGTCGTGTTCAAGGCCGACGACAAGATTGACCAGGTCATTCTGGACAAGAAAGACTGCACCTACTCCTACTTCGCTGACCCAATGTACATCTGCATGGACGAAGAGTTCAACCAGTACGAAGTCGAAGCCGAAAACATGGGCGACTCGCTGAACTACCTGCAAGACGGCATGGACCTTGAAGTGGTGTTCTACGACGGAAAAGCCATTTCCGTTGAAGTGCCCACCAGCGTCCAGCGCGAAATCACCTGGACCGAGCCCGCCGTCAAAGGCGACACCTCCGGCAAGGTCCTGAAGCCCGCCAAGCTGGCGACCGGCTTTGAAATCGGCGTGCCCATTTTTGTGGCGCAAGGCGATGTGGTTGAAATCGACACCCGCACCGGCGAATACCGCAAGCGCGTCTAAGTCAAGCCGCCCGGGCTTGTCGCTCACGCAGAAAAAGGCTCCTCATGGAGCCTTTTTTGTTTGGCTGTGGCCCGCGGAAATAATCCTTTCACTCGTTGACAATGGCGCATGGAACAAAATCAAGACCTCTCCGAAGACCGCCTGGCGAACGCCTGGGCTGAACTGCAAGCGCTGTCCAAGGACACGACACCGCTGCGGCCCGATGCCAATCGCCTGGCGTTTGCCGACCCGGAATTTTTGCTGCGGCGCGAAACGCGCGGCATCCGCTTTCAGCTTGAAATGCTCAAGCCCGAGATCGACCAGCAAGCGCTAGGGGTTGAAAACACCATCGTGGTGTTTGGCAGCGCACGCTTTCCCGCGCCCGAGCAGGCCAGCGCAGCCCTGAAGCTGGCCGAGGAAAGCGGCGATGAGGAAGCGCTGACGATGGCCCGCCGCCATGTGCGCAACGCCCATTACTACGAGCAGGCCCGCCTGTTTGCGCGCATCGTAGCGACCTACAGCAACCCGCGCCCCCCTTCAGAGCAGTTGTTCATCTGCACGGGCGGCGGCCCTGGCATCATGGAGGCGGCCAACCGCGGCGCCCAGGAAATGGGCGCCCTCAACGTGGGACTCAACATTGTGTTGCCGTACGAGCAATCGGCCAACTCCTACATCTCGCCGTCGCTGAACTTCAAGTTTCACTACTTCGCCCTGCGCAAAATGCACTTCATGATGCGCGCCAAAGCGCTGGTGGCTTTTCCGGGCGGGTTCGGAACGCTCGACGAACTGTTTGAAATCATCACCCTGGTGCAGACCCGCAAGGCCAAGCCCGTGCCCATCATTCTTTTCGGTTCCGAGTACTGGAAACGGCTCTTCAACTTTGAAGTGCTGATTGAAGAAGGCGCAATCAAGCGGGAAGACCTCGAGCTCTTTCAGTACGTCGATGACCCGCAGCTGGCCTGGGACGCAATCAAAACATTTTACGAACTGTAACCGGCAGCCCCCGGGGCGCCTCAGCTATCGTCCGGGTCCTTGTCCATCGGAATCAAGCGGGCCGACTCGAGCTCGGGCAATGCCTCGACGTTGCGCAAGGCCTTGCCCATGACGCGGCTGCGCTGCTCGGCGCTGCTCAGGGTATTGAGCACGGTTTCGGTCTGTGACTTCACCTTGGCCAGCACGTCGCCGAACTTGCCAAACTCGGTCTTGACGGCGCCCAGCACCTGCCACACCTCGCTGGAGCGCTTCTCAAGCGCCAGCGTCCTGAAGCCCATTTGCAGCGAACTGAGCATGGCCAGCAGCGTCGTGGGACCGGCCAGCGTGATGCGGTGGTCGCGCTGCAGGCTCTCCATCAGGCCGGGGCGGCGCAGCACTTCCGCATACAAGCCCTCGGTTGGCAAAAACAGGATGGCGAAGTCCGTGGTGTACGGCGGCGCTATGTATTTTTCCGACATCGATTTGGCCTCGAGCCGGATCCGGATTTCCAGCGCTTTGCCAGCCATTTCAGCGCCAGGCACATCCGCGCGCTGCTGCGCATCAAGCAGGCGCTCATAATCTTCGTTGGGAAATTTCGCATCAATCGGCAGCCACAGTGGTTCACCCGAATCGGAACGCCCCGGCAGCTTGATGGCGAAGTCGACCGGGTTTTTTCCGCCAGGGCATGTGACGATCTGCGCTGCGTACTGATCGACGGTAAACACCTGCTCCAGCAAACCCGCCAGTTGGGCCTCGCCAAAGATGCCGCGCGTTTTGACATTGGTCAGCAAATGCTTGAGGTCACCGACCCCCTGCGCCAAAGTCTGCATTTCACCCAGACCCTTGTGCACCTGTTCCAGCCGGTCCGCGACCTGCTTGAAGCTCTCGCCCAGGCGCGTTTCGAGCGTGGTTTGGAGTTTTTCATCAACGGTCTTGCGCATCTCGTCGAGCTTGGCCGAATTGGTTTGCTGCAGTTGTGCCAGCTGCTTTTCCAGCGTTTCCCGCACTTCCACCATGCGGCGGGCATTGGATTCGCTGACCGATTGCAGCTGCGTGGTCAGGGTGTCCGACAGAGTTTTTTGCAATAGCGTGAGTTGCTGCGCAAACGCATCAATCTGCGCGTTTTGCGTGCGAATGGCTTCTGAACTTTGCTGCACCAACGTTTGCTGAAAGGTCGCAAACGTCGTGTTGAGCTCCTGCCGGCCACTGCGTGATGATTCGCTGATCTCGCGTCGCAGTTCACGCTCCATGCGTTCGGAGCTACCCTGCACAGCCGCCAGCAACTCGGCCTTGCCCTGCTCTGCCGCCAAAACCCCCGCAGCATCCGAGCGGCGCAAGGCCAGCCACAACAATACCAACCCATTCAAAACGGCCAGCGCCAAGACAAGCCACAGCAAAACGTCATTCAAAGCAATTTCTCCCAGGGCGCTATTGTTGTTCAAAACACCGCCATGTCCGGGGAACCGGGAGACAGGACAGCAAAACTGACAGGAGTGTCGATAAGATGACGTTCTATCCATCAGGTTTCCAAAATGCCGCTTCAATCTCCAGTGTCCGATCACAGGTCCGTCTGGCACACGCTGTCAGAGTCCGAGGCGCTGCAGACCCTGTCTGTCACCGCCAACACGGGCCTGAGCGGCGAGGAAGTTTCCCGCCGTTTAGAGCAATATGGCCGCAACAGCCTGCCAGCATCCAAGCGACGTGGACCCTGGCTGCGCTTGGCCCTGCAGCTTCACAATCCCCTGATCTATGTGCTGCTGGTCGCAGGGGCCGTCACATTCGCTCTAAAAGACTATGTGGACGCGGGCGTGATTGCTGGCGTGGTATTGATCAATGCTCTCATCGGATTCATTCAAGAAGGCAAAGCAGAGAAGGCGCTGAATGCCGTACGCGCCATGCTGGCCAGCCGTGCCACCGTGCTGCGCGAGGGCGAGCGACACGAGATAGACGCTGCCCTGCTGGTGCCGGGCGATATCGTGCTGCTGGAGTCTGGTGTGCGGGTACCCGCCGACCTGCGTCTGGTGCGGGTGAAGAACCTGCGGGTCAACGAAGCGGCCCTTACTGGCGAATCGATGCCTGTGGACAAGGGCACAGAACCCGTGGGCAGCGACGCGTCCATCGGCGATCGAACCTGCATGGCCTATTCCGGCACGGTGGTCAGCTTCGGCCAGGCGCACGGTCTGGTGGTCAGCACGGGACAGTTGAGCGAAATTGGTCGCATCGGCACGCTCGTGGGTGAGGTGCAGACACTGGTCACGCCACTGACGCGCCGGCTTGATCAGTTCGCTCGCCAGATCACGCTGTTCATTCTGGCGGCAGGGCTGATCACCTTTCTCTTCGGGTATTTCGTACGCGAGATGCCGATGCTCGATATTTTTCTGGCGGTGGTGGGGTTAACGGTGGCAGCCATCCCCGAGGGCTTGCCGGCTATCGTGACCATCGTGCTGGCCATTGGTACCCGCACGATGGCTCGCAAGAACGCCATCGTGCGGCGTTTGCCGGCCGTGGAGACCCTGGGTTCGGTCACAGTGATCTGCTCGGACAAGACCGGCACGCTCACCAAGAACGAGATGACCGCAGTGCGGGTCATGCTGCCCAATCACACCCTGGACGTGACGGGTGCCGGCTATGCGCCAGAGGGGGGGTTTCACTGCGACGGTGTGCCCGTGGAAGCTGCGCAGGATGAGGCGCTGCAAGACTTGGCTCGATGCGCACTGCTGTGCAACGATGCACAACTCAAGCACGATGCTGCCAAAGGCTGGCAACTTGTGGGCGACCCCACCGAAGGGGCTTTGCTGACACTCGCCCACAAGGCTGGACTGGATCCAATCGAAACTGCCACATCCACGCCCCGGATCGACGAAATCCCGTTCGAGTCGGAACACCGCTTCATGGCCACACTGCATCATGACCACGCGGGCCATGCCTTCGTTTTGCTCAAGGGTGCCCCGGAGCACGTACTCGGCCTGTGCGTGCAGGATGCCAGCGACCCATTACGCAATGGCACCGCCTGGGAAGCGCGCATGGAGGACGCAGCTCGTGTCGGGCAGCGCGTGCTGGCGCTGGCGCGCTGTGACATGCGAGCCGGCACGACAGCGTTGTCCATGGCCGACATCACCCGGCGCTTCACCTTGCTGGGGCTGGTCGGCCTCATCGATCCGCCGCGGGAGGAAGCCATTGCGGCGGTTGCCGAATGCCAGCGCGCCGGGGTGCGCGTCAAAATGATCACGGGCGACCACGTCGTCACCGCGGCGGCCATCGGTCGGCAATTGGGGCTGAGCGCTGATCACGCCCTCACCGGAGAAACGGTGGAGTCACTGGACGATCAGTCACTCCAGCGCGTCGCTCTGGAAACCGACGTATTCGCCCGTGCCAGTCCCGAGCACAAGCTGCGTCTGGTAGCCGCCTTGCAGGCCCAAGGCGAGCTGGTTGCCATGACCGGCGATGGTGTCAATGACGCGCCCGCGCTCAAGGCCGCCGACATCGGCGTGGCCATGGGACACAAGGGAACCGATGCCGCCCGAGAAGCCGCTGATCTGGTGCTCACCGATGACAATTTCGCCACCATTGCCCGTGCCGTACGCGAGGGCCGGGTGGTGTTTGACAACATCAAAAAGTCACTGCTCTTCATCCTGCCCACCAGCGGCGGCGAGGCAGGCGTCATCCTGCTGGCGGTCTTCGCTGGCGTGCCACTGCCAGTCACGGCCGGCCAGATTTTGTGGGTCAACATGATCACAGCGGTCACACTGTCCCTGGCACTGGCCTTCGAGCCAGCCGAGCCGGGTGTCATGCGCCGTTCGCCGCGCAAGCCCTCGGAACCCCTGATCACACGGATACTGGGCGTGCGCATCGCCTACGTGAGCCTGCTCATGATCGCGGTGACTTTCGCCGTGTTCGAATGGGAAATCGCGCGCGGCAGCAGCCTTGAGGTGGCGCGCACGGCTGCGGTCAACATGCTGGTTTTGGGCGAGCTGGTGTATCTTTTCAATGTGCGGCACTTCACCGCGTCCGCTTTCACACGGGACATACTCACCGGCAACAAGATCGCCCTCTGGATGTGCGCGCTGCTGATCGCGTTCCAACTCCTTCTCACCTACGCCCCGCCAATGCAACAGGTGTTCCAGACGGCGGCGCTGGATGCCGCGTCCTGGCTCGTCATCCTCACGCTGGGCCTCGTCAAGTTTCTCGCGGTCGAGGTGGAAAAGTTCGTACTGCGTCGCTTGCATGTGCGGAGCATGTGAATGAATGCGCTGCTCACCTTGATCTTCTCGGCCCTGGCAGCAGTCATGTTGTTTCTGCATGGACTGGCGGCGTTTTCCGAAGAGACAACACGGCTCGGCGGCGAGCGTCTGCGCGATGCCCTGCGGCGCCTGACCCGTACCGGCTGGCGAGGGGCGCTGGTGGTGCTGGCGTTACCGCAGTAGTGCAGTCGTCCTCGGCCGTGACCTCCATGGCCCCGGCCCCCGGGCGCACCACATCCGTGGGGTCCTTGGGTTCGCTCGCTTTGTTATCCGGCGCACGGGGCGGGGCCGGCTTGTCGGGCGCGGGCTGCGGCTGCGTGCCGGGCAGCCCACCGATCTGCACTGGCGTGGCGGCGCAACTCCTCTCATGGCACCACCAGCACGTCGCGCAGGGTGTGGTGCAACACATGCTGGGCCATGCTGCCCAGCAGGTGCTCGGCGACCGCGCCCTGGCCGTGGTGGCCCACGGCGACGCAATCGGCGGGCAGCGCCGCCGCGCGCAGGGCGATGGCCCGCGCCGGCACGTCATCGACCACCTCGGCGGTGACCTGATGCACGGCGTCCTTTGTCAGCTCCTGCGCCAACTGCTCGAGCTGCCGGACGGCTTTTGCGTGCATCGAATCGTGCAGCACCTGTGTCTGCTCCCTCGCAACATCGCCCATCCACAAGGCGCGTTCCAGTGCCGGGTCCACCGCATAGAGCAGGTGATGGTGTGCTGCCGGGAACAGCATGATGGCCCCGGACGCTGCACGAATCGAACCATCGCGCATGTCGACCGCCGAGAGCACCTTGTCATAAGGCCGGGATACTGTCGACCGCACGATCAGGATCGGGCATGCCGGTGATCGAACCACTTTCGAAGCGGTGCTGCCCAGACCCGGCATGGCGGGCTCGGCGCGCGAACCGATCACGACCAGAGATATGTCATGGGCCGTCACATATGCGTTGATCGCACTGTCCGCGTCGCCGACGGTGAACCGGGCTTCGACCTCCAGCCCGGTCTGCGTCATCAGCGATGCCGCCAGGTCGGTCAGGTGCTGCTGCATCCTGACGTCCGGGGGCGGGCTCAGGGTCAAACGCTGCGGGTCGAAGACGCCCTTCAGGCTGTGCCAGGCGCTCACATCGAACGCATGCAACAGGCGCAACGACGCACCATGCGCCACAGCCAGTTGCACCGCACGCTCGACAGCCGCACTCGAACCAGGTGAGAAATCAGTGGCTGCCACAATGCTGAAAATCTTCGTCATGGTCTGATTCTCCTCGTAGGTCAATGCCGCTCCGGGAACGTGGATCAAGAGTGGCTACACTCATGCTTGATCATTTCCCTGCGGCGGATTTGATCCAGGTCAACTTGTGCGCCGACTTGAACGTGAAACTCGAAACTGCGTACGGTTCGTCGTTCCGCTTCTGGCGAAGCAGGGCCCGGCTTTTTGAGGGTTATCCAACCAACCTGAGTGAGCCACCGCATAGGGATTGCCATGTCAAGAGTGAAAGCGAAGTTGTCGCCATGAGCATAGAGTCCGCCGCCTTCGAGCGAGTGCTGTCTCGCCACGGGCGCGACCCGCATGCGCTGGTTCAGATCCTGCGGGAAACGCAGGCTCTGATGGGCTGGTTGCCCCGTTCCCTGCTCAGCGCGATGGCCCGCGAACTGAAGCTGACCCTGGCCCACGTGGAAGGCGTGGCCGGCTTCTACCGCTTCTTTCACACCCGGCCGATGGGTCGCTTGCGCGTGCTGTTCAGCGACAACATCACCGACCGCATGCTGGGTAGCGAGGCCCTGATGGCCGATCTGTGCGCCCGGCTGGGCATCAAGCCCGGCCAGGTCAGCGCCGACGGCCGGGTGAGCGTGGACCAAACTTCGTGCACGGGGCTGTGCGATCAGGGTCCGGCGCTGCTGGTCAACCACCACCATGTG
>NZ_JAUXNA010000306.1 GCF_030682935.1 Polaromonas sp.
TGCTGCGCAGCAAGGCGGTGCTGATGCCCGGCGTCAGTGTCACGCTGACGACCGAGAAAACCAAAGAAACACAAACCTGGCTCTACAAGGGCGGCCTGCGCGACTACCTGATGCAGACGCTGACCGGCGACCCGGTGATTCCGCTGTTTGAAGGAGAAGGCTTTGCCGATGCCTCGCACGACAGTTTTGCCGAAGGCGAGGGCGCCAGCTGGTGCGTGGCCTTTACCGAGTTTGGCCAGCCGGTGCGCGAAAGTTATGTCAACCTGATTCCGACCAGCGCCGGCGGCACGCACGAAAGCGGGCTGCGTGACGGTCTGTTTACGGCCGTCAAGAGCTTCATCGAGCTGCATTCGCTGCTGCCCAAGGGCGTCAAGCTCTTGCCCGAAGATGTGTTCGCCCGCGCCAGCTACGTGCTCTCAGCCAAGGTGCTGGACCCGCAGTTTCAGGGCCAGATCAAGGAGCGCCTGAATTCGCGCGATGCGGTGCGGCTGGTCTCCAGCTATGTGCGCCCGGCGCTGGAGTTGTGGCTGAACCAGCATGTCGAGTACGGCAGAAAGTTGGCTGAACTGGCCATCAAGGCCGCGCAAACCCGCCAGAAGGCAGGCCAGAAAGTTGAAAAACGCAAGGGCTCGGGCGTTGCCGTGCTGCCGGGCAAGCTGACCGACTGCGAAAGCAAGGACCTGGCGCACAACGAGGTGTTTCTGGTCGAAGGCGACTCGGCCGGCGGCAGCGCCAAGATGGGCCGGGACAAGGAAAGCCAGGCGATTTTGCCCTTGCGGGGCAAGGTGCTCAACACCTGGGAAGTGGACCGCGACCGCCTGTTCGCCAACACCGAGATTCACGATATTTCAGTGGCCATCGGGGTAGACCCGCACGGCCCGAACGACACGCCGGATTTAAGTGGTTTGCGCTACGGCAAGGTCTGCATTCTGAGCGATGCCGACGTGGACGGCTCGCACATCCAGGTGCTGCTGCTGACCCTGTTTTTCCGCCACTTTCCCAAACTGATCGAAACGGGTCACGTCTTTGTCGCCAGGCCGCCATTGTTTCGTGTGGATGCGCCGGCACGGGGCAAAAAGCCCGCGTCCAAGGTCTATGCCCTTGATGAAGGTGAATTGAACGCCATATTGGATAAATTGCGCAAGGATGGTGTCCGTGAAAATGCCTGGAGCATCAGCCGCTTCAAGGGCCTGGGCGAAATGAGTGCCGAACAACTGTGGGACACCACGCTCAACCCCGACACCCGCCGGCTGTTGCCCGTGCAGCTGGGCAACCAGGATTTCCTTCAAACCGAGAGCCTGATCACCAAGCTGATGGGAAAAGGTGAAGCGGCGGCGCGCCGCGAACTGATGGAGTTGCACGGCGATGCCGTAGAAATCGATATTTGATGAATTCTTGCGCCAAGTTGTTTTCGTTGTTGACACGGCCAACTTTGGGCTGGGTTGCCCGCTGGCGCGCGCTGGGTTTGCCCTTGCTGGTCATGGTGCTCGCGGCTTTGCAGGCCTCGCCTGCCCGTGCCGATGTCTGGGGCTATGTCAACGCGCAGGGTACGGCGCACTTTTCGGCAACCCAGCTGGACGAGCGCTACGAACTGTTTTTTCGCGGGGGCGAGAGCTTCAATGCAGGCAATACTGGAGCAGCGGCGGGCGCGGTGGGGGCACCGCCCAAATTGCTGGCCTTTTTTGATGTATCGCCCAACTACAAGGCGGTCAAGTATTTGCTGCGCGAAGCTTCCGTGACGCACGGAATTGACTACGAACTGCTGCAGGCCCTGATCGCCACCGAGTCCGGGTTCGACACCCACGCCGTTTCACCGAAGGGCGCCGTCGGCCTGATGCAACTGATCCCGCCGACGGCAGAGCGTTATGGCGTCCAGGCCGACAAGACTTCCCCGATCCAGAAAAAGCTGACAGACCCCACCACCAACATCAGGGCAGGGTCCAGGTATTTAAGTTACCTGATCAAGTTGTTCCCTGGCCAGCTTGAGCTGGCCATTGCGGCTTATAACGCCGGTGAAGGCGCCGTGCAGCGGGCGGGCAACAAGATACCGAATTACCCGGAAACCAAAAATTACGTCAAAACCGTGATGCAGCTCTACAACCATCTGAAGCCGCCCGGCACGATGGCCGCTTCGGGAAGGGTGCGCATGGAAATGATGGGCGGCACCCGTGGTCGCAGCAACATGGTGCCGTCCACTGCCATGCCTGCGCTCAAGTCCGAGCGGGATTGACGGCTCCACCTTTATAAATTCACCCAAGCAAATTCATGACGGATCTTTTTACGCCGGACGCCCCGGTCCCAGCCCCAACCCCTGAGCCCGCCGATCAGGATTCGCTCGCCGCCTACGCGCAGCGCGCCTACCTTGAATACGCGCTGAGCGTGGTCAAGGGCAGGGCGCTGCCCGACGTGTGCGACGGCCAAAAGCCGGTGCAGCGGCGCATTTTGTACAGCATGGCGCGCATGGGCCTGGGCTTTGGCGGTGCCAATAACGCGACCGGTGCCCGGCCGGTCAAAAGCGCCCGCGTGGTGGGCGACGTGCTGGGCCGCTTTCATCCGCACGGCGACCAGGCGGCCTACGACGCACTGGTGCGCATGGCGCAGGACTTTTCGCAGCGTTACCCGCTGATTGATGGACAGGGCAACTTTGGCAGCCGTGACGGCGACGGCGCGGCGGCCATGCGCTACACCGAGGCGCGGCTGGCCCGCATCACCAGCCTGCTGATGGAAGAGATTGACGAGGGCACGGTCGATTTCATCCCCAACTACGACGGCTCGACCGAAGAGCCGCGCCAACTGCCGGCACGCCTGCCGTTTACGCTGCTCAATGGCGCCAGCGGCATTGCCGTGGGACTGGCCACTGAAATCCCGAGCCACAACCTGCGCGAGGTGGCCGACGCCTGTGTCGCCCTGATCAAAACACCCCAGCTCAGCGACGAGGACCTGTACACCCTGATTGCCGGGCCCGACTACCCGGGCGGCGGACAAATCATCTCGAACGCGCAGGAGATTGCTTCGGCCTACAGCACCGGACGGGGCTCGCTCAAGGTGCGCGCGCGCTGGAAGATTGAAGACCTGGCACGCGGCCAGTGGCGGCTGGTGGTGCAGGAGTTGCCGCCCGGTGTCAGCACCCAGCGGGTGCTCGAAGAGATTGAAGAGCTGACCAATCCGAAAATCAAGACCGGCAAAAAGGCGCTGAGCCAGGACCAGGTGCAACTCAAGCAGACCGTGCTGTCGGTGCTGGATCTGGTGCGTGACGAATCCAGCAAGGATGCCGCCGTGCGCCTGGTGTTTGAGCCCAAGACCAGCAAGATCGGGCAGCAAGAGCTCATCAATACCCTGCTGGCCCACACCAGCCTGGAGAGCTCCTCGTCCATCAACCTGACCATGGTGGGGCTGGACGGCAAGCCGACGCAAAAGTCCTTGCGGCAAATGCTCACGGAGTGGATCGCGTTTCGCCAGACCACGGTGCAGCGGCGCTCGCAGCACCGCCTGGACAAGGTGCTGGACCGCATTCATATTCTGGAAGGGCGGCATCTGGTCCTGCTCAATATCGATGAAGTGATTGCCATCATTCGCCAGGCCGACGAGCCCAAAGCCGCATTGATCGCGCGCTTTCAGCTCAGCGACCGGCAGGCTGAAGACATCCTGGAAATTCGCCTGCGCCAGCTGGCGCGGCTGGAAGCCATCAAGATCGAGCAGGAGCTCAAAACCCTGCGCGAAGAGCAGGGCAGGCTCGAGGAAATCCTGGGCAGCCCGACGGCGCTGCGCCGGCTGCTGATCAAGGAAATCGAAACCGACGCCAAGCAGTTTGCCGACCCGCGCCGCACCCTGATCCAGGCCGAAAAAAAGGCGGTACTCGACGTCAAGGTGCTGGACGAACCGGTCACGGTCGTGGTCAGCAGCAAGGGCTGGGTCCGTGCCCGAGGCGGACACGGCCACGACGCCGCAAGCTTTGCCTTCAAGGCCGGCGACGGGCTGTACGGCACGTTTGAATGCCGCACGGTGGACATGCTGCTGGCGTTTGGCAGCAACGGCCGGGTGTATTCGGTGCCGGTGGCCGCGCTGCCCGGTGCGCGCGGCGACGGCCAGCCCGTCACCACGCTGATCGAGCTGGAATCGGGCACCCAGTTGCTGCACTACTTTGCCGGACCTCCTTCGGCCATGCTGCTGCTGTCCAGCTCGGGCGGCTGCGGCTTTCTGGCCACGGTGGAAAGCATGGTGTCGCGCAACAAGAGCGGCAAGGCCTTCCTTGGCTTGGGCGAGGGCGAAACCATTTGCCGCCCCTCGCATGCACAGGGCAGCACCGGCGCCCAGCCCCTGCCGCCCGCCACGCATGTCGCCTGCGCTTCCGCCGGCGGCCGAATCCTGACGTTCGAGATCAGCGAGCTCAAGCAGATGGACAAGGGTGGCCGCGGCCTGGTGCTGATCGACCTGGACGCCAAAGACACCCTGGCCGGCGCTGCCGCCTATACCCGCAGCGTGAAGATTGAAGGCATTGGACGCGGCGGCAAAGTGCGTGATGAAACACTGGAAATCCGCAGCCTGAACAATGCCAGGGCCGCGCGCGCGCGCAAGGGCAAGGCGGCGGACCTGGGCTTTAAACCCACGGCGATCACCCGGGTTGAGTGATAAAAAGTGGCTCTGGCCCAATAATATTGGGCGGTAATAGCTACTATTTTTATAGCGGATAAACCGGGCTGTTACCCCTGCAGTCCGGAAATATACCCTCTGGCAGGGCGCTTGTTGTAAAGTTTGCCGACCGATAACAACCTGATGGGGGATGCCATGACAACCCGGCAAAGCACCGCACTTGCTGCGGCATTCCTGTGGGTAGCGCTTGCACTGGGCGCCTGTGGCGGGGGCAGCAGCGGCACGGGCACCGCTGCGAGCAGCCTCTACACCGCGTCCTGCTCAGACGGCAGCACCCGCTCCAGCGCCGTGAGTGTGGCTGACGCGCAGGTCCAGTGCCCCGCGTCAGCCCCGCCCGCCAGCTTCACCGCGATTGTCTCAAGCCCGCAGCCTTCGACCCACCCCCCTGGCTCCGAGCAGAAGGCGGCATTTGATCTGCTGAACCAGGAGCGTCTGGCCTGCGGCTTTGGCACGCTGGCCCAAAACGCCGCCCTGGACACCGCGGCCATGAACCACGCGATGTACCAGTTCATCAACAATGTGAGCAGCCACGACGAGGACAGAGACCTCTATCCTGCGGGGTTCACAGGCAACAACGTGCTCGACCGCGTGTGGTATGCGGGCTATGGCACGCCGGCCACGGTCCAGCAGGCGTCTGAGGATTTTGCCGAAGGTTTTCGTGCCTTGGCCACGGCGTCTACCGCGGGTGACGGGACTTTTTTTACCCGTGCTCTTTTGTCCGCGCCGGTCCACTTGGCCAGCATGATGTCCGATGCTGACGCGGCTGGAACTGCCTTTGTCGACTCGGGCACCATTGCAAGCTACCCGTTCGGGGGACGCCGGAGCATGGTGTTGTTCAACTTTGGATTCAAAGCCAGGCAGTCGCTGGACAGTGCCGGGGTGGTCACCTACCCCTGCCAGGGCAGCACCGGCATCGTGTGGAAGATCAGCAATGAAATTCCGGGCCCGATTCCAGGACGCGATTTGTCGGTTAACCCGATTGGTCCGGGCATTGTCGTCAAAGTCGCCGCCAATCGTGTGCTTGCCATCAACGCCGCCTCGATTGTCAACACCGGCACCAGCGAGGCCACTTCAACGTATATTTTGAACACCGCCAATGACCCCAGCGGCGGCGTCGTGGCGCCCAATCTGGCGGTGGTGATTCCCCTGGCACCACTGGCTGCCAACACCACCTACCAGGTCAATGTCAGTGGAACCAACAGCGGTGTGCCCTTTACCCGGAGTTTCACGTTCATGACCGGGAGCACCGCAAGCTGAGGCCTGGCCTGTGCACTTGGCCTGCTTAGGCGACTTCAACAATCAGCTCGATTTCCACGCAGGCGCCCATCGGAATTTGCGCCACACCAAAGGCGCTGCGGGCATGTTTGCCCGCGTCGCCAAACACCTCACCCAGCAACTCGCTGCAGCCGTTGGTCACCAGGTGCTGCTCGGTGAAGTCGCCGGTGGAGTTGACCAGGCTCATGACTTTGACGATGCGCTTGATGTTGTTGAGGTCGCCCACGGCGGCATGCAGCGTGCCCATCAGGTCAATCGCGATGAGGCGGGCGGCGGCTTTGCCTTCTTCAGTGGTCACGTTTTTGCCGAGTTGGCCGACAACGACCTGGCCGTCTTTTTTGGCCAGGTGGCCGCTCAGAAACACCAGCTTGCCGGTCTGCACGAAGGGCAGGTAAGCGGCTGCTGGCATGGCCACTTCGGGCAGGGTGATGTTCAGTGCCTTGAGTTTGTCGTAGATGTTGTGCGGGGTCTGGGTCATGGCGATCTCCTGAAACGGAATTTCAAGTGCAGTTTGATGGTAAAAAGTGCCTACAGCCATTGATGAGCGGGTGCAAGTAGCTATAAAAAAAGTAGCAAATTCGGGTAGGATAGCTGCAAGATTCTAGCGCGGCGAAGAGGACTACTGGTGTCCGCTAAAAACTCAAACTACATCAATTGGGCAAAAACCGTCTTGCCAAGATTCGTGAGCAATCCCCAAAGTTGTTAACTCAAGAAAACCACCTAAAAATGAAGCCTCTAAATTCAAATTGTCACCAAAAAAAATCGCCCGCAAATCCGCACCGTTATTGGCTCTGCCTCGCGGTAGGGCTGCGTTGACCGGACGCTACCGGGCTTTTATTTTTACCTTTTTTCTCAGTTTGGATATGACGACTCACGCTGTTTTTTGGTGGGGAATGGAATCACGTTCCCCTTGAGTAGAGAGGGACTGGGCAGCGTGCTGCGTCGCCATGAATCGAAGGTAAAGAATAGCCTGCTCGCGGCCTGCTGGTGACATTTTTCTCATCAGCATATTGGCCTCGCTCAAAACTGGATCAACGAAGTCGCGGCGCCATTGTGACTGTTGCGCGGTACTACTGGGCGGCGTTTGTCCATCGGCCCCTTGTGTTTGCATGTAGCCATTAGCAAACGGAACGCTGTCGCGATCGGGGCCGCGTAGCAGCCAGTCGACTGTCACGTTTAGGGCGTCGGCGATTATTTCTATGCGGCTGCCACCGGTGCCGCCAGCTCGATTCTCAAGATTGCCGATTGCCGACTGGTTTTTATAGCCAACGCGCTTTGCCAAGGCGTCGCCACTTAGTCCAAGTGCTTCTCGGGCCTGCCTAATGCGCTCACCGATTGTTTTCATGATTATTCTATTGAACACAAAAAGTGTGAACACGTGGTGTTGATTTATAAACACGATTCGTGTTATTGTTCGTTATGCAAATTACAACTTCACCCCCCACACGGATGGGGCGGAGCGTTTGGTAAACGGGCGCAGCGTCTTGGTGAAATTGCTGGGCGTTACTACTGCTGCCATTGGTAACTGGAAAACGCGGGGCCGTTTGAGCCGTGCATGCCCATCGCGCGGGCCACCAGTGGCGCAGTCCCCGCTCTACTCAGCTCCCTCGACGCCAGCAGTCCCAGGTAGGTCGGGTTAGCGCAGCGTAACCCGACAGGGTACTGTCACAACCGCCGATGTCGGGTTACGCCTGCTGCTAACCCGACCTACGCGAGAGTAGAAGACCTGAGTAGTTATCTTTCCGATAACCAAATTACGCATAGCCGTCAACGGCATTGCTTTTCAGGTCCATGGTGTGGCGCGTGATCATGCGTGTCACCACAAAAATAAAAGGAGTACACATGCACGCAACAACAAGCAACCCCAACCCAGCCGCCGCCAAGGCGCTGGAGTTTCTGGCCTTCACGCTGGGCCAGGAAGAGTACGGCATTGATATCCAGAAGGTGCAGGAGCTGCGCGGTTACGACACCGTCACCCGCATTGCCAATGCGCCCGAGCACATCAAGGGCGTGGTCAACCTGCGCGGCATCATCGTGCCGATCATCGACATGCGGATCAAGTTCAATCTGGGAACGCCGACTTACGACCAGTTCACGGTGGTGATCATCCTCAACATGGCCAGCCGCGTCATGGGCATGGTGGTGGACAGCGTATCGGACGTGATCACCTTGAGCCCCGAGCAGATCAAGCCTGCGCCAGAGATGGGCTCGGTGCTGGACACCGACTACCTGATCGGACTGGGCACGCTCGATGAACGCATGCTGATTCTGGTGGATATCGACAAACTCATGACCAGCGCCGAGATGGGGCTGGTCGAAAAACTGGCGGCGTGAAAAGCGCCTGTCCAACGAGTCATCGGACTCATCACATCGATTGCAATATCGATTCGAATTTAAATCAGGAGATAAAAATGTTCAAGAACATGAAAATAGGTATGCGTTTGAGTTTGGGTTTCGGCCTTGTGCTGTTGATGCTGGTTGCCGTGATTCTCATCGGCATCACGCGCATGTCGGAAATCAACGACCGGCTGGATGGCATCGTTAACGACAATAACGTGAAGATGGACTTATCGCAAGAGATGCGCGGTGCCATCCGCAACATCGGCACCGCCGTTCGCAACGTAGTGCTGCTGGAAGATGCAGCCGACATGCAAACCGAGGTGAAGCGCATCGCGGAGCAACGCAAGAAATACGACGATGCGGAAGCGACCCTCACCAAGTTGATTACGAAAGAGAAAGGCAAAGTCATTCTTGCCAAGATCAAGGAAGGCGAGGCAGTCACTTCCCCGGTCATCGACAAGGTCGTGAAACTCGGCCTTGCTAACGACACCAAGAATGCAACCGATGTCATGCTGAAGGAAGTTAGGGAGCCACAGCGGAAATGGCTGGACTCACTGGATGAGATGAAGGACTTCCAGGAAGCCGTCAATAAGCAGGATGCCGAGGCGGCCGCACAAACTTACAGCGCGGCGCTCAGCCTGATGTTGATCGTCGGCGGTATTGCCGTACTGCTCGGCGCTGGCATTGCCTTCTGGCTCACACGCGGGGTGCTCAAACAACTGGGCGGCGAACCAGATTACGCCGCAGCGATTGCGGGAAAAATTGCGGCAGGTGACCTTGCCGTGGCAATTGACACCAAACCAAACGATCAGACGAGCTTGTTGGTTGCGATGAAAGCGATGCGCGACAACCTGGCAAAGATTGTCGGCGAAGTCCGCACCGGCACCGACACCATCGCCACCGCAACGGGCCAGATCGCAGCGGGCAACCAGGACCTGTCGTCCCGCACCGAAGAGCAGGCCAGCTCGCTCGAAGAAACGGCAGCGTCGATGGAAGAGCTGACTTCCACCGTCAAACAAAACGCCGACAACGCCCGCCAGGCCAACCAGCTGGCCGTGTCTGCCTCCAGCGTCGCCGTACGCGGCGGCAGCGTCGTGGCGCAAGTGGTCGGCACCATGGGCGCGATCAACGCCTCGTCGAGAAAGATC
>NZ_JAUXNA010000315.1 GCF_030682935.1 Polaromonas sp.
TACAAGAGCGACGCCGAGCGCGTGGCCTTTCTGTTTGAGCTGTACCAGAAATACACCAGCCTGCTGCCAACAGACACCAAGGGCTCCAAGAGACGGGCGAAGGCCGTGACTGGCCCAGCGTGATAGGCCAGCAAACTCGCAGGACGCATTTGGCAATATTCCGCCGCCCGCACCCGGCGGCGCTGATGCCGAGGCGCGTCGCGCGCCTGCCACCAAACCAACAGCACCACCCCAACGCGCCAGCACATGGAGCCCCGCCGTCTTTGCCGCCATTGAATGACGCCGGTTTGAGGCCGTGTGTGAAGCGCTGTTTGCGCAAGCCGGGTTTGAAACCCGCTCGCAGTCACACGGCGCAGATGGTGGCGTGGACATCTGGCTGCACTCGGCTAACGCGCAAGGCCCGGTGGCCGTGGTGCATGAAGACGAAGACGGCGGCGACGCGATAAGCAGTCGCTACAGTTACGATAGCTGCTTGCGCTTATTGCACGGGGGCTAGAGGCCTAAAACCCATTCAAGGAATGATCCACCCCAATAGGGGTATGGCAATTGGCAGGCGCGGCGCGTCCAGCTCAGACCTCCACCAGCACCTTGCCGCGATGGTCGCCGGTGAAGAGGCTGTTCAAGGCCAGCGGCAGCTGGTCGAAGCCCTTCACCACGGTTTCTTCAAACACGATCTCGCCGCGCTGCACCCAGGGGCCGACGATGCGCAGCATTTCATCCATCCGGTGCAGGTAGTCTCGCGCCAGCATGCCCTGGATGGTGGCCCGCTGGTAGAGCATGTGGTGCAGAAAGCGCGGCCCCAGTTCGGGCGTATCGAGCCCGCCGGAATACTGGCTGATCGTGCCGCAGATGATGATGCGGGCGCGCCGGTTGATGATGGGAAAGATGGCGTCGCTGATCCAGCCGCCGACGTTGTCAAAATACACGTCCACGCCGCCCGTGCGTTCACGAATGGCATCCGAGAGTTGCTGCGCGCTGGCGTAGGCCTTGTAGTCAAGCGCCCAGTCCAGCCCCACGGTATCTAGCAGCCACTGGCACTTGGCTGAGCCCCCGGCGATACCGAGCACGCGCGCGCCATGCTTTTTGGCGAACTGCGCCACCAGCGAGCCCACGGCACCGGCGGCGCCAGACACCACCACCACCTCACCCGCGTGCGGGCGCCCTGCTTCGGTCAGGCCAAACCAGGCGGTTCGACCGGGCATGCCGAGCACACCCAAGGCGGTGCTCACGGGGGCCAGGGCGGGGTCGAGCTTGCGCACGGCGCTGTGATGGCACCGGGCGTGGCTCTGCCAGCCGAGCATGCCCTCGACCCAGTCACCCGGCGCCAGGGTGCTGGCGCTCGACGCAATGACGCGGCCCACCATGCCCGCGTTCTGCACGGCGTTCAGCGGATGCGGATCGGCGTTGTAGGTGGGCTTGAGCGACTGGTTGATGCGCATGTAGGGGTCAACGCTGAGGTACCTGGCCTCGACCAGCACCTCACCGTCCGACAAGTCCATCGACAAGGGGCTGCTCGTCAGTTCGTAGTGCTCCGGGCCAACGATGCCGGTCGGGTGGCGGCGGTAAATCCATTTCTGGTGCAGTACGGGGTTGGGGTTCATCACAAACGATTCCTGGTAGTTCAATCCCGCATGGTCTCTCATGGGTTGAATCCCGTAAAGCAAATACATGACAACGAAGGTGGCCCGCTTCAGTGCACGGCAAGAAAATTGCCATGCAGCTACCGCCAGTGGAGCGTATGGCGCTGGCGGAGCACATTCTGGTCAGCCTGGATGAGCCCGACCCGTCTATGGATGCGTTGTGGGCCCGGGAAGCGGATGACCGTCTGGCTGCGCACCGCCGCAGAGAGATTCGCGCCGTGCCGCTGTCTGAAGTATTGGCCAAGTACAAAACGTCCGGCACCGCATGAATATCCCGCTGCTGGGCCAGGAGAAAATGAAATCAAATTCAAAAGGCTCGCCGCTCAACCATGGGGCTGGCCGACGTGCTGAGGGTAACGCTGCCCACGCATTGAGCCTGGCGGCACTGCGCCGCATGGGTTAGGCTTGATCGCAAATCAGGCCCCACCTTTTACTTCTTCCCTTCAAACACTGTGTCCACGCTTCACCTCCCTCATCAGCTGCTGACCCGCCGCTCTGCCCTGCTGGGCGCCGTCAGCCTGCTGGCGCTGCCCGCGCCACGCCTTGCCGCCGCCGCGCCGCAGCCGTCCGGTGTCTGGCCGAACGCTTCACAGGTTCCCGGCGGCATCGCCCGGCTGTCGCTCGGCCCGGCGGCGACGCGGCCGGTGGCGCATGCGGGCGAGCTGCCCTTGCTGGTGGTGGGCGATGTGATCGAGTGGACGGCGCTGGTGGGCATTGCGCTGGCCGCCGAGCCCGGCGAGGCGAGCATTGCGGTGCAAACCGCTGAAGGTGGCCGGCGGGAAATTGCCTACACGGTGGCAAGCAAGCGCTACCTTGAGCAGCGCTTGCGCGTGTCGCCGCGCACGGTCGATTTGTCGCCCGAAGACGCGGCGCGCTACGAGCGCGAGCGCGCGCACCAGGCGACGGTGATGGCCACGTTCAGCGAGCCTTTGCCGCAGGCCTCGGCCTTGCGCATGCAGGTGCCGACGCCGGGGCGGCGCTCCAGTTCGTTCGGGCTGCGGCGCGTGTTCAACGGGCAGTCGCGCAATCCGCACAGTGGCATGGACATTGCGGCCGGCACGGGCACGCCGGTGGTGGCACCGCTGCCGGGCCGGGTGATTGACACGGGTGACTATTTCTTCAATGGCCACACCGTGTGGCTGGACCACGGCGGCGGGCTGCTGAGCATGGTGTGCCACCTGAGCGCCATCGATGTAAAGCCGGGCGATGTGCTGAAGACCGGCGAGCGCCTGGGCGCCGTGGGCGCCACCGGCCGCGTGACCGGGCCGCACCTGCATTGGGGCGTGATGCTGAACCGCGCGATGGTGGACCCGGCGCTGTTTCTGGCCGGCTAAGCGGGTCGCTTGCTGGCGTTCCAGAGGTGAAGCGGTGAAGAGGCCGCACATTTAGACGCCAGCCACAGACCGCGGTAAAACACTTCGGCACGCTGCACCGCTACTGCGTACACTGAAGCATCGCCCCCCGGAGCAATCAGGAGAACTGCGATGACCGTCTTTTCCAATTCGTCTATCCGCCCAGCCTGGACTACCCCTTTGCCGGGAGATGCACGCCGCCGCGCCTTGCTGGTGACACTGGCCCTGGGGCTGGTGACGGGTGCGCCGGCCCTGGCACAGGGCAAGCGGGTGCAAACGCCCTACGCCAACCCGAAGGTGCTGTTTGATATGTACCTGGACAGTCCGGCCAAGATGGGGTCGGCGCTGTACTGGGTGCGCTCGCTGGTCAACCCGCTGACTGAAGCGCCCTACAGCATGTTTGCCGACGACATGCGCATCATCGTGCTGCTGCACGGCACCGAAATTGTGACGGTGGCGCGCAAGAACGAAGACAAGTACCAGGAAGTGGTACAGCGCATGCGCTACTACGCGGCCGAGGGCGTGAAGTTCAAGATTTGCGGCCTGGCGATGCAGGACTACGGCTACACCGAAACGGACCTGCAGCCTTTTATTGAAATCGCACCGTCAGCCATGACAGAGCTGGTCCACTGGCAGAACCAGGGCTACGCGCTGATCACGCCGCAGGTGCCCGATAAACGGCATGCGATTGAAGACATACGTTGAAGCCTGCCTCTTGATGACGGCGGGCTGACATTTGCTATATTTTATATAGCTACTAATCAATATATAACGCCGGCTACAGCCACTTTTCACGTATGGTTTTCTCCGCATCCCCCAGGGGGGCGGCGGGTAAGTGGCCCTGAGCCAGGGTGTCGCAGCCCACGCGCCGGAGTTGCAACCCGCGGTGCAGAGCATCATGTTTTAATTACAAATTTTTTGAGACAGCCCCACCATGACACGTGCCCGCTCCATCCAGCTCTCCGAATTCGGCGCCCCCGAGGTCATGCGCCTGGCCACGCTTGAACTGCCCGCCCCCGGCATGGGGGAGGTGCAATTGCGCCAGACGGCCATTGGCTTTAACTACATCGACATTTACCAGCGCGCCGGTAAATACCCGCTGCCGACGCCCACCGGGCTCGGGCATGAGGCTGCCGGCGTGGTGGAGGCGCTGGGCGAAGGCGTGACAGACCTGCGGGTGGGCGACCGCGTGGTCTACATGAACGCTGGCGTGGGCGCCTATGCGGACCGGCGCAATGTGCCGGCGGCCAAGCTGGTCAAGATCCCGGCGGGCATCAGCGACGAAGACGCCGCCGCGATCTTTTTCAAGGCCATGACGGCGCAGTACCTCGTCAAAAAGACGTACCCCGTGCAGCCGGGCGACGTGGTGCTGGTGCATGCCGCCGCCGGCGGTGTGGGCCTGATTCTGTGCAGCTGGGCCAAGGCGCTGGGCGCCACCGTGATAGGCACCGCCGGCTCGGCGGCCAAGTGCGAACTGGCCCGCAAAGCCGGCTGTGATGCCTGCATCGACTACACCCAGCCCGACTGGGTGGCGCAGGTGATTGCAGCCACGGGCGGGCGCAAGGCGCGCGTGGTGTACGACTCGGTGGCGCAGCACACCTTCATGGGTTCGCTGGACTGCACCGCGCCATTTGGCATGGTGGTGCTGTTCGGCGCGGCTTCGGGCCCGGCGCCCGCGATGGACCCGGAGCTGCTCAACAAGAAAGGCTGCCTGTTTTTAACGCGGCCCTCGGTCTTTCCGCACAACGCCGACCCGGCCACCTTCCGCGCCAATGCGGCCGACGTGTTTGCAGCAATGGCCAGTGGCGCGGTGCGTGCCACCATAGGCGCGCGCTTCAGGCTTGACCAGCTGCCCGAAGCCCACCGGGCGGCAGAGGCACGCCAGACGACCGGGTCGATAGTGATCTTGCCTTGATGGCAACGCCCCCCTTTGCCGCCCACAGCCCGCCCATGTTCAGCCCCGCCGCCGACCGCAACAAGCAGGCCATACTCGACGTGCTGCGCCAGGTGCTGCCCGAACGCGGCAGCGCGCTGGAGATTGCCTCGGGCACCGGCCAGCATGTCGCCTGGTTTGCCCATGGCCTGCCGCACTGGACATGGCAGCCCACTGACGCACAGCCCGAAGCACTGAACGTCATTGCAGCATCGCTGGCCCAGCACGGGTCAAGCCCTGTGCGCGCGCCCTTGCAACTGGACGTCATGGCGCCGCGCTGGCTGCCACACAGTGCGCAGTTCGACCTCAAGTTCGACCTGATTTACTGCGCCAATATGCTGCACATCGCCCCCTGGGCCACTTGCGCCGCACTGATGCGCGGCAGCGCGCGGCACTTGGCGCCGGGTGGCATGCTCATCACCTACGGGCCGTATCTGGAGGGCGATGTGCCCACCGCTGAGAGCAACCGGGCATTTGACCAACGCCTGCGCGCGCAAAACCCCGACTGGGGCATTCGCCGCCGTGAAGACGTGGAGCAAGCGGCCGCCCGCGCCGGGCTGCGGCTGTCTGCGCGGCGCGCCATGCCGTCAAACAACCTCTTGCTGGTGTGGACCATGCGGGAATCGGCGCCAAACTCCAATGAATCCGATCACGGATAATTCACAGCCATGAATATTTCTCTTTCTCTCTTTCCCCTCGGCTGGCAGCACTATCTGCTGGGCGGTGTGCTCATTGGCACGGGTGCGGCGCTGCTGTTTGTGCTGACGGGCCGCATAGGCGGCATGAGCACGGTGTTTTCGTCGACCTGGTCTTTCGTGGTGCGCCGGCCATTTTTTCAGCAGGCGCGGTTTGTTGATTCGCGCGGCTGGCGGCTGGTCTATGCGCTGGGGCTGATCCTGGGCGCGCTGGTGTGGTGGCTGGGCTTTGCGGGCGGCGAGCCCCAGGCTACGGCGGTGCCGGCATGGCAGTTGCTGGTGGGCGGGTTTTTTGTGGGCTATGGGTCGCGCCTGGGCAACGGCTGCACGTCGGGTCATGGCATTTGCGGGCTGGGCTCGCTGCAGTTGCCCTCACTGATGGCGGTGCTGACCTTCATGGCAACCGCGTTCCTGACGGCCAACCTGGCCGCAAGGTGGCTGGCATGAGCACGGCAAACAAGACCCTTCCCCAAGCGCTGGCCACCCTGGCGGCGGGCGTGCTGTTTGGCTTCGGCCTGTCGTACTCCACCATGATCCAGCCCGAGGTGGTGCTGAGCTTTCTGCGTTTTGAGGACTTCGGGCTCATGCTGGTGATGGGCGGCGCGGTAGCGGTGGTGCTGCTGGTCTACCAGCTGGCGCCCCGCCTGCTCGCCCGGCCGCTGCTGGACGACCACTTCCACAAGCACCCCAGCGTCTGGAACCGTGACACCCTGGTGGGCGCGGCCCTGTTCGGCGTGGGCTGGGGCCTGTCCGGCGTATGCCCCGGCCCGGCCATTGCAGGCCTGGGCGCAGGCAACTGGGACTTGCTATGGGCGCTGGCCGGCATTGCGCTGGGCGCGCTGGTGCAGGGGCTCAGGGCGAAGTGAGCGCCTGAAGCGGCAGGTGCGGCCGGCTCAGACTTCATGCGCCCCAAGCACGCTGGCTGGAATACAACGCCCGCCAGACGCCCTTCTTTTTCTTCAGCACCATGCCCCAGCTACGTTTAATCATTTTGGTCTGTCTGGCGATGCTGGCATTTGCGGGCAATTCGCTGCTTTGCCGCATGGCGCTCAAGCACACCAGCATCGACGCGGCCAGTTTCACGACCATCCGTTTACTGTCGGGTGCATGCATGCTGTGGTGGGTGGTGCGGCTAAAAAGTGGCCCGGCTTCAACAGCAACTGCAGGTAGTGGCAACTGGCTGTCGGCCGGTGCGCTGTTTGTGTATGCGGCGGCTTTTTCGTTTGCCTATGTCAGCATGTCTGCGGCCACGGGCGCGCTGCTGCTGTTTGGCGCGGTGCAGGCCACGATGATTGGTTACGGCGTGTGGCGGGGCGAGCGTTTTCGCAAGTGGCAGCTGGTCGGGCTCGCGCTGGCCCTGGCCGGGCTGGTGGCGCTGATGCTGCCGGGGCTTGCGGCGCCTTCGCTGCCCAGTTCCCTGTCGATGGTGAGCGCGGGGGTGGCATGGGGTGTTTATTCGCTGCGCGGCAAAGGCGCAGGCGACCCGACCCGCGTGACCGCCGGCAATTTCTTGCGCACGGTGCCGATGGCGCTGCTGCTGAGCCTGTTCATGGTCAACCACCTGTCACTGGACCTGGCCGGCCTTGGGCTTGCCGTGTTGTCGGGCGCGCTGGCCTCGGCGCTGGGTTACGCCATTTGGTATCAGGCCGTGCCCGCGTTAAAGGCCACCCATGCGGCCACCGTGCAGCTGAGCGTTCCGGTGCTGGCCGCGCTGGGCGGTATTGTCTTTATCGGTGAAGCCGTGACGCTCCCCATGGTGCTGGCATCCGGCGCCATTTTGGGCGGCATCGCGCTGGTGATTCTGGAAAAGAAATAGCGCCCGCTGGCCCGGCATCAGACTTCAGCCGTGTATTCCCCATGCGCCGGGGAGTCTTTGGCGATGGCAAAGTCGACGGCGCCCAGCAGGTCTTGGAAGGGCGGGCAAACGGCATGGTTTGCACCGCAGTACAGCGTGCCGTCGGGGCGCATGCCCGGCTGGTTGATGGTTCGTGGTGGCGATTGACGCTTTCACATTGATGTCAGACGCTGGACTTCTTGAAGCGGCAGTACGGGCTTGTGGATGGTCGGGATTTGCTATGTTGCCTATAGCTACTTGCGCTTTATTAACGGGCACTATAGGCCTTTTTTACTTATTTTTTGTTACTGCTCAGCTCTTCTAATGTCGCGCAGGTCGTAGCTTGATTGGTCGCGGTTTGACGTTGCTGGCTTGGGCTGGCCGGGGGTCGCCCGCCGGGGCGACTCCCGGCCAGCCCAAGCACGAAAAGCCAAACCGCTACAAATTCAGTAGCTGTACTAACCCGCAGTCAATGCGCCGCAGCCACTTTCAATAAAAAAATTGACACGGTTCCCCATGCAGCATGCGCCCCGGAATTACACGCCCGGGTCAACCCCGACTCCCGCCATTGCCTGCACAAAACCCCGCTATAAGCGCAAAATAACGTGTGCATCCCGCCCTCGTGCGCGGGGCCATCAAGGAGCTTGTCGTGACCCGCAAAACACCCCTAGCGCGCTACCGCAACATCGGCATCAGCGCCCACATTGACGCGGGTAAAACCACCACGACCGAGCGCATCCTGTTTTACACCGGCGTGAACTACAAGCTGGGTGAAGTTCATGAGGGCACCGCCACCATGGACTGGATGGCGCAGGAGCAGGAGCGCGGCATCACCATCACCTCGGCTGCCACCACGGCCTTCTGGAAAGGCATGGCCGGCAACTACCCCGAGCACCGCATCAACATCATCGATACGCCGGGCCATGTTGATTTCACGATCGAGGTTGAGCGCTCCATGCGCGTGCTTGATGGGGCGGTGATGGTTTATGACGCGGTCGGCGGCGTGCAGCCGCAGTCTGAAACCGTCTGGCGTCAGGCCAACAAGTACAAGGTGCCGCGCATCGCCTTCGTCAACAAGATGGACCGCGTGGGCGCTGACTTTTTCCGGGTGCAGCGCCAGATCGCCGAGCGCCTCAAGGGCGTGGCCGTGCCGGTGCAGATCCCGGTGGGCGCCGAAGACCATTTTCACGGCGTGGTGGACCTCGTAAAGATGAAGTCCATCGTCTGGGACGACACCAGCCAGGGTCTGCACTTCGAGTACGGCGAAGTTCCTGCTGAACTGCTTGAACTGGCGAAAGAGTGGCGCGAAAAAATGGTCGAGGCCGCTGCCGAGGCCAACGAGGCGCTGCTGGAGAAATACCTGGCGGGCGAGCCCCTGAGCGAGGACGAGATCAGGCAAGGCCTGCGCCAGCGCACCGTGGCGGGCGACATCGTGCCCATGCTCTGCGGCAGCGCCTTCAAGAACAAGGGTGTGCAGGCCTTGCTCGACGCGGTGGTTGACTACCTGCCCTCGCCGGCCGATGTGCCGGCGATTCTGGGCCACACCGAGGACGACAAGGAGGCCGAGCGGCACCCTGGCGACGACGAGCCGTTCTCGGCGCTGGCTTTCAAGGTCATGACCGACCCCTATGTCGGGCAGCTGATTTTCTTTCGCGTGTATTCGGGCGTGGTTCATGCGGGCGACACGGTTTACAACCCGGCCAAGGGCGAGCGCGAGCGGCTGGGCCGCATTTTGCAGATGCATGCCAATGTGCGCAACGAGGTCAAGGAGGTGCGTGCCGGCGACATTGCCGCCGCCGTGGGCCTCAAGCATGCAACCACCGGCGACACGCTGTGTGACCCGGCGCACCCCATCATCCTGGAACGCATGCGCTTTCCGGAACCCGTAATCTCGCAGGCCGTTGAGCCCAGAACCCAGGCCGACCAGGAAAAGATGGGCACCGCCTTGAACCGCCTCGCGCAGGAAGACCCGTCGTTTCGCGTGCACACCGACCCGGAATCCGGCCAGACCATCATTTCAGGCATGGGCGAGCTGCACCTGGAAATTCTGGTGGACCGCATGAAACGCGAATTCGGTGTGCAGGCCAACGTCGGCAAGCCGCAGGTGGCCTACCGCGAAACCATCAGGCAGGCCGTCAGCGACATTGAAGGCAAATTCATCAAGCAGTCGGGCGGGCACGGCCAGTACGGCCACGCGGTACTGAACCTCGAACCCTTGCCGCCCGGCCAGGGCTATCAGTTTGTTGATGCGATCAAGGGCGGCGTCGTGCCGCGCGAATACATTCCGGCGGTCGACAAGGGCATCCAGGAAAGCATGCGCTCCGGCGTGCTGGCGGGCTACCCGGTGGTGGATGTGAAGGCCACGCTGGTGTTCGGCTCCTCCCACGATGTCGACTCGAATGAAAACGCCTACCGCATGGCCGGCGCCATCGCGTTCAGGGATGGCATGCGCCGCGCCAAACCCGTGCTTCTCGAACCCATGATGGCGGTCGAGGTCGAGATGCCGGACGAATTCCTGGGCCATGTGATGGGCGACCTGTCCTCCCGGCGCGGCAGCATCCAGGGCATGGAAGACATTGCTGGCGGGGGCGGAAAACTGGTCCGCGCCGAAGTGCCGCTGGCTGAAATGTTCGGCTACTCGACCGCGCTGCGCTCACTCACGCAGGGCCGCGCGACCTACTCGATGGAGTTCAGGCAGTATGCGCAAACGCCGCCTCAAGTGACTGCGGCCATCGTGAAGCCCTGAATCTGCAGCGCTGGAAAACCCGCCGCCCTGGGGCGACAATTCCCCCCATCATGAAAACCATTCTTCCCCTGCAGCTTCTGCTTGCCCCCAGCCTGAACGACCCGCAGCCGCTGGTTATCTACCACGGCCGCAGCTGTCCGGACGGCTTTGGCGCCGCCCTGGCGGCCTGGCTTTACTACGCGGGTAAAGCCGAATTTTTGGGGCTGGACCACGGCGACATCAAATCGGTCGATGAGCTGCCCGCGCTCAGCGGCCGCGCCGTGTACATCCTCGATTTTTCGTTCTCGCCTGAGATCATGCAAGGTATCGAGGCGCGCGCCGCCAAGCTGGTGCTGCTGGACCACCACAAAAGCGCGGCCGAAAAGCTCACCGGCTTTGCCTGCCGCTGCGGCGTGGTGCACTTTGACATGAACAAGTCCGGCGCCCGGCTGGCCTGGGAGTTTTTTCACCCCGCCGCACCTGTGCCCGACCTGGTGCGCTATGTGGAAGACCGCGACATCTGGACCTGGCACTACCCCGAGAGCGCCGGCTTTCTGGCGGCGCTCGACATGGAGCCGTTTGACTTTGCCCGCTGGGCCGAGATTGCTGCGTTCAGCCCTGCGCAGCTGCTGGATTTCATGGCGCGCGGCCAGGCCATGGACGAGAAATTCAGCAAGCTCGCCGCCGACATGGCCGAAGGCGCGCAACCCATCACCTTCAACGGCCAGAGCGGGCTGATGCTGAACGCGCCCGGCGTGTTTCACAGCCTGATCGGCAACATCCTTTCCGCGCAAAGCGGCACCTTTGCCCTGATGTGGAACGCTGCCAAGGGCGGCGTTGTCAAGGTCGGGCTGCGCTCGCAGCGCAGCTACGACTGCATTGCCTTGGCCGAAAGCATGGGCGGCGGCGGCCACGCGCAGGCCTGCGGCTTCAAGATGGGCACAGAGCGGCTGCCCGAACTGCTCAGCGGAGAGTTTCACGCCGTCACCAAGCCGCCCGCGCCATAAGCCGGCTGGCTTTGCGCTGCATCAACCGCTTTGCCGCTTTATCGATTAACCGGTCAATCGGCCCGCTGGTCAATTCAGAGGCACCGCCTGCAACGCCAGCATTGGCGCGGGTTTGGCGGCTTGTGAACATAGTTATCCACAACGTGGCCCACAGGAAGCGGGGGTAAGTTTTTGCGCCCAGAGCGCACAAATCAGCGTGCAAACCATCGCTGTTTTGTGCTACCACAAACTTTTCCTCATTGGTAAAACGGCGCGGCGGGATTGAAATGGCTCGGTTCGCTGGTCAATTCTGAGGCAGCGCCTGCAAAGCCAGCACTGGCGCGGGTTTGGCGGCTTATGAACATTGTTATCCACAGCGTGGCGCACAGGAAGCGGGGGTAAGTTTTTTCGTCCGTGGTGCGCGGCTGCGCGTTTCAGGGCCTGCTGGCTCGCCGCGAATCGCTTCTGTCATGTTCCATAGCGTAAATTTATGATGAAAAGTGCCTGTAGCGACCGTAAGCATTAAGTTGGTAGCTACTTAATTGATAGCGGGTTGGCGTTGCTGGCTTGGGCTGGCCGGGAGTCGCCCCGGCAGGCGAGTTACTTTTCTTTGCTTCGCCAAAGAAACCTAAGGAAAAGAAAGGCGACCCTACTGTCTGCGACCCTTCGCTGCGCTACGGGCACCCTGCGGTGCTCGCTTCAGGCGGGGTCCGCGCAAACTCGCTACGCTCAGACAGCGCGCGGCCCTGATCCGCCTGAAGCTCCGCTCCTCAGCGCAGGCAGAAGGGCTAGGCCGGAGAAAAGAAAAAATACCAACAGCCAACAGCCAACAGCCGAACATCGCAGAACGCGCCATGCTCGTTCTATTCCCCCGATTCCGCTTCCGATCCCGACTCAAACCCGTCCTGGCTGGGCCTGTGATGCGCCAGAAAAGCGGGATCAGGGCCGCGCGCTGTTTGAGGCGATAGCCGAGTTTGCGCGGCCCCCCGCTTTTCTGGCGCAGCACAGGTTGCCCCGTAGCGAAGCGCAGGGGACCCGGACTGCGGGTCGCCTTTCTTTGCTTACTTTCTTTGGCGAAGCAAAGAAAGTGAGTCGCATGCCGGGCGACTCCCGGCCAGCCCAACCCCGAAAAGCCAACCCACGACCAAACAAGTAACAGTCCCTCCCGTGACCACTGCGCCAACCCACAAGCGATCAGAAGACCCAAGAAGCTAAAAATAATGACAAAAAGTGCCTCTGGCCACCGCCGATATTGGGTGAGTAGCTATTAAATAAGTAGTATTGATCCGACCTGTCAGTCCGACGGATTACGGCCGCTGACCCCGCCCGCAAGCGCTGATCAATTTCGAGGCAGCCTCCGCAAAGCCAATGCCGGCGCGGGTTTGGGGGCTTATGAACATTGTTATCCCCAAGGTGACCCACAGGATGCGGGGGTAAGTCGTGGATGGCTCAAACCGGCAAGGCCTGGCCCCAGTAGTGAAACGTGAAGGGGCGCGGGCCGGGCAGGTAGCGGGTGTGCAGGTCGGCCAGGCCAAAACCCGCCTCCTGCAGCAGCGCCGGAATGTCGCGTCCCAGGTGGCAGCCGCCGGCCACCTTTCCCCACAGCGGCTGCAGCCGCTCCTGCCAGCGCCGCACCGACGCATCGGGCGCGCGGCCATGCTCGCAAAACAGCAGCCGCCCGCCGGGCGCGAGGACACGGCGCATTTCCCTGAGCGCGGCCAGCGGATCGGGAATGGTGCACAGCGTGTAGGTGATGAGCACCGTGTCAAAGCTGGCGTCGGGCAGCGGAATCTGCTCTGCCGACAGGCCCAGCAGCTCCACGTCCAGCCCGGCCTGCGCGATGCGCTCGCGCGCCAGCGGGTGCAGCTCCAGCGCCGGGTCCAGCCCCGTGATTTTGCTCACGCGGGTCTTGTCATACCAGGGCATGTTGAGCCCCGTGCCAATGCCCACCTCCAGCACCCGGCCCTGCGCCAGCGGCACCACCAGCTGGCGCTGCCGGCTCACCATGGGCAGGCCACAGGCAAAGTCCAGTGCATGGGGCAGGATGTGGCGGTCGTACCAGGAGGTGCTCATGTCGGCAATTCATCAACGACAGCTTGCGTGGCAGCAATCAGGTCTGTTACCTGCCGCTCATCCACATCCAGCAAGCCTTCGTATTCGCCCAGATTGTCAAGCGGGTCGGGCATGGAATTTTTCCTCTGTTCCCATCAGCCATATTTTGGGCTGTTTCATCACATGTGTGACAAGCGCGTTGTCTTTGGCTGCGCGCTTGGCCATGTCGGCCGGGGTGTACAGGGTGGGGTTGACCTTGCGGCCCAGCGTGGTGGTGACGCTCTCCAGCGCGCCAAACACATCGGCATAACCCAGGCTGGGGCTCACGGCCATCACATCAATATCGCTCTGGGCGGTGTCTTGCTGTTTGGCCACCGAGCCATAAACGAAAGCGCAGTCAATCTGCGCCGCCAAAGGCGCCAGGGCTGCGCGCAGCACATCGGCCAGCCCCATGGTCTTGAACACCAGACCGCGCAACTCTTCGTAAACCGGGGCGGCGGCATTGGCCTGGTAGTGTTTCTGGTTGCTTTGCTTGTTGACGACGAGCAAGCCAGCCTCCGACAGGGCTGCCAGCTCGCGCTGCACGGCTCCCGTGCCGGACTGCGCCAGCGCAATCACCTCGTTGGCGTAAAAGCTGCGGTCCGGGTTGCCATACAAGACAGCCAGCACCCGCTGCCGCACCTTGGGAAACAGGGCGTCGGCCAGGCTGGTCGGTGTTGGATGTTTGGTTATACCCATATTAGGTGTGATCGTATCCAATATGGGTATGTTTGGCGAGTTCCGGTTTTTTGGGGCAGCCAGAGACGCCGTCATTCCACCTGTACACATGCTGCGGGTGGAGTCATGCGCCAGCCAGGAAAGCAGCACGAATGACCGCGTGGGCAGTGTGCGTGCCTGGCTACCGAACAACAGCGCTCCCCGCGTGGGCCAATGCGCCGCCACGCGGCTGGAAAAGTCGCGGGCAGCATGGATGGCGTGCTGCGTACCCTGTAGCGACGCATGCGTCTATGGCGTGCCAAGTTTGGGTCTGAGCGCGAGAGTTCAATCGCAGCCACAAACAAGTGAAGACAAGGGTAAGCACTTATTTCGATGATGCTGAAAATTGCTATATTTAATTCAGACGAGTAATCGTCATCAGACATTTCGCACTTGACCGCCAATACTGCCGGCAAGTGCAAGGCAAAAAAGCCCGAACCGGTTTATCCGGTTCGGGCTTTTTTGTTTGCTGATTTTTTTGTGATTTTTTAAATGAATGCCTAGGCGTTCAGGGCATTTTTTGTCCGAAAAAAACACGACCGATGGTGGCTGTTGCAGCGTACCCCTGACAGTTATTGTCGAGTAGTTCTAGTTCAACATTAAGCAATATCGCATCGACAAAAGGAGAAACATGATGAGCCAATTCAATCGCCGCCGTTTCATGACAACCAGCGGTTCCATGGTCGCACTTGGCGCCACCTCCGGGGTTTCGCTGATCCCAAGCCTGGCTAATGCACAGGAAATAGTCAAGCTGGGTTTGCTGCACTCCCTGTCCGGCACCATTGCCATCGCCGAAGCATCCTTGGTGGACGCTGAGAAGATGGCTATTGAGGAGATCAACGCCGCAGGCGGCGTGATGGGGCGCCAGATACAGGCAGTGGTGGAAGATGCCGCCAGCGAAAATCCCGTATTCGCCGAGAAAGCTCAGAAGCTGTTGGAGCGCGACAAGGTGGCCGCCATAGTCGGCTGCTACACGTCGGCCTCGCGCAAGGCGGTGTTGCCGGCATTGGCTCGTGCCAACGGCCTGCTGTTCTACCCGACCTACTACGAGGGCCAGGAGCAGGACAAGCATGTGATCTACCCATCGCAGGAAGCTACGCAATCGGTGGTCGCCGCAGTGGAATGGATGGCGCGCGAAAAGGGTAAGACCATTTTCCTGGTGGGCTCCGACTACATCTACCCGCGCACCTGCAACAAGATCGCCAAACCGACCGTTGCGCGCATGGGCGGCAAGGTGGTCGGGGAAGAGTATGCGCCGCTGGGCCATACTGAGTTCTCGTCGATCATCAACAAGATCAAAGCCGCCAAACCGGACTGGGTATACAGCACCGTGGTCGGTGGCTCCAATGTGGCTTTCTACAAGCAGTTGCGTGCAGCCGGCCTGGATGGCTCCAAACAGAAGCTGCTCTCGACCGTGGTCTCTGAAAATGAAATCGAGGGTATAGGCAAGGACAACGCCGAAGGCTACTACGCCTGCATGGGCTACTTCCAGAGCATCAAGAATCCGGCTAACGAGCGTTTCGTCAAAGCATTCAAGGCGAAGTACGGTCAGAACCGCGTCATCGGCGACCCCATGCAAGTGGCTTACAACTGCGTCTATCTGTGGAAGCTTGCGGTCGAAAAAGCCAAATCCTTCGACCCTCAAAAGGTGATCGCCGCATGTGCCGGTATCGAACTCGATGCACCGGAAGGAAAAGTGCGGGTCCATTCTAAAAACCAGCATGTCTGGAAAAAAGTACGGATCGGAAAAGCGCGTGCAGACGGTCAGTTCGATATCGTCTGGGAGTCGTCCGGCCTGATCGAGCCCAATCCTTTTCCGAAACTTTAATCCACCACGCCAGTTCCACGCAGGGATCGCAAGACGCCCGCGTGGGCTCACCTAACCCACTGAAACACAGTCACACATCGGTCGAATAATGGAGCACACGAAGTGAGCCTGGACATTGCGGTGATGCAGATATTCAGCGGCGTGAGCCTGTTCACTATCTTGTTGTTAATGGCTATCGGCCTGGCCATCGTCTTCGGGCTCATGGGTGTCATCAATATGGCGCATGGCGAGCTAATGGCTATGGGCGCCTACGCCACCTACCTGACCGCGATCACCTTTGCCAGATTCGCACCGCAGTGGATGGATTTCTATCTCTTCGTCGCGATACCTTTCGCCTTCCTCGTGACCTTCGCGTTTGGTTATGTGCTTGAGCGCGGGTTTATACGATTTTTCTACAACCGGCCGCTTGATACGCTTTTGGCAACCTGGGGCTTGAGCCTGATCCTGCAACAGACCTACCGGTCCGTCTTCGGTGCGCAGGAGGTCAGTGTGCCGCTGGCTCCCTGGTTAAGTGGCGCTTGGGAACCCAGCGCCGGCATCCAGCTCCCGCTGACGCGCGTCTTCATCATCGGCCTGACCGCCATCGTGGCCGTCGGCGTGTACCTGCTGCTAACCCGCACCCGCTGGGGACTGCGGGTGCGGGCTGTTACGCAAAATCGGGCCATGAGCGGCGCGGTGGGCATCAACACCAGAAGCGTCGACGCTTTGACCTTCGCACTGGGTTCGGGGCTGGCCGGCATCGCCGGATGTGTCTTTACCATGATTGGCTCGACCAACCCGGGCACCGGCCAACTCTACATCGTGGACTCGTTCATCGTGGTTGTTTTCGGTGGCGTACAGAGCCTACTCGGCACGGCGCTGTCAGCTTTCCTGATCGCGCAGTCGCAGACCACGTTGGAATACCTGATTAGCGGCTCGATGGCAAAAGTGACCATCCTGCTGCTGGTCATCGTCGTACTGTACTTCAAGCCCAGTGGGCTGTTTTCCAACAAGTCGCGAGGCTAGGCCATGAAGACCCTTATCCGCCAGTCTGAGTTGATTGCTGTGGCCCTTTTGATCTTGGTGCTGCTGGCGGTGTTCCCGCTGGTGCTGGACCCGTTCCGGCTGAACCTGATGGGTAAATACATGTCTTTTGCCTTCGTCGCGATCGGCGTCGTGCTGACCTGGGGCTATGGCGGCATTCTCAGCCTGGGGCAAGGCATTTTCTTCGGCATGGGTGGCTACATGATGGCGATGCTCCTGAAGCTTGAGGCCTCTGCGCCCGAACTGCCCGACTTCATGGTCTGGAGCAGCGTGGAAAAGCTGCCACTGTGGTGGGAACCCTTCCACAGTTTCCCGTTCACCGTATTGTTGATACTGACCGTGCCGGCGGTACTGGCCTATCTGCTTTCTTACGCCATCTTCAAAAAACGCGTTGGTGGCGTCTACTTTGCCATCGTTACCCTGGCGCTGGCGCTGACCATGACGGTGCTGATTGTCGGCCAGCAAGGCGGCACCGGTGGGGCCAACGGCATCACCGACTTTCGTACGCTGCTGGGTATGGATATCATCGGCGACGACGCGAAACGCGTTATTTATTTTGTGCAATCGGTGGCAGTTTCGTTGGCGATGCTGGGGGCGCTGGTTGTCGTGCGTAGCCGCCTCGGCAAGATACTGATTGCCATCCGCGACCGTGAAGACAGGGTTCGCTTCAGCGGTTACAACACGGCGCACATCAAAGCCTTCATTTTCACGCTGGCGGCCATCCTCTCATCAGTAGGCGGCGCCTTCTACAGCATTCAGGCCGGCCTGATTGCGCCGAGCGTGGGCGGTGTCGCAGCCTCTGTAGAGATGGTGATCTACGCAGCCGTCGGCGGCCGCCTGTCCATTCCTGGAGCGGTGGTTGGTGCCCTACTGATTGGCTTCCTGAAGTCTTACCTGTCCGAGACCTTTCCCGAAGTCTGGTTGTATTTTCTCGGTGCCCTGTTCATTCTGGTCGTCCTGGTCATGCCCAACGGCCTGGCGGGGCTGCTTGACCGACTGATCCGCCAGCGTCCCATCACCCGATGAGCGCCGTACTCGACTACCCCCACGTCAGACCGCAGGAGAGCACAATGTCCCAAGCCGCGTCCACTGCCGAAACCATACTCCGGCTGGAAAACCTGACAGTTTCGTTCGATGGTTTTCGCGCCGTTGACGCTTTGAGCCTGTCGATTGACCGCAACGAGTTGCGTGTGATCATCGGGCCAAACGGCGCCGGCAAGACCACACTGCTCGACATGATTTGCGGCAAGACGCGTCCATCCTCCGGCCGTGTACTCTTCAAGGGCATCGACCTGACTCATTTGTCGGAGCATGAAATTGTGCGCGCCGGTGTCGGCCGGAAGTTCCAGACACCGTCGGTCTATGAAGACCTGACAGTGATTGAAAACTTTGAAATCTCGCTACCCGAAGGGCAGAGCGTCTTCGGCTCCCTGTTTTTCCGCCGCGACGCACAGGTGATGGAGCGCATCACTTCGATCGCTGAACAAGTTTTTCTGCGTAGCCAGCTGGACCACAAGGCCGGCCGACTCAGCCACGGCCAGAAGCAATGGCTGGAGATCGGCATGCTGCTGATCCAGTCGCCCGAATTGCTGCTGCTCGACGAGCCGGTCGCAGGAATGAGCCCGCGCGAACGAGAACAGACTGCCGACTTGTTGAACCGCATTTCACAGGGAAAATCCGTGATCGTGATTGAACACGACATGGACTTCGTCAAACGCATCGCGCACAAGGTCACGGTGTTGCATCAGGGCCGCCTGCTCAGCGAGGGCACGGTGGCGGAAGTGCAGGAAGACCCGCGCGTGATCGACGTGTACCTCGGCCATTGAGGAGAAAAACGTGTTTGAAGTCAAAAACCTGAACGTTTTCTACGGGGAGTCGCAAGTCATCCGCGACGTGTCCTTCCGTGTCGGCAACGAAGAGTCGGTGGCCATCATGGGGCGCAATGGCATGGGCAAGACGACGTTGTTGAAATCGCTGATCGGCATGCTGCCGGTCAAGTCCGGGAGCATCCAATTGCAGGGCGTCGAGCTGTCGCGCCTCGAGAGCTACGAACGTGTGCGCCGCGGCTTGGCATTCGTGCCACAGGGCCGGATGATCTTTCCCTTCCTGACCGTGGAGGAGAACATCCTGACCGGCTGCGAGCACTCCGGCTACCGCACGGTGCCCGAATATGTCTACCGCTTCTTTCCGGTACTGCTGGACATGAAACATCGCAAAGGCGGCAACCTGTCGGGTGGCCAGCAGCAGATGCTGGCGATTGCACGCGCCCTTGTCTCCGACCCGAAGGTACTCATTCTCGATGAGCCTACCGAGGGAATTCAGCCGTCCATCATCAAGGACATCGCTCGAACCTTGAACGTGCTGCGTAAGGAACGACGCTTTGCCATCGTCGTGTCCGAGCAGGTTCTTAGTTTTGCCCTTGATCTGGCGGATCGGTTTTTGGTCATTGACGGAGGGCGAATCGTGCATGAGGAGTCCCGCGCCGGCTTGAACCCTGAGAAGGTCAAATCTTTCTTGACCGTTTGATTGTTTTTTTAACCTAAAGGAGTTACGTTATGAGACACGGTGATATTGGAAGCAGTGATGATTGCGTCGGCGTCGCCGTCGTCAACTACAAAATGCCCAGGCTGCATACCACGGCCGAGGTGCTGGCCAATGCCAAAAAAATCGCGGAGATGCTGGTGGGCATGAAGCGCGGTCTGCCCGGTATGGACCTGGTTGTTTTTCCCGAGTATTCAACGCACGGGATCATGTACGACGCCCAAGAAATGTACGAAACCGCGTCGACCATTCCCGGCGCGGAAACCGACATTTTTGCGGAAGCCTGCCGACAAGCAAATGTCTGGGGCGTGTTCTCGCTGACCGGGGAGCGCCATGAGGAGCATCCCAACAAGGCACCGTACAACACGTTGATCCTGATGAACAACAAGGGCGAGATCGTCCAGAAGTACCGCAAGATCATGCCGTGGACGCCGATCGAAGGCTGGTATCCCGGTGACTGCACTTATGTGTCCGAAGGCCCCAAGGGCATGAAGATCAGCCTGATCATCTGCGACGACGGCAACTACCCGGAAATCTGGCGCGACTGCGCCATGCGCGGCGCTGAATTGATCGTGCGCTGCCAGGGCTATATGTACCCTGCGAAGGAGCAGCAGGTGATGGTGGCCAAGTGCATGGCCTGGATGAACAATGTCTATGTGGCCGTGGCCAATGCCACCGGCTTCGACGGTGTCTACTCCTACTTTGGCCATTCGGCCATCGTCGGCTTTGACGGCCGCAGCCTCGGCGAATGCGGCACCGAAGAAATGGGTATCCAGTATGCCGAATTATCGACAAGCCTGATCCGCGACGCACGCAAGAACCAGCAGTCGAACAACCATTTGTACAAGCTGGTGCATCGTGGCTATACGGGCAAGATCAATTCCGGCGAAGACGCCAACGGCGTTGCCGCCTGCCCCTTTGAGTTCTATGGAAAATGGATCAACGATCCCGAAGGAACTCGCAAGATGGTTGAGTCGATCACACGTTCAACGCCCGGAACGGCCGAATGCCCGATTGAGGGAATTCCGAACCAGGCGCCTGGCCATCGCTGATCGCTCACATTTTCTCACCAGGACGGTTGGCGTGCCTGTACGCTGACCGTCCGTCCTAACAGGATTGCCGACGTGACATCGAACCTAGACGCCTACCGGCTTCATTCTGAGCCTTTTTACCGACCGGCCGGCCATGAAGTTGCGCTGTATGAGCATGCGTATGCGCACCGCATGCCGTTGATACTGAAGGGGCCGACTGGCTGCGGCAAGACCCGCTTCGTGGAGTACATGGCCTGGAAGCTGCAGCGGCCCTTGGTGACGCTGGCCTGCAACGAGGACATGACCGCATCCGACCTGATCGGCCGCTACCTGCTGGACGCGCAGGGCACGGCCTGGCACGACGGCCCCCTGACGCTCGCGGTGCGCCACGGCGGCATCTGCTACCTCGACGAAGTCGTCGAGGCGCGGCAGGACACCACGGTGGTGATCCACCCGTTGACCGATGCACGCCGCATTCTGCCGCTCGACAAAAAAGGCGAGGTGGTGCATGCCCATCCCGATTTCCAGCTGGTGGTCTCCTACAACCCGGGTTACCAGAGCCGGGCCAAGGACATGAAACCTTCCACCCGTCAGCGTTTTGCCGCACTGAAGTTTGACTACCCTGACGCGGCCATTGAAGCCGATATCGTCGCCCATGAGGCGTCTGTCGCGTTGGACGTGGCGACCCGTCTGGTAGGCATCGCGCAGCGTTCGCGCGCCCTGAAGCACCATGGCCTGGACGAAGGTATCTCGACGCGCATGTTGATCTATGCCGGTGTGTTGATCGGCTCCGGCGTCGATCCGCTGGAAAGCTGCGACATGACGATGACCCGCGCGCTGACGGATGACCCGGACATGGAAACGGCACTGCGTGGTTTCATCGAAGCCTATTTCGGCGGGTAAGAAATGCGCGGCCATGACTGACGCAAGCCCGCTTGATCTGTCGACACCCATGAACAGCATGAATGCACGCGGGCGCGATGTCCACTTCAGTCAATTCACCGGCGCGCTGGACCAGAAGTTGACGACGCTCGCAGCGCAGCCCGATAGAGGGCAAATGTCGACCGTGCTGCACTGGCTGCAAGCGCTGAACGACGAGGATCCAGTGTCTGCGCTGGCGGTAGTCGATCGCCTTGATGCCTTGCTGTCGCGGGTCGGGGCTGAGGGGCTGGGGCGTTGGATACTGACCGGATTACGCATGTACCCCGGTCAGCAGTTACGCCAACAAGCTTACTTCCGGCTGGATGATCAGCGCGCTATTGAAGCATTGCACGGCGAGGCTGGCGCCGGCACCTTGTCGGCGTCGCTGCCCTCGCTGGCGCTTTTACTGCATGGTCTGTGCGGCCGCGAGATCCAGCTCCAGCCACGGCGCCAAAGTACGCTGGAGGGTTTGCCTTTGCGGCCGGTGTTAACGCCGACCCATTTACTGCTGCCCGACGACTACACCGCCCTCGATGGGCCCGATCGTTACCGCCTTTACCGCGCCGCCGTCGCGCACGCCGTGGCCCACCTTCGCTACTCGACGGCGGGCTTGCCGACCCTGATGCTCAAGCCGATGGGAATTGCCATCGTGTCGGCGATAGAAGATGCCCGGGTCGAAAGGCTGCTGGTGCGCGATTACCCGGGGGTGCGGAGTTGGTTCCTTGAGTTTTTGCGTCTCGGTGTTAAACCAACCGGGTTGGGGTTTTCCGTGCTGGTTGGGCGGATGAACCTGGCACTGATGGATCCGGACTACCAGGACGACAACTTCTGGGTTAACAAAGCCCGCCGCCTGTTCGAGGCACAGGCGGCCAACCTGATGGACTACGCGGCCTTTCGCCGCCTCGCTTCGATCTTGGCGAATGACCTCGGCCAGATGCGCGTGCCATTTCGGGCGCAGCGTTATGTGGTGCCCGAAGCCTACCGTGACGACAACTCCTTTCTTTGGGACTTCAACGAACCCAATGCCCCGGCGCCCGAGCCACTGGACCTGCAGGTCAAAGCGCCGCAGCGACCGGATGCGGCTGCGCCGAACGAGCCAGTGAGCCAGTCGATGGCGGCCGAGATTGAACTGGGTCGTCAGACTTACCCGGAGTGGGATGCCCAGCTGGCGCTGATGCGCACGGACTGGTGCACGGTGATTGAAAAGCGGCCCGCCTGGCAGGGCCAGCGCGTCGTTGCG
>NZ_JAUXNA010000323.1 GCF_030682935.1 Polaromonas sp.
AAAGCCGTCCTCGCCGGTGTAGCCGCTGCGGGTCACAAAGCAGTCGCAGCCCGCCACCGTGAAGCGGCCCCCGCTCATGAAGACCAGCTTCTCAACACCGGGCGCCAGGCGTTGCAGGGCGGTGACGGCCTGCGGCCCCTGCAGCGCCAGCAGCGCCAACTCGGGCAAAGGGATGACGTCGCAGCGGCTGCCAATTTTTGACTGGATATGCGCGATGTCGCCCGCCTTGCAGGCGCCGTTGACGATGATGAAGATGTCGCCGCCGTTCGCATAGTCACGGTTGACGAACATCAGGTCGTCGATGATGCCGCCTTCGTCGTTGAGCAGCAGGCCGTAGCGCTGCTTGCCCGCGGGCAGATCGATCACATCCACGGGAATCAGGCTTTCGAGTGCGGCGGCAGCGCCCGGCCCGACCAGGCGCAACTGGCCCATGTGCGACACGTCAAACAGGCCGGCCGCCTGGCGTGTGTGGAGGTGCTCGGCCATCAGGCCCGCAGGGTATTGCACCGGCATGCTGTAGCCGGCAAACGGCACCATGCGCGCGCCCAGCTCAAGGTGCAAATCGTGCAGCGGCGTTTTGAGAAGAGGCGCTGCCGTGGCAGCAGGGGCGTGGGAAGGTGTATCGGACATGGCGTTTTCCGGAAGGGCATACATGAATCCATGGTCAAAAACCATGGGCTGCCCCTGCTGTCCACTTTACCTGAGAGATTCGCCTGGCGATGCAGGGTTGCTCCTTCGGTGGGCCGCTTTGAAAACGGCCTCTCTCCAGTAGGGAACGCCTCCCGGCGTCGTGCGCTGGGGGGCGGTTGCCAGTCCTTTTGCCTGAGCGTTCAATGCACCATTGGGGGTGTCACATGCGCCTTCGGCGGTTTTCACGGTGAAAACTCTCTCCTGGGAGGGGAAGTGTAGCCGAGCGGAGTGGCCTGCTATCCCTACCGTTCTCCGTAATTTATCGACCCATTCCGGTTAAATAGATTTGCGCCGCGATGGCTCGCACGTGCTTCAGCAGCAGGTTCGCGCCAGGTGACGGCAAATGATTGCGCCGCATGATGATGCCGAAGCTGTCCATCTTGCAGGGAAGTTCGATGGGCAGAATCGCTAACTCGCTTGACTGCACGTAATAACGTGCGACCTCCACCGGCATTACATGCAGGAAATCGGTTTGCTGCAGCAGGCTCTTGATAACCGACATCGAAGTGGTTTCAACCACGTTGGACGGCGTTTCCAGATCAATACGGCGAAACATCATGTCAAACCGGTGGCGCAGAATGCTGCCGCGAGGCGACAGTATCCAGCTGGCTGCGGCCAGGTCTTTCAATGTGAGGTCGCTGCGCGCCAGCATGGGATGTCCGATGCGCGCCACCGCGCACTCGGTTTCCTCCGACAGGTCTTCGTACAGCAAGTTCGACTCATCCTCCTGCTCCAGGATTCGTGCGATCAGAAAATCGAGTTGCCCGCGCTTGAGTCGCTCCAGCAGCACATCGCTGGTGTCAACCTGGACGCCGATGCAAAGCCTTGGGGCTTCTTCCTTGGTGCGCACGATCACCTGGGGCACCAGCGTCATGGAGGATGTGATGATCACACCGATGTTGACCTGCCCCGACAGTCCAGCCTGCAGCGTTGCAATCGAATCTTGCCCTTGCGACAGGTTGGCGAGTGCCATCCTCACATGGCGGATCATCGTTTCGCCATAAAGCGTCGGCCGGATGCCGCGCGGCAGCCGCTCGAAAAAAGGCACGCCGAAGAGCTCTTCAATGTCCTTCAGCATCTTTGATGCTGCGGGCTGGCTCATGTTGGTTTCCCTGGCGGCTTGGTGAATGTTTCGCGCCTCGTCCAGGGCAATCAACAAAAACATCTGACGGGTTTTGAGCTGGGTGCGTACTCGCCGCGCAAGGCCTGTGTCGCTGAGGGGGCTGTTGGTCATGGGATTAATCGCAATTGCAGTCTGGATAATCGATATATAAAATTGTATCGGTTACTTGAATTTATTCATTTGTTTTGCATTGTGCAAGTCCCTAAGATCCTGCAAAACGTCATAGCTATCAGATCAAGGAGACAAGATGTCCAACCCAAAAAACCGTGTGTTGCGGTCAGCCGCCTGGTTCGGCAGCAGCGACAAGAACGGTTTCATGTACCGCAGCTGGATGAAGAACCAGGGCATTCCGGACCATGAATTCCAGGGCAAGCCCATCATCGGCATCTGCAACACCTGGTCTGAACTGACACCCTGCAACGCGCACTTTCGCAAGATTGCCGAGCATGTGAAGCGCGGCATTTCCGAGGCGGGCGGCTTCCCGGTCGAATTTCCGGTGTTCTCCAACGGCGAATCCAATTTGCGACCCACCGCCATGCTGACACGCAATCTGGCCAGCATGGATGTGGAGGAGTCGATTCGCGGCAACCCGATGGACGCGGTGGTGCTGCTGGTCGGTTGCGACAAGACCACGCCCGCTTTGCTGATGGGCGCCGCCAGTTGCGACATCCCCACCATCGTCGTCACCGGTGGCCCGATGCTCAACGGCAAGCACGAAGGCCGTGACATCGGCTCCGGCACCGTGGTCTGGCAACTGCATGAAGCGGTCAAGGCGGGGCAAATCACCTTGAACCAATTTATGTCGGCCGAAGCCGGCATGTCGCGCTCGGCGGGCACCTGCAACACCATGGGCACGGCCTCCACCATGGCTTGCATGGCCGAGGCGCTCGGCACCTCGCTGCCGCACAACGCCGCCATTCCGGCGGTGGATGCGCGCCGTTACGTGCTGGCGCACATGTCAGGCATGCGCATTGTGGACATGGTGTGGGAGGACCTGAAGCTGTCCAAGGTGCTGACGCGCGAAGCGTTTGAGAACGCCATTCGCGTCAATGCGGCCATTGGCGGCTCCACCAATGCGGTGATTCACCTGAAAGCCATTGCCGGTCGCATCGGCGTGCCGCTGGAACTGGAAGACTGGACCCACGTGGGCAAGGGCACGCCGACGCTGGTCGATCTGCAGCCGTCGGGTCGCTTCCTGATGGAAGATTTTTATTACGCGGGCGGTCTGCCGGGCGTGCTGCGTCGCATGGGCGAGGGCGGCCTGCTGCCGCACAAGGATGCGCTGACGGTCAACGGCAAGTCGATCTGGGACAACGTGCTGGACGCCCCAATCTACAACGATGAAGTCATCCGGCCGCTGGAAAAGCCATTGGTCGAAGACGGCAGCATGTGCATTTTGCGCGGTAACCTGGCGCCGCGCGGCGCGGTGCTCAAGCCTTCTGCGGCCACGCCTGCGCTGATGAAGCACCGGGGCAAGGCGGTGGTGTTCGAGGATTTCGACCACTACAAGGCGCGCATCGGCGACCCGGACCTGGATATTGATGCCGACTCGGTGATGGTGCTCAAGAACTGTGGCCCCAAGGGCTATCCCGGCATGGCTGAAGTCGGCAACATGGGCCTGCCGCCCAAACTGCTGGCGCAGGGGATCACCGACATGGTGCGCATCTCGGACGCCCGCATGAGCGGCACCGCCTACGGCACCGTGGTGCTGCATGTGGCGCCCGAAGCGGCGGCCGGCGGGCCGCTGGCGATTGTGCGTGACGGCGACTGGATCGCTCTCGACAGTCATGCAGGCAAGCTGGACCTGGAAATCAGCGACGCCGAAATCGCGCAGCGCCAGGCTGAATTGCAGGCCAAGCCAGCAGCGCCGACAAAGGGCGGCTACCAGCAGCTGTACATTGACCGGGTGTTGCAGGCCGATGAAGGCTGTGATTTCGATTTTCTGCTCGGCTGTCGCGGCGCTGAAGTGCCCAGGCATTCGCACTAAAAATGCCAAAAATGCGTCATGCGTTCAACCCTGTCCTGACCGTGCAAACCCTGCTGATTTAAAGCGACCCCTATGACGCCACCAAAGACTCCGCGCTACAAAGGCGTTTTCCCCGTGGTGCCCACCACGTTCACCGAAAGCGGGGCGCTTGATCTGCAAAGCCAGAAGCGCTGCGTCGATTTCATGATCGACGCGGGCGCCAACGGCCTGTGCATTCTGGCGAACTTTTCGGAGCAGTTTTTGCTTTCGGATGACGAGCGCGAAGTGCTGACGAAAACCATCCTTGGGCATGTCGGT
>NZ_JAUXNA010000330.1 GCF_030682935.1 Polaromonas sp.
GGAAAAATGCTGGAGCAAGTTTATTGCTAGCGTATTTAAATGCGCTATAATTTGAAGCTTGGCGGCTGTAGCTCAGTTGGATAGAGTACTTGGCTACGAACCAAGGGGTCGTGGGTTCAATTCCTGCCAGCCGCACCAAAAACGAAAGCCTGCAACGAAAGTTGCAGGCTTTTTCGTTTGCGTGTCAGTTCTCTGGGCGACGGGCGGGCGCCCCAGATGCTATCCTGACAAACGCATGAACAAAGCCTTTATCAAAGAAACCGAGCCTGATGACGACGAGCCGACGCTTGAACCCTTGGTAGCAGGCGGGAAAAATTACATCACGCCCCAAGGGTACGCGCGTTTGCGCGCTGAATTGCTTGATCTGATTGATAACGAGCGTCCAAAAATGGTAGAGACAGTCTATTGGGCCGCCAGCAATGGTGACCGGTCCGAGAATGGCGACTACATCTACGGGAAAAAACGCTTGCGTGAGATTGACCGGCGCATTCGTTTTTTGACGAAAAGGCTGGAAATTGCTGAAGTCAGCAATCCCTCTGTTCATCATGGAAGCGAGCATGTATTTTTTGGCGCCACCGTGACTTACGCCGATGACAGCGGCGAACAACGCAGCGTCACCATTTTGGGCATTGATGAGGCCGATAGCGCCCTGGGGCAAATCAGCTGGATATCGCCTGTGGCCAGAGCACTGCTCAAATCACGTGTCGGCGAGGAGGTCAACCTCGTGACACCCCACGGCGTGAGGCTGCTTGAGGTGCTGAAAGTGGACTATCCCGAGCCTGACCCTGTCGATTAGCGCATGCTTCGCGCGCGTGGGGGCTTGTCAGCCGGCGGATTTGGCACGCTGCACCCGGAGTACGGAAGGGGTGCGTTTGACGCTGCGTATCGCTGAGGCCAAGTGAATGCGATCACGCACGGCTACGCTAAAGCGCAGGTCTGTCGCATTCTGTGCAGGTTCAGGCCCCATCTCCACATGGGTGATATCAGCTTCAGCGCTGGCCAGCGCTGCCGCCACGCGCGCCAGCACCCCTTTGCCATTGGAAACCGTTACCAGCAGGTTGGTCTCAAAAGCGCGCACGGGCTCGTCGGACCAGTCAACTGCAATAAAGCGCTCGCTGTCGCGGTGTTGCAGGCGCTTGGCCACGGCGCAGTCGTCGGTGTGTACCGCCAGACCTTCCCCCCGGCCCAGATAGCCCACGATACCGTCGCCAGGGATCGGTCGACAGCAAGGCGCAAACTGTACGGTAGCGCCTTCACTCCCATCGAGCAAGAGCGCTCCCTGCGATACAGACTCATGGGCGCTGTAACGTTCGCGGCTCATGGTCAGGGCGTCTGGTTTTTCGCCTGTCTCGGCGAGCAAGGTCACAATGCGCTTGGCGACCATGCTGGCAATGCGCTTGCCCAGCCCAATATCGGTGAGCAGATCAGCGCGTGATCGGTTGCCGGTAAAGCGCAGGATTTTTTCCCACTTGTCGTGATGGACTTCGTCGTCTTCCGAAAGGTGCTCTCGGTTGATGCCTTCAGCCCGCAGCGCCTGGGCCAGCATTTTTTCACCCAGAGCCTGAGACTCTGTGAGCGCCATGGTCTTGAGGTATTGGCGTATTTTCGAGCGCGCCTTGCCAGTGCGCACGAAACCGAGCCAGCCCGGGTTCGGGCTTGACACGGATGCCGTGATGATTTCGATCACGTCCCCGTTATGCAGTTCTGAGCGCAGGGGAACCTGCTCGCCGTTGACCTTGGCCGCTACTGTCCTATGCCCCACATCGCTGTGAATGGCGTAGGCAAAGTCCACAATGGTGGCGCCTCGCGGCATCGCCATGATCTGACTTTTTGGTGTGAGTACATAAACCGCTTCGGGAAACAGGTCAATCTTGACGTGGTCCCAAAACTCTGCCGCGTCACGCGTTTCCTGCTGGATTTCAAGCAGCGACTGCAGCCATTGGGCGCCCAACCGTTGTGAGGCGTCACTGTCCGGGTCCGTGGCCTTGTAGAGCCAGTGAGCGGCCACACCTGATTCGGCCACCACATGCATCGCGTCAGTACGCATCTGAAACTCGATATTGGTGCCAATGGGACCTACCAGGGTGGTGTGCAGTGACTGGTAGCCATTGACCTTCGGAATCGCAATATAGTCTTTGAATTTTCCGGGCAAGGGTTTGTACAACTGGTGCAAAATGCCCATGGCCGTGTAGCAGGTCGTCAACTCCTGCACGATGATCCGAAAGCCATAGAGATCGGTGACCTGTGCAAAAGACAGGTGCTTTTCGCTCATCTTGCGGTAAATGGAGTACAGCGTCTTTTCGCGGCCAAAAATATGAACCGGGATGCGGGCGTTTACAAACGCGGATTCGACTTCCGACTGCACCCGCTTGATCACATCGCGCCGGCGGCCTCGTGCACGCAGCAGGGCTTTGTTCAACGTTGCGTAGCGCCACGGATGCAAATACTGGAATGACAGGTCCTGCAGTTCCCGGTAGGTCGTGTTCAGGCCCAGGCGGTGCGCGATAGGGGCGTAAATGTCCAGGGTTTCGCGCGAGATCCGGGTCCACTTGGTGCGCGGCGCGTCGTTTAACGTGCGCATGTTGTGGGTGCGATCGGCTAGTTTGATCAGAATGACGCGCACATCGCGCGCCATTGCCAGCAACATTTTTCGGAAGGACTCGGCCTGATTTTCTTCCCGGGTGTTGAACTCCAGCTTTTCCAGTTTGGTCAGGCCGTCTACGAGCTCGGCCACAGGCGCACTAAAACGCTCAATCAGCTCTGATTTGGTCACTCCGCAGTCTTCAATTGCGTCGTGTAGCAGGGCCGCCATCAGTGCCTGTGCGTCAAGCTTCCATTCGGCGCACTGTTGGGCGACCGCGATGGGGTGGGTGATGTAGGGCTCGCCGCTGTTGCGCAACTGGCCCAAGTGGGCCTCGTCGGCGAAGCGATAGGCCAAGCGGACATTCTCGATGTCTGCGGCACTCAGGTAGTCCAGTTTGGCTGTGAGCGCAGCAAAGCTTGCCGCTGCAGCATTGGCAGCCGCAGGCGTTGATTGACTGGAAATGACGGGCGAAAGGATTGCGCTCATGCCTCAAATGTATCGCGGCATGAATAAATCGGGGGCGAAATGGCCTTTGAAGCGCCCAAAACGAAAAAAGCACCGTAGCCCGGTGCTTTTTTAAACAGAGCTGGCAGGATCAACCAGGTACCTTTTTCAGCATTTCCAGGCCGATTTTGCCTGCAGCGATTTCACGCAGCGCGGTGACGCCAGGTTTGTTTTTACTTTCGATCTTGGCGGCATGACCCTGGCTGAGCATGCGGGCCCGGTAGGTAGCAGCCAAAACCAGCTGAAAGCGGTTAGGGATTTTTTCGAGGCAATCTTCGACGGTAATGCGGGCCATGGTGATTCTTTCGGTGTGATCGGTAACTTAAGGAATATGAAGGGCCTTGAATGTTTCGGCTCGGGCTCGTCGCTGGGCCGAAAACTTGAGCCGCTGGGCATGAATGATGGTTTTCAGGTCGAAAACTGCCCGCTCAAACAACTCATTAATTATAACGAAGTCGAATTTTTGGGCCTGCGCCATCTCTACGGCTGCATTTTTTAGCCGCAATTCAATGACTTCCGCAGTGTCTTCGCCGCGCCGTTGCAGGCGAGAGCGCAGCTCTTCCCAGCTTGGGGGGAGAATAAAAATCAGGACAGCATTGGCAAAAATCTTTTTGATATTAATGGCGCCCTGAAAATCAATTTCAAGAATGACATCAGCGCCATGCGCGACCCGCTCTTCAATGGTATGGCGCGACGTGCCGTATCGGTGGCCGTGAACATGCGCCCACTCCAGAAAAGCATCGCGCTGCACCATGCCATCGAACTCTTCCGGAGACAGGAAAAAGTACTCCCTGCCATGCTTTTCCTGCCCGCGCGGTGGCCGGGTGGTGTGTGAAACGGCGGGCTGAATACGTGAATCGAGTTCCATCAAGGCTTTCACCAGGCTGGATTTGCCAGCTCCACTCGGAGCGGCGACAACAAATAAATTTCCGGGATAGTCCATGCGTACTGGTAGTTTGTTGCAATAAATTAAATAGCGACCAAGGTGTCACTTGATGTTCTGGACCTGAAGTTCGGGATCAGCTCTAAGACATTGATTTTCATGGATATTGCGTCCAAGGTCGGTGCCTCACCCCACAAAATGGCAAGGCTGTTATGAATTGTCATGAGGCGTTGCGAGTCAGCGGTTTCAACTTGGCTACGAACTGCGATTTTATCAGTCGGACTTTTGTCATTGCGTGGTAGAGGGCGCTACTCGCAATCGGATGCAAGATGTGCTCGGTCCGTCCTTGCCCCCGCAGCGAAGCGGTAGCGTTTCTCGAGGCGGGTACCCACAAGTTGATCGGTCCAGATCGGCGGGTTGACGCAACTCGCTACCGCCGTTCGACGCTACCTCCATGAGGTCTTGGGTGTTTTCACTCCCGATGTGAGACCATGGGCGCGTGCAAACGAGCTGCCGTACTTCCTGCGGGACGCTTTTCGGTTCAGCGAGCTTGAGCTGCTGGGGCAGCCTATCGTGCTGGCGATGGGATGTGCTGAACAGAAACATCCTCTTGGTGAAGTTCGAGCATGGTTGGACGAAGTGAGGGTATTGGCCGGGCACCCCGCGGTCTACGTCACGGATGCCTTGGCCTCTTATGAACGCAGGCGGCTGATCGAACAAAAGGTCCCTTCATCGGAATGGCACTTACTTTGTGGTGGTCTAATTTAAAAAGACACAACGATAGGTTTTTCTAAACCTAAATGGCGACAGAAGTGAACAATCAAAAATCCCGAAGAGCCTTTGATATCAGCTTCAAGCTGCAGGTAGCTCAAATGGTGAAAATCCAAGGCTTGAGCATCAGTCAAGTCTGTAAAGACATGAAACTTGGCGAAAGTGCCGTCAGGCGCTGGGTCAGCCAATTTGAAGCGGAACAGCAAGGCCAAAGCGGCGCTGGCAAGCCGTTGACCGTGGAGCATCAACGCATCAGGCAGTTGGAACTTGAA
>NZ_JAUXNA010000332.1 GCF_030682935.1 Polaromonas sp.
CGGCACCGGCGCCTTCCAGCCGACCTTGCGGCTTTCCAGTTCGGCATCGCTGATGTTCAGTTGCAGCAGCAACTGGCGCGCATCAATCGTGATGGAGTCGCCTTCCCGGATGAACGCGATGTTGCCGCCCGCTGCCGCTTCAGGCGCAACGTGGCCGACCACCATGCCCCAGGTGCCACCTGAAAAACGACCGTCGGTGATCAGACCCACGCTTTCGCCCAGGCCGGCGCCAATCAGCGCACCCGTGGGCGCCAGCATTTCGGGCATGCCGGGGCCGCCTTTGGGGCCCAGGTAGCGCAACACCATCACGTCACCGGCCACGATTTTGCCGGCCAAAATGGCGGCGAGTCCCGACTGCTCATCGTCGAACACGCGGGCCGGGCCGGTCATGACCGGGTTTTTCAGGCCGGTGATCTTGGCCACGCAGCCTTCAGGCGACAGGTTGCCTTTCAGAATGGCAAGGTGGCCCTGCGCGTACATCGGCTTGCTGATGGGACGGATCACGTCCTGGTCGGCACGCGGCGCATCGGGCACGTCCTTGAGGACTTCGGCAATGGTCTGGCCCGAAATCGTCAGGCAGTCGCCATGCAGCAGGCCGGCGACCAGCAGCATTTTCATGACCTGTGGAATGCCGCCGGCCTGGTGCAAGTCCACGGCCAGGTATTCGCCCGACGGCTTGAGGTTGCACAGCACCGGCGTTTTCTGGCGCACGCGCTCAAAGTCGTCAATCGTCCATTCCACGCCTGCCGCATGGGCAATCGCCAGAAAGTGCAGCACGGCGTTGGTCGAGCCGCCGGTGGCCATGATCACGGCCACGGCGATTTCAATCGATTTACGCGTGACGATGTCGCGCGGCTTGATGTCTTTTTTGATCGCTTCGACGAGGACCCTGGCGGACTCCTTGGCCGAGTTGACTTTTTCGTCATGCGGATTGGCCATGGTGCTGGAGTAGGGCAGCGAAATGCCCAGCGCCTCAAACGCACTGGACATGGTGTTGGCCGTGTACATGCCGCCGCAGCTGCCGGGGCCGGGAACCGCGCGGCGCTCGATCTGCAGCAGGTCTTCGTCGCTCATGCGGCCGGCGGCGTTTTCGCCCACGGCTTCAAACACGCTGACGATGTTGAGGTCCTTGCCCTTGTAGTGGCCCGGCAAGATCGTGCCGCCATAGACAAAGATGGCCGGCACGTTGGCGCGCAGCATGCCCATCAGGCCGCCCGGCATGTTCTTGTCGCAGCCGCCGATCACCAGCACGCCGTCCATCCACTGGCCCTGCACGCAGGTTTCGATGCAGTCGGAAATGACTTCGCGGCTGACCAGTGAATACTTCATGCCTTCGGTGCCCATGGCCATGCCGTCCGAAATGGTGGGCGTGCCAAACACCTGCGCGTTGCCGCCGGCTTCCTCAATCGCGTCAATCGCCGCGTCGGCCAGTTTTTGCAGGCCGCTGTTGCAGGGCGTGATGGTGCTGTGCCCGTTGGCGACACCGATCATGGGCTTCTTGAAGTCGGTCTCCTCGTAGCCCATGGCGTAGTACATGGAGCGGTTGGGCGCGCGGGATTTGCCTTCGGTGATGTTCTTGCTGCGGGGGTTGAGCTCGATCGGTTTGATGTCCATGGGGCGTCTCGTGAGGAGTTTGTTGGAAACGCCAAGTATGCGTGCTTTGGCTGATTCTTTCCAATCCATTATTCATGCTGTATTAATATCTGCGGCATATGACTGAGCCCGTTATTTTTAGTGATGTACGCAAACCGCCGCTGATTGAGCTGCGCCTGTGGCGCCAGTTCCTGGCCGTGGCCGAAGAACTCCATTTCAGCCGCGCCGCCCAGCGCCTGAACATGACCCAGCCGCCGCTGACCCAGGCCATCGCCCAGCTGGAGGCCGCGCTGGGGCTCAGGCTATTTGACCGTACCAAACGCAGCGTTCAGCTGACGGCGGCAGGCGCTGCCCTGGTGCTTGAAGCGCGCGACCTGCTGGCTCGCGCGGCCGCCATGCCCGGGCTTGCGCACGCCAGTGCCGACGGCGAAGCGGGGCGCTTGCGGCTTGCCTTTGTGTCCACGGTCGGGTTTGATTTGCTGCCGCGCTGGGTCCGCGCCTTTCGCGAGCAGTATCCCAAGGTGCAGCTCGAACTGATCGAGGCGACAGGAGATGTTCAGCTCGAAGCCTTCGGACGCGGTGAAATTGATGCCGGCTTCATCCTGCATTCGCCGGGGTTTGCACCGCCGGGCCTGACCTGCAAGCGGCTGTCAAGGAACCCGCTGGTGGTGGCGCTGCCCGAGCAGAGCGCGCTGGCCGCCAACGCCACGCTCACGCTGAAGGACTTGCTGGACCAGCCCCTGGTGATTTTTCCGCGCCGTATTCTGCCGTCGCTGTACGACGCCATTTTTGCGATGTACCACGCTGCAGGCTACCTGCCCCGCGTGGCACAGGAGGCCATCCAGATGCAGACCATCGTCAACCTGGTTTCAGCCGGCATTGGCGTGGCGTGGGTGCCCGACAGCGTGCGGCAGTTTCAGCGGCCGGGCGTGGTGTACCGGGCGCTTAAAGGCAGCAAGGGCCGGGCCGTGCCCGGCTGTGAGACCAGCCTGGTCTGGGCCGCCGGGGCAGCCAGTCCTGCGCTGTTGCGCTTCATGGCGTTTGCGCCGGACGGACTTGATTTGCAATTCAATAACGGATGATTGAGCGCTGCACCATTTGTGAAAGCTTTCGCACAGGCTGGCGATGACGCCCGGGCTGCTCAGACGCAGAAAAGTGTTGAATGGCCTTTCTTGCGCGCGTGTGGTGACGGCCGATGTCGCCGGGCGTGTCCAGGCATTCAAGCCCGACGGCCTTGTGGTGCGCGATCAGTTTGGCGCCGGATTATGGGTATGCGACCGCCCGGCGCTGGCGCACGGCCGCCGCCAGCTGCTCCAGCACCGCCGTGGTCGTGTCCCAGCCAATGCAGGCGTCGGTCACGCTCTGCCCGTAGCGCAGGCCCTGGCGGCCATTCACTATGTCCTGCCGCCCCTCGACCAGATGGCTCTCCAGCATCAGGCCGCAGATGCCGGTAGCGCCGCCGGCGACCTGCTGCGCAATGTCGGCCGCCACGGCCGGCTGCCGTGCGTAGTCCTTGCTGCTGTTGCCGTGGCTGCAGTCGATCACCAGGCGCGGCGGCAGGCCGGATTTCTCCAGCGCCTCGGTGGCGCGCCTGACGCTGGCGGCGTCGTAGTTCGGCCCGTCGCTGGCGCCGCGCAGCACCAGGTGGCCGTCGGGGTTGCCGGTGGTCGTGATGACCATGGCCCGGCCTTCGAGCGAGATGGTCGGAAAGCGGTGCGGCTGGGCCGCCACATGGATGGCGTCAATGGCCGCCCCCACGCTGCCGTTGGTGGCGTTTTTGAAGCCCACGGGCGCCGACAGCGCCGAAGCCATCTGCCGGTGCAGCGGGCTTTCCACCGTGCGGGCGCCAATCGCGCCCCAGGTCAGCAGCTCGGCGTAATACTGCGGCGTCACCAGGTCCAGGATTTCAGAGCCCGCCGGCACGCCCAGGCGCGCGCACTCCAGCAAGATGCGCCGCGCATGGCGCAGGCCCTTGCCAATGTCGCCCTGGCCGTCCAGCCCCGGGTCATAAATCAGGCCCTTCCAGCCCATGCGCGTGCGCGGCTTTTCAAAATAGACACGCATCACCAGCAGCAGCGAATCGCCCAGCCGCGCCGCTTCCTGGCGCAGCCGCGCCGCGTATTCCAGCGCCGACGCCGGCTCGTGAACAGAGCACGGGCCCACGATGACCAGCAGCCTGTCATCCAGGCCGCGCAGAATCTTGCGGGTGGCCGCGCGCGACGCGGCGATGAAGGCCGCCTCGGCCTCGCCCGCAGGCAGTTCGTCCCGCAGCAGCCGGGGTTCGGGCAGCGGGTCGGCACTGGCGATGTGGATGTCCGAGATGGGGGTGGGCATGGTGTCTCCGTGAGTCGTAGTCGTGGGTTCAAGCCTTCACTTTAGCGCGCCGCATAGGTTTGCAGGATGCGATAGCTTCCCGGCTGGCCGCGCAGCCTTGAGGCTGACCATGGCGCAATCGGGAGACGCGGCATTGGATTCTGTGGGAGGGATTGAAGTCAGTATGAAAATGATAGCTGCTTGCGCCCGTTGCGTATGCGCTAGCGCCTGATTTGACTCTTAATTTAAGTCAATAACCAGGTCTCGTCCATCTTGGCGTCCAAAACTCTCTCGGCGACGGATCGCGTTAGGCGCAGGGTGGGTGGGGTCAGGTCACCCGCGTTGTACAAATGGGGTGAAAGTCGGGTTCAGACCCGTTGCCGAAGTAGACATTTAAGATTTGCCTCCTTCAAAGCGGTCATAGGCTTCTGCAGCCCGACCGTTGGCGATGTGGTGCTGATTTTGCAAACCAGAGACTCAACTTTGAGGTATTTCGGTTGTGGGGAGGCGTATTGACAATTCCAACAAATGTCATACTGGGTTTCATTCGGTCGATTGTTATCGGTGATCAGGGAGTTCTGAAAATGACAGCGTCAACAACAATCCAAGCCATTCCACAAGCCGTTTTGGATGCAGCCCTGGCTCTTCACCAACGAAAAAATACAGATCTGACTTACAGCCCATTCAGTACCGCAGAAGTAACCACGGTCGAGGGCAATCCGTTTTGGCGTTGTGTTGAAGATGAAATCGAATTCGCACATCTGGAAGCCCGCAATCGCTGCGCTGCACTGGCAACTTTTCAGCAAGTGATGCCCTTGAGCGGTACCGATGCGCTGTTTGATGCGGCGTACGAACTGTGGCGAAACGAAATTGGGCACCCTGATTCGGCATCCGGTCGCTTGTTGGGCTTGGCCGGCCAGAGCGTGAGTGTGCTTTTAGAGGCCGCAAAGATCATCGGCGATAAAGATCGGCGTGTCTTTGACGTGCTTCATCTGCTGGAAAAAGCACTGCCGCACTTGCCAAACCTCCGAGCAGAGGATCTCGTGGCAGTCGTTGAAGCCCAGCATGAGTCCACAAAACGTGACATGGCCAGTGGGATGATCTTCAATGCCATCGAGCGCCGCTTACGCTCAGAATCGAAAGTTGCCTGGGATACCTGGCGCATCACCAGAGAAAATATGTCGGAGTCCATGCAAAGCTTGTACAGCACAGCCTTGCAATCATTGATGTACACCGATCAGCAATCTCTTGCGCTGGAGAAGGCTAGAGAAGATGCCGAAGATATTAATTCGTTGATCGCAGGGGCTGCGCTGTGGACACTGGGCAGGGCGATACAGGCTCACAAATTGAACGACTGTGATTTGGACGACTGCGTTGCAGTTCTGACTAACAAAACCAGCGGAGCGCCCACTGAGATTCAACAGTCAGCGATTCGTGCAGTGGCCCACGCGTCGTTGAAGGACGAACGGTTGATGTTAGAACTCGTTCGGCTGGCATCGGAGCATGGCGACTACACACTTGCAGTGATTGCTGATTTCTTGTTCATGAATCAGCAGGACTTGCCAGTGTCCTCCCTTCATTTCAAACCCTTGCTGCAATCACTGGTTGGGCTTTTACCATCGCAACAAAACGCCGTTAATAACTTCGATTGGGTGTTGCATCAGCTTTATGCAACACCCGAGCATCGACCGTGGGTGCTGGATTGCTTGAGTCAATGGCTCATCCAGCATGGCGGCTCAAGCCTTAATGACAAAGCCTTGATTGAGCTGTTTGACCAGACCATCATGCAAATTGCCAATGACCAGCCGGGCTTCCAGGCTGTCATCACGCGCTGGCTGGTTGCGCCCGAGAAGCAACTTGCCGTGGCCTTCGGCGGACTTATCAGCTACTTGCACATTCGTGGAATGAAGTCGCCAGCGTTTTCGCCGGAAGTGCTCAACACCTTCACCTCGCAAGACTTCAGGTTCCTGGCTCGTCGGCTGCTTGGCTATGTGATCTCAGAGGAGCCCCTGCTGTCACTGACGTTTTCTTTGCTGGAAACGAACAATGCCCCCGGCCGGAGTTTTAGTTGGGTGTACTCACTGCTGACAGAGGAGGTGGGCCGGGACTACGCGCATGCCACGATGGAGGCTTTGAAAGTGCGGCAAGAAACGGCCAATTCGCCAGAGAAGGAGTTGCTGGTGCAGATACATGCCATCCTTCTCCAGCGAAGTACAGCCATGGATGGCCTGCCCAGGTTGCAGGAACTTCGTCCACCCATGAGGCTTCGCCGAGCCATTGCATTGAGTCGGGCACGGGAAATGGAAAAGGCGATGGAAACGGCCAATGAGAAGTCCATCATTCGTTTAATTTCTACAGTGATCCCAATGAAAGCAGGTCGAGGTTGGTTTTCAGTTTCAGGCAACAACGTTGGGCCTACACAGCATTTGCAGAGTATTTCCCACTCGATCAGCCTACCCAAACGTGCGCTCACAGATCCCGCTGGTTACGCCATTGCTGGACTCCACTACCGTATCGCAAAGCGAGATGACGAATGAGACTGGCCCTTGTCATTGCTGAGTACCTGCGCACACTCAAAGAGCGCAATGAGCTGGACAGGCTGCTGCCAGATTTGCTGGTCGAAATGGGCTATGTGCCCGTTGCTCGCCCACAAACCGGAAATCGGCAGTTTGGTGTCGATATTGCAGCCCGAGGCATCAACCCGGATACCGGACAAGCTGAACTGCTTTTGTTGGTCATCAAGCAAAAAGACATCGGGCGAGCAGAGTGGGATGGAGGTGATCAAGCCATCAGACCCAGCTTGAACGAGATCTTTGATGTGTATCTCAAATCTCATGTGGAAGCAGAAGACATTGACAAGCCTGTCCGCATCGCCGTGGTCACCAATGGCGAACTGAAACAAACCATTCAGGCCGGTTGGAGCGGTTACGTCAATGATCAAAAAGACCGGGCATTGATTGAGTTTTGGGGGCTTGACAAGCTGTCCACTCTGATTGAACGCCACCTGCTGGATGAACACATCTTCCATGACGAGGACAGGCGCGATTTGCGCCGTGCATTGGCCTTGGCTGGCGATGTCGAATACGACCAAAGAGACCTGCACAGGCTGATGCTGAGAACCCTTGGGTTGACTCCTGAAGGTGTGCCTGACGGCTCCTCAAAGTCAAGGAAGGATTTACTGAAGGCATTGCGGGTGGTCAACTTTGCGGCCCATGCATTCGCTTCGTGGGCACTTGGGGACGGCGATGGCCGCCAAGGATTGCGGGCTATAGAGCGAGCCTTGCTGTGGTCTTGGCACAGAGTGCGGGCATTTGATGGGTGGGACTCAGACCAAGACATGAACCATGCACTTGGGTCAGTTTGGCAAGGATATCTGACCGTTGGAAGGCACTATTTCGAAAAACTACAAGCGCATTGCTACGTTGAGGATGGACTGCTGGGGTATGCGTCCGACAGTGCGGAGCTGTCGCTGGTAGCGTTTGAGCAAATCGGCATGCTGGCATCCATTGGGTTGACCCATGTGCTGTCAGTTGCTGGCGACGATGAAGATCAAGTAGCGCAGCACAAGAATGCAGACACCGTGGCCGCTGCGCTTGCATCACTGATTTCCAGCAACGGCATTTGCAACTCTCCATGTTTTGACAGGCACAGCCAAGACATCGTTCTTGGCATGTTGTTGCTGGTGCTGACGGGACGCGCGGACATCGCCAAATGCTGGCTCCAGACTCTGATTCGCAACATCGATTACGCCTTCAAAGCCAAACGATATGTTCCGATTGACAGCGATTCCATCGACGATTTGGCGGACATTGGTGGTTGGCATTCTGGTCAAACAGCCGACAAGTTAATGAAGACCTCTTGGATGATTGCGGTTCTGGCTGGGTGGTGTGCGGTGTTGGGACTGGGTGAGTCGTATCGCGCATTGAGACAAGGGCTGGTTCAGGACTACCCAGAGACGTGTGCGCAGTTGTGGCACCCAGACAAGCAAATACACGAGCACCTGTACTTTCATGCAGCCCATTTTTCATCAGGGGCTTCGGAGGCTCCTATCCGGTTGCCTGAAGACATGGCGCAGTGGCTTGCACACATGCGTGTTATTGTGGAATCGGAGCAAGGAAAAGAATGCCTTCAGACAATGGGCTGCAAAGTTGGTTTGCCAGCGATTGACCTGATTGCATGCAGGCACTTTGGCACGCCTGTTGCGCCAGCGTTTTGGTATCGACTCGTGTTAACTACGTGACTATTGAGTCCTTGAGACTTCCGCGCAAGTGGTCTATGTGAGATTCAGAACAGTGCAAGAATCAAGCGCCGTCGCACCCCGAACATTGCCAGCAGTCACTCTAAAGTTTGACGAGGACACCGGCTCGGTCCATCCCATTGGTTCCCACCTTCTTCAGTGACTCCAATGGACACTTATGCATAGTGTCCAGCTGTAGAGCTCGACATAAGGGCACGATGCCGAATTCCGCGAGCGTCGGCTGACCGGTATCACAAATCACGCAACTGGACAGCCCGAAAGCTGCCCGTCGCGAATGACTGTTTACGCTGCAAAGCCGAAACCCAGAGCGGCATCAATTGACGGCCCCACCGCTTGACCATAAGCCGCAGGCATTCTGGGAAAATCACATTTTCCAGTTCAATGAAGCCCCCATGCCCCTCCCCGCACCCCAAGCCCGAACCCACCTGCACACCCGCGCCGTCGTCTATCGCGGCTATCACCGTGAGGACGGCCTGTGGGACATCGAGGCCGAACTGACCGACACCAAGACCTATGCGCTGAATTTTCCCGAGCGCGGCGACATGCCGCCGGGCACGCCCATCCACGGCATGGCGATTCGTGCAACGGTGGACGACAGCATGACGATCCGCGAGATCGCCAGTTCGAGTGAGCACACGCCTTTTGGCGAATGCCAGCAGGGCACGGACCCGATGCAGCAGATGGTGGGCGTGACCATGGGGCCGGGCTGGCGACAGGCCATTGAGCGGGCGCTGGGCGGCACACGCGGCTGCACGCATCTGCGCGAACTGCTGTTCAACATGGCCACGGCGGCCTACCAGACCATTCCCGCTTACCAGGACCGCCTGCGCAGCCAAGCCGGCCTGCCCGAGCCTGAAAACGCCGGGCCGCCTTACCACCTGGGCAAATGCATCGCCTGGGATTTCGACGGCCCGGTGGTGCAGCGCCACCATCCCACGTTTGCGGGCTGGCAGCCGTTGAAGCGAAAAGCTTGAGCGGATGAAACGGGCGGCTTATGCCGTGATGCCAGGCCTGGCGGCGCGCTTTGCCGGTCCGCCAGCCGCCTTTGGGTAGGCTTGAATTCACCGTATGCCCTCCCGCCTGAAGCGGGCTGTGCCCTACGCGTTCACGGGGCGGTTCACGGGGCTGACACGGCTTGCAGGCAAAATAGGCGCCATGCTCATTCATCCTGAAATTAATCCCATCGCGCTGCAGCTTGGCCCGCTCGGCATTCACTGGTATGGCCTGACCTACCTGGCCGCCTTCGGGCTGTTCTTTTTTTTGGCCACCCTGCGTCTGCGGCACCAGCCGTATGCGTCCATCACCGGCCCCGGCGCCTGGTCGCGCAAGGACATTGAGGACATCCTGTTTCTCGGCGTCATGGGCGTGGTGATCGGCGGGCGGCTGGGCTATTGCCTTTTTTACAAGCCGGGCTACTACCTGGCCCATCCGCTGGAGATTCTGGCGGTCTGGCAGGGCGGCATGAGCTTTCATGGCGGCCTGCTGGGTGTGCTGGTGTCGCAGCTGTGGTTTGCGCGCAGCCGCCAGCGGCCCTGGCTTCAGGTCATGGACTTCATCGCGCCCTGTGTTCCCACGGGGCTGGCGGCCGGGCGGGTTGGCAATTTCATCAACGGCGAGTTGTGGGGCCGTTTCAGTGACCCCGATTTGCCTTGGGGCATGGTGTTTCGCCACAGCGGCTCGCTGCTGCCGCGCCACCCGTCGCAGGTCTACCAGTTCCTGATGGAAGGCCTGCTGCTGTTTGTGCTGCTTTGGCTGTACGCTAGAGGGCCGCGCAAGATGGGCCAGGTTTCGGGCGCATTTTTGGTCGGCTACGGCGTGTTCCGCTTCATCGCCGAATTTTTCCGCGAGCCCGACGACTTTTTGGGCATCCTTTCCCTGGGTATGAGCATGGGCCAGTGGCTGTGTATTCCAATGATTGCCGCCGGCGTCTGGCTCTGGGTTTGGGCCTCAAAGCGAACTCAGCCCTGACCGCACGGGCGCTTTCAGCTATGGATTGAATAGCTGATTGGCGCCCCTGACCGGACCGGCAGGCCACGGACCATTCGGGTTTCCCCCTGTGGTTTTGCCGCTCAACCGTATTGATTTTGCTCGGGCTGATCTTGATAATTACGCATAATTATTCGAAATTACAAGATAGATCCACACCCAGGGAGCCCGCGCCATGCGCCTTGTCCAGAGTTCACTGCATCAGGAGGTTGCCAAAACGCTGCGCGAGCAGATTTTTGCCGGTCAGCTGCCGCCGGGCAGCTTTCTGGACGAGGTCGCCTTGTGCGAGCGCCTTGAAATCTCCCGCACACCGCTACGGGAAGCGCTCAAGGTCTTGACGGCCGAAGGGCTGCTGCGCCACGAGCCCCGGCGCGGCTGCTTTGTCAACGAGGTGAGCGAGCAGGACCTGGACGAGATTTTCCCCGTGATTGCCATGCTTGAAGGGCGCTGCGCCTTTGAGGCGGCACGCAAGGCCAGCGATGCCGACATCGCGGCGCTGGACAGCCTGCACGAGCGGCTCCGGCAGCACGCCCAGGCCGAACGCATCAACGACTACTACGCCACCAATTTCACCATCCACGAGGCCATCATCACCTTGGCCAACAACCGCTGGCTGGCCCAGGCCATAGCTGATTTGCGCAAGATCCTCAAGCTGGCCCGGCTGCAGCAACTGCATGCGCCGGGGCGGCTGGCGCAAAGCCTGAGCGAACACCTGGCGATCTATGCCGCCCTGCGCGCGCGCGACAGCGCAGGCGCCGAGGAAGCCATGCGCGCCCACCTGATGCGCCAGCGCGAGGCGCTGCGCGAACTCACACGTACCCAGAAAAGCAGGTTATTGGCATGAACACTTCAGACTGGATCAGCCGCAGCGTCTCCCGGCTGCTGCCCGCCGCAAATTCCAAGGAAAAAGAGGCTGTAGCGCCGGTTAAACCGGCGCAAGCAGCTATTAAATCAGGCGTGTCTGTGCCGCTGCCGACGGCGGCGAACCCTGTCACGACGCCGGCCGGTGGCAGCGTTCGCCCGACCTCGCGCTCCACCCGCGAGCGCTTGCAGGCCACGCTGAGCGAAAAAGACGAGGCCCTGTCGCCGCGCGTGCTGCGCCGCACGCTGCAGGAGTTGCAGGCCATCATGGACCCGCGCGTGAGCGAGGTGGAGGGCGGCCGGCGCGCCATGGACGTGGCCGCCTGGTATGCCTCGGCGCCCGCCGAGCAGCGGCGCGACATGTGGCTGCTGATGAGCGAGTACTTCGTGGCCGACGTGCAAAAAGTCAAAGACGCGCAAGCCCGGTTTGCGGCAGCGGTGGGCACAGCCGACGAGGCGGTGGCCGAAGTGCATTACCGCCGCGCCACCGTGTCGCCGCGCCGGCGGCTGCTGCAGCGCTTCAGCGTCTACCCGCAGGGCGTCCAGTTCCTGGTCGACTTGCGGGCTGAAATGCTGCCCTTCCTGAAGGCCGACAAGCGGCTGATGGCGCTCGATGTGGAAATGGAATACATGTTTTCCACCTGGTTTGACGTGGGTTTTCTGGACCTGCGGCGCATCAGCTGGGATTCGCCGGCCTCGCTAATTGAAAAACTGATCAAGTACGAAGCGGTGCACGACATCAAGAGCTGGGCCGACGTGAAGAACCGGCTCGACAGCGACCGGCGCTGCTACGGGTTTTTTCATCCGCGCCTGCCCGACGTGCCGCTGATCTTTGTCGAAGTCGCGCTGGTCGACGCCATGGCCAGCAGCATCATGCCGCTGCTCGACGAGTCGGCGGACGCGTCCGACCTGAACAAGGCGACGACCGCCATTTTTTATTCCATCAGCAACACCCAGGCGGGCCTGCGCGGTGTGAGCTTTGGCGATTCGCTGATCAAGCGCGTGGTGGAAACGCTCAAGGACGAGTTTCCCAAGCTCAAGACCTTTGCCACCCTCTCGCCGATCCCGGGCTTTCGGAGCTGGTTGACGAAAAACGCGGCGGGCTTGCTCGAACAACTCGGCGACAAGGAGCGTACCGCGCTGGGCCGCGCCGTGGGATACGAGCCGCCGGGCGCAGGACATTTTTTGTCAGCCGCCGAAGGTGCGCTGACGCTGGCCGAGAAATCGCCGGTCCGCCTGATGCTGATGCACTGCGCCGCGCATTACCTGGGCCAGGCCACGAACGAGGGCAAGCCCGTCGATCCGGTGGCGCGCTTTCACTTGGGCAACGGCGCGCGCATAGAGCGGCTCAACTGGGCCGGTGACCCGTCGCCCAAGGGGCTCAAGCAGTCTTACGGCCTGATGGTGAATTACCTTTACGATCTCAAGCGCCTGGACAAGTACCGCGACCTGTTTGCACAGGGAAAGATTCCCGCCTCGGGCAGCATTGAGGACTTGTATATTTGACGGTGTTTTTTTTGCAGTGATTTCGGCTTTTTTATTAACAATGACAGGAGACAAACATGACAGTTGATTTTGATGTGAACGGTTCGCGGCGCAACGTATTGCGCGCTGCGGCGGCAGGCCTTGCGGCGCTATCCCTGGGCAGCCATGCCCAGTCGGGCTGGCCCACCAAGCCGGTGACAGTCGTGGTGCCATTCCCCGCAGGTGGCGGCACCGACGCTTTCGCCCGGCCCCTGTCCGCGCAGTTTGCCAAACTGACCGGCAAGCAGCTCATCATTGACAACCGCGGCGGCGCTGGCGGCACGCTGGGCGCCGGCATCGCTTCCAGGGCCGCGCCTGACGGCTACACGCTGTTCATGGGCGCGGTGCATCACGCAATTGCGCCGTCGATGTACCCCAAGCTGGACTACGACATTGAAAAAGATTTTGTGCCGCTGGCGCTGATGGCCAACGTGCCGCAGGTGCTGGTGGTCAACCCCAAAAACATTCCGGGCGACTTCAAGTCCTTTCTGGCGCAGGTCAGCAGCAAGCCGGGCCGCTTCAATTACGGTTCCGCAGGGGCCGGCACGTCGCACCACCTGGCGGGCGAGCTGTTCAAGCAGCAGACCAAAACCTTCATCACCCACATTCCCTACCGCGGCGCAGGCCCTGCCTTGCAGGACTTGATCTCGGGCAATGTCGACATGATGTTTGACGGTCTGGGTTCCTCGGCCGGCCACATCAAGGGTGGCCGCATCAAGGCGCTGATGGTGTCCGGGCTCAAGCGCAACCCGGCTTTTCCGGATGTGCCGTGCGCAGGCGAACTGGGGTTGCCCGACTACACCGTGACCACCTGGTACGGCCTGTGGGCACCCAAGGGCACGCCCGCCGACGTGCAGGCGCGCATTGTCGAAGAGCTGCGCCGGGCGGCCGCCACTGATGAACTCAAGGCCATCTGGGCCAGCAACGGTGCGGAGTTTGGCCATTTGACGCCGCCGCAGTTTGGCGCTTTTGTGGGTAGTGAAGTCAAGCGCTGGGCGATGGTGGTCAAGGCCTCGGGCGCCAAACTCGAATGAGTATGGTCCCCGCGCTTGCGCACTGCGTGTCGTCGCGGCCCCCCAGGGGGGCGGTTTCGCCTTGGGGCGGCCCGGCGGCGAAACGGGCTTCCATGCTCCACGTTTCGTGTTGTCGCTGTCCCCTGGCGCGGGGCGGTCTGTGAGCGGGACTGTTTCACTGGACATCTCCAGCGCGGTGGCCTTCGTGACGCTGTCCCATCCGGGCAAGTTCAACGCCATGTCGCGCGCGATGTGGCGCGAGTTGCGCGCTGTGTTTGCATCGATCCAGCAAAACAGCGCGCTGCGGGGCGTGCTGATTCGCGGTGAGGGCGGGCATTTTTGCGCCGGGGGCGACATCTCTGAATACGCCGCTTTCCGCTTTGACGAAGCCAGCCTGCGCGACTTTCATGAAAACGACGTGTGGGGCGGCTTGCAGGCCATGCTCGACTGCGACCTGCTCATCGTGGCCCGGATCGAGGGCCACTGCATGGGCGCCGGGGTGGAGATCGCCAGTTGCTGCGACCTCCGGCTGGCCAGCGACAGCGCCCGCTTTGGTGCGCCGATTGCCAAGCTCGGTTTTCCGATGGCGCCGCGCGAGGCGGCGCTGGTCATGCGTGCCGTGGGCGAGCTGACCGCCCGCGAGATGCTGCTGTCGGCCGCCGTGCTGGGTGCGGCCGACATGCAGCAGCGCGGCTTCCTGAACCAGGTGGTACCGCAGCAGGATCTGCTCCCGGCCGTTGAACAACGGCTGCAGGCTATGGCAGTACTGGCGCCTCGGGCAGCCCGGCTGAACAAGCAGACCTTGAGAGCCATGTCGCGTGTGCACGAGACTGGGGTGGTGCCTCGGGACAGCTACCGGTACGCGGACACTGCCGAACACCGGGAAGGCATTGAGGCATTCATGGCCAAGCGACCCCCTTTTTTTGGTTGACCCCCTTCATAACAA
>NZ_JAUXNA010000342.1 GCF_030682935.1 Polaromonas sp.
AACATCATCGTAGCGCGCAAAGGCGGCGTGCCCATCACCGTGCGCCAGGTCGCCCGCGTGGCCGACGGCGCGCAAGAACTCGACAGCCTGGCGCTTTACAACGGCCAGCGCACCTTGCTGCTGAGCGTGCAAAAAGCCCAGGACGAAAACACCATTGGCGTGGTCGATGGGCTGAACAAAGCCATCGCCGAGCTGCAGCCGCAACTGCCGCCGGGCGCACGGCTGGAACTGATCACCGACGGCTCGCGGCCGATTCGCGTGGCCGTCGAAAACGTGCGCCGCACGCTGATTGAAGGCGCGCTGCTGACGGTGCTGATCGTGTTCCTGTTCCTCAACTCCTGGCGCTCCACGGTGATTACCGGGCTGACGCTGCCAATTTCCATCATCGGCACCTTTTTGGTCATTAACCTGTTTGGCTTCACCATCAACATGATCAAGCTGATGGCGCTGAGCCTGTGCGAGGGCCTCTTGATTGACGATGCGATCGTGGTGCGCGAGAACATCGTGCGCCATGTGCAAATGGGCAAAACGCCGTACCAGGCGTCGCTCGACGGCACGCGGGAAATTGGCCTGGCGGTGCTGGCCACCACGTTTTCCATCGTCGCGGTGTTTTTGCCGATTGGCTTCATGGGCGGCATCATTGGCAAGTTTTTCCACGAGTTCGGCATCACCATCGTGGCGGCCGTGCTGATCTCGATGTTTGTCAGCTTCACGCTCGACCCCATGCTGTCCAGCCTCTGGCACGACCCGTCGATTGAAGCGCACGGCAAGCACCACCGGCCCGTCAGTTTTTATGACAAAACCATTGGCCGCGTCACCGCCTGGTTTGAGCGCGCCACCGATGCGCTGAGCGACAGCTACCAGGGCATTTTGCGCTGGGCGCTGGTGCACAAACTCGCCACGCTGGGACTGGCGCTGGTGATTTTTGTCAGCAGCATTTTCATGGTGCCGCTGCTGGGCACCGAGTTTGTGCCCAAGGCCGATTTCTCGGAAACCTCGCTCAACTTTTACACGCCCGTAGGCTCCTCGCTGGAGGCGACCGAAGCCAAGGCCCGCCAGGTCGAGGCGATTGTGCGCGAGTTCCCCGAGGTGAAATACACGCTGGCCACGCTCAATACCGGCAACGCGCAGGGCAAGATGTACGCCAGCGTGTATGTTCGCCTGGTGGACCGCAAGGCCCGCACGCGCAGCGTCGATGAGATGTCGGGCGTGCTGCGCGAGCGGCTGCAGCGGGTGGCCGGCATCACCGTGACCCATGTCGGCCTGCTCGACGCGGTGGGCGGCAACAAACAGGTCGAGTTTTCGCTGCAGGGGCCGGACCTCAAGGAACTGGAACGCCTGAGCCGCCTGGTCACTGACAAAATCCGGCCGATTGCCGGGCTGGTGGACCTGGACTCCAGCGTCAAGGCCGACAAGCCCGTGATTGCAGTGGCGGTGCGGCGCGATGCGGCATCGGACCTGGGGCTGTCGGTAGCGCAGATTGCCGCCTCGCTGCGCACGCTGGTGGCCGGGCAAACCGTGGGCAACTGGCGCGCGCCCGACGACCAGACCTACGACGTCAACGTGCGGCTGGCGCCCGACGCGCGCAACACCCTGCAAGACCTGCAAGGCCTGCCCTTCATGAACAGCACCCTGGGCAACAACCCCGACGGCTCGGCGCGCATCGTGCGGCTCAGCCAGGTCGCCAGCGTGAAGGAATCCACGGGCGCCAATCAGATCAACCGGCGCGACCTGGCGCGCGAAGTCGCCATCAATGCCAACGTCCAGAACCGGTCGGCCGGCGAGGTGTCCGCCGACATCAAGGCCGCGCTCGAAGGCATCCCTTTTCCGCCCGGCTACCGCTACGCGTTCAGCGGCTCCACCAAGAACATGGCGGAATCGTTTGGCTACGCCATCTCGGCGCTGGTGATGGCGGTGTTGTTCATCTACATGATTCTGGCCAGCCAGTTCAAGAGCTTTTTACAGCCGCTGGCGCTGATGACCTCGCTGCCGCTGACCTTGATTGGCGTGGTGCTGGCGCTGCTGCTGTTCCGCTCCACGCTGTCGATGTTCTCCATCATCGGCGTCGTCATGCTGATGGGACTGGTCACCAAAAACGCCATTTTGCTGGTCGACTTTGCGATTCGCATGAGAGCTGAAGGCATGGAGCGCAGCGAAGCCCTGCTGGAAGCCGCCAAGGTCAGGCTGCGCCCCATCCTGATGACCACGCTGGCCATGATTTTTGGCATGGTGCCGCTGGCCTTTGCGCTGACCGAGGGCTCGGAGCAGCGCGCCCCCATGGGCCAGGCCGTGATTGGCGGCGTGATCACCTCCTCGCTGCTGACCCTGGTCGTGGTGCCGGTGACCTACTGCTACATGGACGACCTGGCCCAGTGGTTCAAGCGCAAGTTTGGCCAAAAAGCACAGGCCGGGCCCGCTTCCGCAGCGGATGATACCGGTATGGATGGCGTCAGGCGCCCCGTCTAAAATCAAAGCTTTCGCCTGTACCCTCTTCTTTTAAACCACCAACAACCAGGTCCGCCATGAACTACGAACAAGCCCGATTCAACATGATTGAGCAGCAAATCCGCCCCTGGGAAGTGCTGGACAGCCAAGTCCTTGCTCTGCTCGCCGTGGTCAGGCGCGAGGATTTCGTGCCGCCCGCCTACAAGGCGCTGGCGTTTGCCGACATGGAAATTCCGCTGCCGCCCCAGCACAACCCCAGCCAGTGCATGCTGGCGCCCAAGGTCGAAGCGCGCATCCTGCAGGACCTGGCCGTGCAAAAGCACGAAAAAGTGCTCGAAATCGGTGCTGGTTCTGGCTACATGGCGGCCCTGCTGGCGCACCGCGCGCAGCAGGTGATCACGCTGGAGATTGACGCTGCGCTGGCGCAAACGGCCCGTGACAACCTGAAAAAAGCCGGCATCTACAACTGCGAAGTGCGCACCGGTGACGGCGCCGCCGACCTCGCGCAGGCCGTCTCCGGCAGCAACCCGCTGAGCGGCCCTTTTGACGTGATTGTGCTGAGCGGCTCGGTGGCCGAGGTGCCCGCCTCGCTGCTGTCCCTGCTGAAAGTCGGCGGACGCCTGAGCGCCATCGTGGGCCTTGAGCCCATGATGCGCGCCACGCTGGTGACGCGCGTGGCCAAGGACGCCTGGCGCACCACCCAAGCCTGGGACACCGTGGCGCCGCGCCTGCTCAATTTCCCCGAGCCCTCGAAATTCGTCTTCTGAAATTCCTTGTTTGATATTCAAGCCCTGAAAGCATGTGCTGATGATTCCCCAATTGAGCCCCTCCCATTTCACCGCCTGGCGTGACAGCGCATGCTCCGGGGCAGGCGCGGCCTTGCCCGTGGTGCTCGATGTGCGCGAGCCCTGGGAGCTGCAGACGGCATCGGTCAAAGAAGACGGTTTCAGGCTGGTGCACATCCCCATGCGTGAGGTTCCGGCGCGTCTGGCCGAACTGAAGGACGCCCTCGGCACCGACCAGCCCATAGCCTGCCTGTGCCACCACGGCATGCGCAGCCTGCAGGTGGCCAATTACCTGACGCAAAACGGCTTTGGCGAAATCATCAACCTGCAAGGCGGCATCAACGCCTGGTCGCAGCAGATGGATCCGTCGGTTCCACTATATTGATTTGTGCTTGACGTGACCGCTTGATTTTCAGTGGCGGATTCGTTAGCTTGCTGATTCGTTAACCCCTCAGGACTCCCATGACCACCCCTCACAAACTGCCCATGCACCGCCTGCCCTGCTTGCCCCTGTCGCTGGCCATCGCCTCGGCGCTGATGGTGCTGGCCCCCGCGGCGCAGGCCCAGAGTCTGGTGGAACTGTATCAGTCGGCCCGGGCTTTTGACGCCGCCTACCAGTCCGCCAGGCTGCAGTACGACGCAAACCTGGCCCGCTCCGAGCAGGCCAAGGCCGGCATCCTGCCCACGGCAGGGCTGGCAGCAGGCGTGTCGCGCACCGGTTTTGAGAACACCACCCCGCCCGTTGACCGCAGCTACAACTCGCAAAACGCCACGCTGAGCGCATCGCAACCGCTGTACCGGCCGGCCAACTGGGCCACCTACGAGCAAGGCCTCAAGCAGGTGGACCTGGCCAGAGCCCAGCTCGAAGCAGCCGAGCAGGACCTGATCGTGCGCACAGCCCAAGCCTACTTCGACGTGCTGGCCGCGCAGGACACGCTGACCTTTGTGCAGGCCCAGAAATCGGCGGTGGATGAACAGCTGGCTTTTGCCAAGCGCAACTTCGAGGTCGGCACCTCGACCATCACCGACTCGCGCGAAGCCCAGGCCCGCTTCGACCTGGTGACGGCCCAGGAAATAGCGGCAGACAACGACCTGCGCATCAAGAAAATCGCGCTCGACCAGTTGGTCGGCATCACCGAATCCCGGCCCAAAAGCCTGCTGGCCCCGGCGGCCCTGCCGCCCGTGGTGCCGGCCGATGTCAATGCCTGGGTGCAGCGCTCCGAAGGCGTGCATCCCAGCATCCGGCAGGCGCAGGGCGGGTTTGAGATTGCCGAGCTGGAAGTCAACAAGGCCGAAGCCGGCCACAAGCCCACGCTGGACCTGACGGCCAGCTACAACGTGACCCGCAACCCCTCCAGCTTCGCGCAAAGCGGCGTCTCCTCCCGCACCAACACCAGCAACGTCGGCCTGCTGCTCAATGTGCCGCTGTTTGCAGGCTTTGCCACGCAAAACCGCGTCCGCGAAACGCTGTCGCTCAGGGACAAGGCGCGCAGCGACCTCGAAGGCGCGCGGCGCGCCGTGGCCCAGGCCACCCGCTCCGCCTACTTCGGCGTGCTGTCGGGCCAGGGCCAGGTCAAGGCCCTGGAAGCCGCCGAACTGTCCAGCCAGAGCGCGCTGGATGCCAACAAGCTGGGCTACCAGGTTGGTGTGCGCATCAACATCGACGTGCTCAACGCGCAAAGCCAGCTGTTCCAGACCAAGCGCGACCTGGCGCAAGCGCGCTACAACGTGCTGCTGGGCGGCCTGCGGCTGCGCCAGGCCAGCGGTACGTTGACGCCTGGGGATTTGCAGGAAATCAATGGATTGCTGGCAAGGTAATGCAACGCGCGGGGTAAAGCCGGTGACGCACTGTGTGTAGCCAAGCGCACGTGGCATCCGCTGGATTCGCTCAAACCCCCGATCAGCCTGGGCCAAGCTGCCACGCTGTGGCTGCCGCTTGACTTTTGACCACCCGCGCCGATTCAGCGCTGACGCCAGTACCTCGGTCGCATCGAATTGCGGGACGGCAAGGTGCTGCGTGAGCACCGGCTGCTGGACGATCCGCGAGAACGCATTCGAGACGTTCGCCAGAGGCCCGACGGCCTTGCTGTAGGTGCTGAGCGACAGCCCGCGCTGCCAGCTGACCAGATTGTTACCCGAGCGAGGCCGGAGGACCATTCCGGTGTAGGCTATCGCCATGAGCAAAGTTACCGTTGCACCGCCACCCGAGCCGGACCCCGGCAACCACGACATCCCCTCGAAACTGGTGCTGCGCCGGGTCGCCATCGACACCTACCGAGAGAACGTCGCCTACCTGAACCGCGACTGCGGGGTCTACCGCGCCGAGGGTTTCCAGGCGCTCTCCAAGGTCGAGATCCGGGCCAACGGCCGTCATATCCTGGCCACGCTGAACGTGGTGGACGATCCGTCCATCGTCGATTGCGGCCAACTGGGGCTCTCCGAAGACGCCTTTGCCCAGCTCGACATGGAAGACGGCCACACCGTCTCCGTGTCGCAGGCCGAGCCGCCGGAGTCCATGGGGGCGCTGTTCCGCAAGATCAACGGCGAGCGGCTGGGCAAGGAAGATTTCCAGGCCATCGTGCGCGATATTGCGCAGCACCACTACTCCAAGATCGAACTGACGGCGTTTTTGGTGGCCACCAACCGGGGCGAGATGGACCGCGAGGAAGTCTACTTCCTCACCGAAGCGATGGTGGCCAGCGGGCGCCGGCTCGACTGGCACGCGCCGCTGGTGGTGGACAAGCACTGCATCGGCGGCATTCCGGGCAACCGCACCTCGATGCTGGTGGTGCCCATCGTGGCGGCCCACGGCATGCTGTGCCCCAAGACCTCGTCCCGGGCCATTACCTCGCCGGCCGGCACGGCGGACACCATGGAAGTGCTTGCCAACGTGGCGCTGCCGTTCGACAAGCTGTCGGAGATCGTGCGCGAGCACCGCGGCTGCCTGGCCTGGGGCGGCACGGCCGATCTGTCGCCGGCCGACGATGTACTGATTTCCGTAGAGCGGCCGCTGTCGCTCGATTCGCCGGCCCAGATGGTGGCCTCCATCCTGTCGAAAAAAATTGCCGCCGGTTCCACGTACCTGGTGCTGGACATCCCGATCGGTCCGACCGCCAAGGTGCGAACCATGCCCGATGCGCAGCGCCTGCGCCGCCTGTTCGAGTACGTGGCCTCGCGCCTGCACCTGTCGCTGGACGTGGTGATCACCGATGGCCGCCAGCCGATTGGCTTTGGCGTCGGCCCGGTGCTGGAGGCGCGCGATGTGATGCGGGTGCTGGAAAACGACCCGCGCGCGCCCATTGACCTGCGGCAAAAGGCCCTGCGCCTGGCCGGCCGGCTGATCGAATGCAATCCCGACGTGCGCGGCGGCGATGGTTTTGCGATTGCCCGGGACATTCTGGATTCGGGCCGGGCCCTGGCGCGCATGAACGCCATCATTGAGGCGCAGGGCTCGCACGGTTTTGACCACAACCACCCCCAACTGGGCTCGCTGACGTTCGAGGTGCTGGCGGGCGCGGACGGCGTCGTGACCGGAATAGACAACCTCCAGATAGCCCGGGTGGCGCGGCTGGCCGGCGCACCCAAGGTGAAGGGCGCGGGCGTTGACCTGCTGCGCAAGCTGGGGGACGCGGTGGCCACCGGCGACGCCTTGTACCGCGTTCATGCCGAGTTCCACACCGACCTCACGTTCGCGCGGCAGCTCAGCAACAAGTTCAGTGGCTACACCATCGGCCGCGCCGAAGACCTGCCCCATGTATTCGTGGAGTTTTGATGCTTTTGACGCACGAGCCCCCCTGCCTGCTGTATTTTGACGACGAGGCCGATGCCGCCTTGCGCCTCGCCCATGCGGCAGGCCTGGGCCCCGCCGCCATTGATCGTCACCGCTTCCCGGACGGCGAACTCAAGCTGCGCCTGCCACCCGCGCTGCCCGAGCGCGTGGTGCTGCTGCGCACGCTGGCCCAGCCCAACGAAAAACTGGTCGAGCTGCTGCTGGCCGCGCGCACCGCGCGTGAGCTGGGCGCCCGGCACCTGACGCTGGTGGCGCCTTACCTCGCCTACATGCGGCAGGACATTGCGTTTTCGCCCGGCGAGGCGGTGAGCCAGCGCATCGTGGGGCACTTTCTGGCGTCGTTGTTTGACGCCGTGATCACCGTGGACCCGCACCTGCACCGCATCGCCGCGCTGCAGGAGGCGGTGCCGGTGCGCCAGGCCATCGTGCTCAGCGGCGCGCCGCTGCTGGGCGACTGGATCGCGCAGCGCCGGCCCCGTCCGTTCCTGATGGGGCCGGACAGCGAGTCCGCGCAATGGGTGGCCCAGGCGGCAGCACGCCACGGCCTCGACCATGCGGTCTGCCAGAAGGTCCGGCACGGCGACAAGGCGGTGGACATGGTGCTGCCGCCCGTCAACGTCCAGGGCCGCGCCGTGGTGCTGCTCGATGACGTGGCCAGCAGCGGCCACACTGTGGCGCGTGCCGCACAGCTGCTCCGTGCGGCCGGCGCGGCCTCGGTGGACGTGGCGGTGACGCACGCCTTGTTTGCCGGCGATGCGCTGCAGGTGATCCGGGACGCTGGCGTGGCCGAAGTCTGGAGCACCGACAGTATTGCGCACCCGAGCAACGCCGTCAGCGTGGCGCCGGCCATGGCCCAGGCATTGCATCGCCTGTGGGATGGACCTGCCTGATTGAGGTGCGGGACCGCATCGCGCCAAGCCGTGACCCGCACGCCCAAAACCAATGGCATGGTGGAGCGCTCCAATGGCCGCATCAGCGACGTGCTCAAGACGAACCACTTCAACAGCGCTGAGGATCTGGAGCAGACCTTGCTACGCTACGCGGCCCTGTACAACCATCAGCTACCGCAGTCCGCCCTGAAAAGCAAAACCCCGATGCAAGCCATGAAGTTTGGTGCCATTCCCATCCGCACTTGTTCAATAAACTACCTTATGATCGTCCGGGATGTGACAGCTAACGTTCGAGCTACGCGGCGGCGCGTTTGCGCGGCGTCCGGCTTGAGCGAGCAGTTAAACCCTGCGTCTCTTGCGCAAAAGCCAACATGCTCGCCAATGCCTTGTTAACGGCCTCGGACGTGGGGAATGCCTTCTGGATTTCGGGTTGCAAAACAACGACATTGCTTCCCTGCATAAAGTATTTGAGGTACTTGCCCCTCACACCCTTGCCAAGTTGATCGCGCTTCAATTCTGGAATGTCTTGATCAGCCATTTTCGTAGATGCCTTTTTCATATCGTGTTGCCTTTCTTGCGCTGATGATTCGAATGCCGTTGCGGCGCTCCGTATGGATCACCACCAAAAGCCGCGCCTTGTTTGATGTCCCGTACGTCCGACTTCGATCTTCGACTTCGGCGTGATCCGTGTCTGCAAAGGTTAGTGCCATTGGGTCCCCAAAAATGCTAACCGCCTCGTCGAACGATACACCGTGTTTAAGCAAATTGCTTGCTGCCTTTTGATCATCCCATTCGAACTTGAACATGCGAAATACCTGAGAGGTTTAATCGGGATAGGAAGAAGCCTCACGGCCCCTCCCCCCCACACCACCGGACATACGGGTCACGTATCCGGCGGTTCCTTGAAACTTCGTTGCGCTCATGCTGCCTTGGCCGGTGCCAACTCGGGTAGCCCCATTTGACGAAACATTCTTGCAGGCAGCGCCAGATTCAACGCTGGCGTTTTGCTCAGCCGCCATGGGCCATGCGCGCTCTTGCTTGTGTTCCAAGCCTCGCGCACCGCGACCCCACGCTTTCTGAAGTATCGCGGTAGCCCGCGCTGCCCCATTGTTTCCATGCGTAGCATCGTAACCGCCGTCGCACCCATTTGTCGATCTCGCGCAGAGGGCTCAACACTTCGGCAATACCAAAGTAGGCTTTCCACCCGGTCAGGGCGGTCTTCAACTCTTGCACGATGTCAATCAAACGGTGACCTCGCGTGCGACGGGTCAGCGCGCGGATGGTGACTGCGTAAGCAGCCAGTTTTTGAGGGCTGCATCAAGCATGAACCTGCACCTGCGTGGTGAGTTTCAGCCCCAAGGCGCGGCAGACACGGGCAATGGTGTCAAAACGCGGCTGGGAGTTGGGGCGCAGCGCCTTGTAAAGCGCCTCGCGCGTCAGGCCCGCCGCACGGGCCACTTCCGTCATGCCGCGTGCTCGGGCCACCACGCCCAAGGCGTGCAGCAGCTCGGACGGATCGTCGTCCTCAAGCACCACGCTCAGATACGTGGCAATGTCTTCATCGGTTTTAAGGTGCTCGGCCAGATCGAACTCGGGCAGGTCTTCGACATTGATTTTTTTACTCATGGTTTACTCCTTGAAAACGAGGGTGGAAGCGAGTTTTTTGGTCGCTGCAATATCACTGGCTTGGCTGGACTTGTCGCCGCCGCCCAGCATGACGATCAACATCGCGCCGTGCATGCACGTAGTACATGCGCCAGCCGGGGCCAAAGAACTCGCGCATCTCAAACACGCCATCGCCCACGGGCGTGACATCACCCAAAATACCGCGCTGCACCTTGTCCAGGCGCACCCCGAGGCGAATGCTTGTCGTGCGGTCGCGCAGCCCATCAAACCATTCGTCGAATTCGGGCAGGCGTTTGATGGTGAACATGGTTTATTGTAATCACTTGTTCACGTATTGGCAAACGCGTTACAAGCCCATGGTTGACGACAACTAAGAGGGGCGCAGGAGGGTCACAAAGTGAAATATGGGAAATGGGAGACCTGACCCTCACCCGATCCGGCACCAGTTATCCAAACTGAGCGGCCCAAACTTCTGTGCCACTGCTGCGGCGCTGTGATGGTCATCGTGCGCAGGCGAATCTTGCCTTTCATAACTGAGCCAGCGTGTGCTGATCGTGAGGCAATTCTGAGCGCATAAACAAGCAGATCACAAGCAGCTCAACAGTGCCAAACAGGTGCTGTGGATGTGCTCGGCCAAAAACGGCAACACACCCTTGATTGATTCAAAAAAAATGTGCCTCCAGGGCACCAGGCGCTTGATTTATGCCGCCTGAACGCTTCGACGCGATGGCTTTGTGAGCCAGCAAAGTTCAACGCCAGAGCAGCATCAAAAAAGATATTTTCAGAGAACCGGCCATTGCGCCTTGAACCGGGCTTGTCCAACAACCGGTTCAGATCGCGGCTGCGCTTCGCTTGCGCGATCTAACCTTATTCGTTGGGCGTCATGTGGCAGCCTTTATTGATTGGCACGAACCGTCCGGCATCTCAATTGGGTTTCGCTGTTCCGTCGGACTCTTCCTTGAATTTGAACGCACTGACCTTGCCCCCGAAAAACGTACTCCA
>NZ_JAUXNA010000351.1 GCF_030682935.1 Polaromonas sp.
GCGGTGGTAGCGCAGCTTGGCCACGTTGAAGTCATCGGCGCCTGGCGTGCCGCCCACGCCACCGCCCTTGCCAATGCCGGTGCCCAGCGCGGTGATCAGCGTCAGGATTTCGTTGCTGGTCAGCAGCTTTTCATAGCGGGCTTTTTCGACGTTCAATATCTTGCCGCGCAGCGGCAGGATGGCCTGGAATTTACGGTCGCGGCCCTGCTTGGCAGAGCCACCGGCGGAGTCGCCCTCGACCAGGTAGATTTCGCAGCCTGCGGGGTCTTTTTCCTGGCAGTCGGCCAGTTTGCCGGGCAGGCCCATGCCGACGAGCACGCCCTTGCGGCGCGTCATTTCGCGTGCTTTGCGCGCGGCCTCACGGGCGCGCGCGGCTACCACGATCTTGCCGCAGATGATCTTGGCGTCGTTGGGGCGCTCCTGCAGGTAGTCGTACAGCAGACGACTCACAATGTCTTCGACCGGGCCGCGCACCTCGCTGGACACCAGCTTGTCCTTGGTCTGGCTGGAAAACTTGGGTTCGGGCACCTTTATGCTCAGAACGCAACACAAGCCTTCGCGCATGTCGTCACCGGTGACCTCGACCTTGGCTTTTTTGGCCAACTCACTGTCGTCGATGTACTTGTTGATCACGCGCGTCATGGCGGCGCGCAGGCCGGTCAGGTGGGTGCCGCCGTCGCGCTGGGGAATGTTGTTGGTAAAGCACAGCACCTGCTCGCTGTAGCCGCTGTTCCACTGCATCGCCACTTCGACGCCAATGTTGGTGCCCTGGTCACTCTGGCGGTCGCCCATGGCGGCGAACACGTTGGGGTGCAAAACGGTTTTACCCTTGTTGATGAAAGCGACAAAACCCTTGACGCCATCGGCGCCGGCAAAGTCGTCGTCCTTGCCGGTGCGCTCGTCTTTCAGGCGAATCCGCACGCCGTTGTTCAGGAAGCTCAGCTCGCGCAGGCGCTTGCTCAGAATCTCGTAATGGAAATCGCTGTTTTCCTTGAAGATGTCGGTGTCGGGCAAGAAGTGGACTTCGGTGCCGCGCTTGTCGGTCGGGCCCATCACCTTCATCGGGGAGACTTCGACGCCATGGACGGATTCGATGATGCGGTTTTGCACAAAGCCCCGGGAGAACTCCATGACATGGACTTTGCCGTCGCGGCGAATCGTCAGGCGCAGCATTTTTGACAAGGCATTCACGCAACTGACGCCCACGCCGTGCAGGCCGCCCGACACCTTGTAGCTGTTCTGGTTGAACTTGCCGCCGGCATGCAGCTCGGTCAG
>NZ_JAUXNA010000353.1 GCF_030682935.1 Polaromonas sp.
TCAGGCGCAGGCTGGCGGCGTGCTCGATCGACTGGTGCGTCGGGCCGTCTTCGCCCAGGCCAATCGAGTCGTGCGTGAACACATGCACCACGCGCAGCTTCATCAGCGCGGCCATGCGGATGGCGTTGCGCGAATAGTCGCTGAAGGTGAGGAAAGTGCCGCCGTAGGGGATGAAGCCGCCATGCAGCGCCACGCCGTTCATGATGGCGGCCATGCCGAATTCGCGCACGCCGTAGTTGATGTGGCGGCCACCGACCTGGCTGCCGTTGGCTGCCTCGGTCTGTACCACCTCGCCGTTCGCGTCAAAGCGCAGGCTGGGCGTTGACTTGGTGTTGGTCAGGTTGGAGCCGGTCAGGTCGGCCGAGCCGCCGAGCAACTCGGGCAGGCCGGCCGTGAAGGATTCAAGCGCCAGTTGCGAGGCTTTGCGCGAGGCGACGGTTTCGGCTTTGGTGTGCGCGCCCACGACCGTATCGACGGCAAGTTGGGAAAAACTCTTGGGCAGATCGCCCTTCATGCGGCGCACAAACTCTGCCGCCAGCCCGGGATGAGCGGTTTTGTAGGCCGCAAACTTCGCGTCCCAGTCGGCTTCGAGCGCCAGGCCTTTGGTTTTTGCATCCCAGGCGTCGTAGCTTTCCTGGGGCACCTTGAAGGGCGTGTGCGGCCAGTTGAGCGCGTCGCGCGTCAGCTGGATTTCTTCGGCGCCCAGCGGCTCGCCATGGGCCTTGGCCGTGTTGGCGCGGTTCGGCGAGCCTTTGCCGATATGGGTTTTGCAAACAATCAGCGTCGGTTTGTCGGACGTGGCTTTCGCCGCCGCGATGGCGGCCGACACGGCCTGGGCGTCGTGGCCATCAACGGGACCCACGACGTTCCAGCCATAGGCGGCAAAGCGCAGCGGCGTGTTGTCGATAAACCAGGGCTCAACCTGGCCATCGATCGAAATGCCGTTGTCGTCGTACAGCGCAATCAGCTTGCCGAGTTTCCAGGCGCCGGCCAATGCTGCGGCCTCGTGGCTGATGCCTTCCATCAGGCAGCCGTCGCCCATGAATACATAGGTGCTGTGGTCCACCACGGTGTGACCTTCGCGGTTGAACTCCTTGGCCAGCAGCTTTTCAGCCAATGCAAAGCCCACGGCATTGGTCAGGCCCTGGCCGAGCGGGCCGGTGGTGGTTTCAACGCCGGGGGTGACATCCACTTCAGGATGGCCGGGCGTTTTGGAGCCGAACTGGCGGAAGTTCTTGAGTTCCTTGATCGGCAGCTTGTAGCCCGTGAGGTGCAGCACCGAATACAGCAGCATGGAGGCATGGCCGTTGGACAGCACGAAGCGGTCGCGGTCAAACCAGTGCGGGTTCTGCGGGCTGTGCTTGAGGTGATCGCCCCAGAGGGCTACGGCCATGTCAGCCATGCCCATGGGGGCGCCGGGATGTCCCGAGTTGGCTTGTTGTACAGCGTCCATTGCGAGTGCGCGTATCGCATTCGCCATCATTTCATTATTGGCCATCAAGAAAAGCTCCGGGAGGTTCGGGAATCAGGGTAATCCGCTATTTTACCGGGCGAGCGGCGTATGACGATTCAGGCCAGCATTGCGGGGCCTCAGCGCGGGCTTGGCGCCGCCCTGGAAACCGGGGCGCCGGCCAATGCTCTAAAGTGCTGTTCATGCACGCACTGCCACTCCCCTCCGACCTCTTTTTATGCTGCCACAGCCGGGCCACCCAGGCGGGCGCATGAGCATCAAAGCCATGATCCTGGCCGCCGGGCGCGGCGAGCGCATGCGGCCGCTGACGGACCGCTGCCCCAAGCCCTTGCTGCGCGTGCGCGGCAAGGCGCTGATCGACTGGCATGCCCAGGCACTGGCGCGCGGCGGCTTTAACGAACTGGTCGTCAACACCGCCTGGCTGGGGCCGCAGATTTCAAGCCATTTCGACCTGCAGCCCAATCGTTACGGGCATGAGCCGCTATCAATTTCATACTCACACGAAGGGGCTGACTTTGGTGGTGCGCTGGAAACGGCGGGCGGCATTGCGCGGGCCTTGCCGCTGCTGGACGACGTTTTCTGGGTGCTGGCGGGCGATGTGTTTGTGCCGGATTTCGAGTTTTCTGACGCCGCTGTCAGCCGCTTTGTGGCGAGCCAGCAGCTCGCCCACCTGTGGCTGGTGCCCAACCCGGCGCACAATCCGCGCGGCGACTTCGGGTTGAGCCCGCAGGGGCTGGCGCTGAACCTGCCGCCCGGCGACCCGCAGCCGCGCTACACCTACAGCACCATAGGCCTGTACCGGCGTGCATTTTTCAGCGCGCTGCCCCAGTTGCCTGCAGGCAATCCGCAGGGCATCAAGGCCCCGCTGGCCCCGCTGTTGCGTGCCGCGATGGACAATCAAAGCATCAGCGCCGAGCTGTACGAGGGGGCCTGGACCGACGTTGGCACGCCCGCCCGGCTGGACGAATTGAACCGAATCACCGAAAGCTGAACCATGAGCACTGCACCGAGCACCCTTGCCCTCTACGCCAAACGCCGCGCCGCGATCGGCCGCGCCCTCAGAGCGGCCGGCGGCGGCATCGCCGTGCTGCCCACCGCGCCCGAGCTGCCGCGCAACCGCGACAGCGACTTTCCGTACCGCCACGACAGCTATTTTTATTACCTGACCGGCTTCAGCGAGCCGGGCGGCTGGCTGGTGATTGACGCGAGCGGCAAGCGCACCCAAAGCACGCTGTTTTGCCGGCCCAAGGACCTGGAGCGTGAAGTCTGGGACGGCCTGCGGCTGGGCCCGAAAGCCGCGCCCGCAGAACTCGGCGTGGACCAGGCTTTCAGCGTGGAAGCGCTGGACGAAAAGATGCCGATGCTGCTGAGCAACCAGAACGCCGTGTGGTTCCCGTTTGCCACGCACAAAGGCCTGGAAACCCAGGTTGATGGCTGGCTGAACAAGGTGCGGGCGCGGGTTCGCCTGGGCGCCGAATGCCCGCACAGCCAGCACGACCTGTGCAAGCTGCTCGACGAAATGCGGCTGGTGAAAGACAGCCACGAGATTTCGATCTTGCGGCGCGCCGGCAAGATTTCGGCCGGCGCCCATGTGCGGGCGATGCAGGCCTCGGCCGCGCTGCTGCACGACTCGGGCAAAGGCGCCCAGGTCAAGCTGCGCGAATACCACCTGGAGGCCGAACTGCTGCACGAATTCCGCCGCCACGGCGCGCAATTTCCGGCCTACACCAGCATCGTGGCGGCCGGCGCCAACGCCTGCATCCTGCACTACCGCGCGGGCGACACCGAACTGCAGGCCGGCCAGCTCTGCCTGATTGATGCGGGCTGCGAGCTTGACGGCTACGCCAGCGACATCACGCGCACCTTTCCGGCCAACGGAAAATTCACCCCGGCCCAGCGCACGCTCTACGACATCGTGCAGGCGGCGCAGGAAGCGGCGATTGCGGTCACCCGGCCCGGCAAGCGCTTTACCGACCCGCACGACGCCGCCACGCGCGTGCTGATCGAGGGCATGCTGGACACCGGCCTGCTGGCCAAAGCCAAACACGGGACTGTCGACGACGTGCTCGAATCGGGCGCCTACCGCCAGTTTTACATGCACCGCACCGGCCACTGGATGGGCATGGATGTGCACGACTGCGGCGACTACACCGAGCCGGGCAGCAAGCCGCGCGAGGAAAAGGACGCGCTGGGCCAACTCGTGATGAAAAAGCCCCCGCGCATCCTGCGCCCCGGCATGGTGCTGACGATAGAGCCCGGCATCTACGTGCGCCCGGCCAAGGGCGTGCCCAAGCACTTCTGGAACATCGGCATCCGGATTGAAGACGACGCGCTGGTCACGGCCACCGGCTGCGAGCTGATGACGCGCGGCGTGCCGGTCAAGGCCGATGAGATTGAGGCCTTGATGCGGCTGTAAGCGCAGGACAGGTGGTTTGCAGACCGACGCCACGCCGGCCGTTCGCAAGCGGCATTTTCCGGATTTTCGCCGGTCTATACTCGTGGCCAATGTTTTCCCTGGCCCACTTTCAGCCCTTGCGTCGCGAATTGCGCGGCGGCGGCCGCCTGCATTTCCTGCCGGGCAAGGCCAGCATCGGGCTGGTCAAATGGGTGCTCCTGTGGTTTGTGCTGTCGATCGGTGCAGCCATCGCGTCGCCAATTCTCCATCCTCAGTCGATTGAGTTTGTTTGTTCGAGCGCCGGTGCCATCAAGGCCATCGTGCAGACGGACGACGGCCCGCAGGAAGCCGGCTCGGCGCATCTGGACTGCCCGCTGTGCCTGCTGAGTTGCCCGCCGTCCAAAGCTGACCCGGCAAAAGCAGCCCTGTCTTTGCCGCTGGGGCGCGCGATGCAGTCCATTCCGGCGGCCCGCCTGGCAGCCGCCACGGCCTCGCCGCTACCCGCGCGCGGGCCACCTGCTTTCTCTTAACGCTATTCATTCCTGACGCTTGGGGCTCGCTTGTGGCGAGTTCTTGGGCGTTCTTTTAAATGATTCAGCGGACTGGGCGCCGCCTGTTGGCGCTGCGCCTGCCGCAAGAGAGAGTTCATGTCCCATTTTTCACCCAGCGGCCCTGCCGCATTGCGCGCCTGCGCCTCACTTTTTCGTCCCTCCGCTTTGACCGTGGGCATTTTCTCCGCACTCGCGCTGGCGTCTGCCTCCAGCCGCGCTCAAACTGAAGCTGCGACGCTGCGGCAAATCGAGGTGGTCGACGATGGACCGGTCGCCAATGGCCGTCTCAACCTGGACACCCCTTCCGAAACCGGCAGCCGCCTGGGCTTGAGCCCGCGCGAGACGCCGGCCTCGGTCACCGTCGTGAACCGCGCCACCATTGATGCGCGCGGTGCGCAAAATACCCAGGAGATACTGCGCGCCATTCCCGGCGTCACTGCGCACGACGCGCCGGGCAGTGTCGGCGTCAGTTACCGCGGCTTTGGCAGCGGCTCCATCAGCCAGATGTTCAACGGCGTCAACGTGCAATATTCGATTGCAGCGCGCCCGGTGGACAGCTGGATCTACGACCGTGTCGAGGCCATCGGCGGGCCGTCGAGCTTTTTGTTCGGCTCGGGTGCGGTCGGCGGCTCCATCAACTACATCACCAAGATCGCGGAAAAAGGCAATTTTGCCGACGCACAGCTGCGGCTGGGCAGCCATGGCCTGAAGGAAGCGTCCTTTGGCCTGAATCGCCGCATAGCCGGCGACGGCGGAGCGGGCAGCCACTATGTGCGCATCGACGTGAACCGCCGCGACGCCGGCAGCTGGGTCGACGGCACCGGAACCAAGGCCACGCAATTCGCCGCTTCGCTGCTGTCGGACTTCGGCGGCGGACTGACCCATACCCTGGCTTACGAATACCAGGATGAGGAGGTCGACCGGCCCTACTGGGGCACGCCGGTGCTCAACCCGGCGACGGGCACGCTGCGCGTTGATCCCGGCATCCGCTTCAAGAACTTCAACAGCGCTGACGGCATCTATGCCCAGCGCGTGCAATGGCTGCGTTCGGTGACCGACTGGCAGGCGACCGACGCGCTGCAGTTCAAGAACACCTTCTATGCCTACGATGCGCTGCGCGACTACCGCAACGTGGAGAGCTATCGCTACAACGCGGCCAACACAGCGGTGATCCGCTCGGGCGCACTGCTGCAGCGGCATGACCATCAGGTCGTCGGTGACCGCATCGAGGGGCTCTACAAGGGGCAACTCGCCGGGCTCAAGAGCGACTGGTCCTATGGTCTGGATGTGAGCGTGAACAAGCAGACCCGTTTCCCCAACAGCCTGCCGGCCGTGGTCAGCACGGTCGATCCCTACAACTTCGTTACCGAGCGCTTTTTCCAGGTGCCAGGCATGACGCCGGGCTTCAGCCCCGACAGGGACAACAAGGTCACCACGACCGCGCTGTACCTGGAAAACCGCACCGCCCTGGCGCCCACCCTGAACCTGGTGACGGCGCTGCGCCACGAGCGCATCGCGCTTGGCCTGACCAACCGGCGCGCGGTGACCGCCGCCAGTCCCGCCACCTTCTCGCGCACTTACAGCCCGACGACCGGACGAATCGGCCTGGTATGGGACTTTGCGCCCGGCGCCAATCTGTACGCGCAGTACGCCACGGCGGCAGATCCACCGTCCGGCATCCTTTCCACGGCCACCTTTGCCAATGTGCGCGACAACAGCGAACTCACGACCGGCCGGCAGGCGGAGATCGGCAGCAAGGTCGATTTCTGGCAAGGCAAAGGGTCGGCCACGGTCGCGGCCTACCGCATCACGCGCAAGAACATTGCCACCCAGGACCCGAACAACACCGCGCTGACCGTCCTGGTCGGCGAGCAGTCCGCCAGGGGCGTGGAGCTGGCCGTCGGGCTGCAACCCACCGCCAGGCTGTCATTGCAGGGCAACCTCACCTACGTCGATGCGCAGTACGAGAACTTCGTGCAGGGCGGCGTTTCGCTGGCCGGCAAGACGCCGACCAACACGCCATCGACGGTTGCCAACCTGTGGGTCTCCTATGCCTTCACGCCCGCCTGGCAGGCAAGTGCCGGGGTACGTCATGTCGGCAAGGTCTATGCCGACGCTGCCAACACGATGAGCGGCTCGGCCTACACGCTGCTTGATCTCGGCCTGAGCTGGAAGGTGAACAAGTCCGTGTCGGTGGTCGGCCGCATCCGCAATGCGACGGATCGCCTGTACGCCGCCAATATCGGCAGCACGTCGGCCTACCTGGGTGCACCGCGCAGCGCCGACATCACGCTGCGCGCGGCGTTCTGAGACAGGAGGCGCACATGCTGCATGCCAAACGCTGGCTGTTCCTGATCCATCGCTGGCTCGGCATCGTCGTCTGCGCCTTTTTCGCGATGTGGTTCATCTCGGGGGTGGTCATGATGTACGTGGGCTACCCCAAGCTCACCGCCGCGGAAAGACTGCAACACCTGCCGCCGCTGGATGCCAAGGCGGTTGCCCAGACCCCCAGGCAGGCGCTCGATGCGGCCGGCATCGCGGGGCCGCTGCAAGATCTGCGGCTGGCGGTGGCCAGCGGTGGCCGCGCGGTCTACCTGGCCGTGCCGGCCCGGGACCCGAATGCCAGTCCGGCTGGTCGGCGCCGGGTGGCGCCGGGCAGCGGCACGGTGGTGATAGACGCCAGCACCGGCGCCGTGCTGCGGCAGGTTGATCGCGCGCATGCGCTGGCGAGTGCCGCGGCCTTTGCCGGCCCGGCGGTTGCCGCCGACCATGAAGGAAGCATCGACGAAGACGCCTTCACCCATTCGCGCGGACTGGACGCGCATCGCCCGCTGCACCGGGTGCAGCTTGCCGACGCCGATCACACGCTGCTGTATGTCTCCGGAACCACCGGCGAAGTGGTGCGCGATGCCCCGCGCACCGAGCGCCTGTGGAACTACGCCGGCGCGTGGATCCATTGGCTGTATCCGTTTCGCGGCAATATGTTCAACCCCTACTGGAGCGACATCGTGAACTGGCTGTCGGTCATCGGCATCGGCGTGACCCTCGCCGGCACGGTGGTTGGCATCATGCGGTGGCGCTTCACGCACGCCTACAAGAGTGGCTCGCACTCGCCCTACCAGGGTTTCATGATGCGCTGGCACCACATCACCGGCCTGCTGTTCGCGCTGGTCACGCTGACGTGGATCTTCAGCGGGCTCATGTCGATGAACCCCTGGCGCATCTTTGACAACGGCGCGCCCGCCCTGCGGGCACAGGCCATGCACGGCGGTCCGCTGGCGATTTCCAGCCAGCAGGCTTCATCGCAGGCGCTGCTTGCCGCAGCCTCTGGCGAGGTGCAGGAGCTGCGCTGGACGCGTACTGCGGGCCAGACCCTGGTGTTGGCGAGCGGCAGCGGTGGCGGCCGGCCGACCGTGCTCAATGCGGCAACGGCGCAAGCCCATGTGCCTGATTCCGATGCACTGAAAACTGCGGCCGCGCGCCTGCTGCCGGACCCGGTCGCGCGCATCGACGTACTGACCGCCTACGACCTGCACTACTACGAACGCGAACCGCACACGATGACGGGGGGCGCTGAAAAACCGCTGCCGGTGTGGCGCGTCGTATTCGGCGATGCCCACGCCACCTGGGTGCACATCGATCCGGCGACCGGCGCCGTGCTCGGCCGCACCGACAGCACGCGGCGCCTGAACCGCTGGCTGTTTGGGATGCTGCACAGCTGGGACTGGTTGCCGCTGCTGGACCGGCGCCCCCTGTGGGACATCGTGCTCATCGCCCTGAGCCTGGGTGGCGCCGCGCTCAGCCTGACCGGCGTCGTCATCGGCTGGCGGCGGCTGGGACGCAAGCTCAGAACCGCGCGCGTGCGCCGCCCGGCCTGACCGTGGCGGACCGTTACGCCTCGCCGCCGGGCGGGCCAGGCGCCTTTCAAAACGCTCCTTATTTAATAGCTATAAGCGCTTTCTGCATATGCGATAGAGCCGGATTTTATTCATAATTTGTGCGTTTTTGATGGCCTGCATGCGCCTTGCGAGGGCGGGCCGTCCTTTCCCTCCAGCCCACGCTCACAGGGCCGACAAGAACTGCTGCAATTCCGGCGTTTTCGTGTGGCTGAAAAGTTCCTCGGGCGGCCCCATTTCATGGACCTTGCCCTGGTGCATGAAGACCACGCGGTCGCTGACCTTGCGGGCGAAGTTCATCTCGTGCGTCACCAGCACCAGCGTCATACCCTGTTCCGCCAGGTCTTCCACGACCTGAAGCACCTCGCCGACCAGTTCGGGGTCGAGCGCGGAGGTGACCTCGTCACACAGCAGCACCTCGGGGTCCATGGCCAGCGCGCGGGCAATGGCGACGCGCTGCTGCTGACCGCCTGACAGCTGGTCTGGCCGGTTGTCAAACTTTTCAGCCAGCCCGACCCGCGCGAGCAGCTTCTCTGCGCGTCGGCGCGCCTCCGGCTTGGGAAGCGCCTTGACCAGCATGGGCGCCAGCATCACGTTCTGGCCCACCGTCAGGTGCGGGAACAGGTTGAAGCTCTGGAAAATCATGCCGACGTTCTGGCGCAGCTCGCGCATGGCATGCGGGTCGTGGATTTTCAGCGGCTGGCCATGCACCGTGAGCTCGCCGTCCTGGAACGCCTCCAGGCCGTTGATGCAGCGCAGCAGGGTGCTCTTGCCCGAGCCGCTCTTGCCGATGATGCAGACCACCTCGCGGCGCTCGATTTGCAGGTCGATGCCCTTGAGGACTTCGTTCGTGCCATAGCGCTTGCGCAGGCCGCGGATGTCCACCAGCGGGATGGTCTTGGGGGTCGTGGTGTGCAGGGTCATGTCGTATTGCCTTCAGTGCCGGGGGCTGAGTTTTCGTTCAAGGTGGCGGCTCCAGACCGACAGCGGGAAGCACAGGGTGAAATAGAGCAGGCCGACGCAGCCGTAGACCAGGAAGGGCTCGTAGGTGGCGTTGGCAATCATCTGGCCAGCCTTGGTGATTTCGACGAAGCCGATCACCGAGGCCAGCGCGGTGCCCTTGATGATCTGAATCAGAAAGCCCACCGTGGGCGCGATGGCAATGCGCGTGGCCTGGGGCAGCACGATGTAGCGCAGCTGCTCGCGAAAGTTCATGGCCAGGCTGGCCGCTGCTTCCCATTGGCCGCGCGGAATCGACAGCACGCAGCCGCGCCAGATCTCGGTGAAATAGGCACTGGCGTAGAGCGTGAGGCAGACCGATGCGGCAAACAGCGCGGAGGTATTGATCCCCAGCATCGACAGCCCGAAATAGGTCAGGAACAACTGCATCAGCAGCGGCGTGCCCTGAAAAATCTGCACATACAGCGCCACCGCGTGCGCAGCACCTGGCAGCTTCGAGAGTCTGGCAACGAGCAGGAAAAGCCCCACCATACCGCCGCCGACAAAGGCAATCAGCGAGAGTGCCACCGTCCATCGCAAAGCCATCAGGAGATTGCGTGCGATGTCCCATAGGGAAAAATCGACCATGTGCTGACTCCCTGGCTCAACGGCCAAATATGAAACGAGGCCCGACCCAGTTGAGCGCTTGCCGCAGCATGACCGCCAGACCGAGGTAGGCGACCGTGACGAGGATGTAGGACTCCATGCTGCGGAAGGTACGGCTGGAGATGAGATTGGCCGCGTAGGAGATTTCCTCGGTGGAGATCTGCCCGCAAACCGCCGACCCCAGCATCACGATGATGATCTGGCTGACCAGTGCGGGCCACACGCGCCCAAGCGACGGCGGCAGCACCACCCGGGTGAAAATTTGCCAGCGGTTCAGTGCAAGGCTTTTGGCCGCTTCAATCTGGCCTGGATGCGTGGCCTCTATGCCCGCGCGGACGATTTCACACGCATAGGCCCCCAGATTGAGGACCATGGCAAGGATGCTTGCAGTCTCAGCCGACAGCTTGACGCCCATGGCAGGCAAGCCGAAAAAGATGAAGAAAAGCTGAATGATGAAAGGCGTGTTGCGGATCAATTCCACATAGGCGCCAACCATGGCGCGCAGCCAGGTGGGGCCATGCACCCGCGACCATGCGCAGGCGATACCCAGGCAGGTGCCCACAGGCGCTGCGATGGCGGTCAGAAGGCAGGTGAGTGCCAGGCCTTTTAACAACATGGGCCACTGCCCAAGCACCACAAAAAAATCAAGACTCATGTTGCAAAGAAGGTTGGTGATTCAACAAAAAAGTGAAAGCGTGGTTTTTGGGCAGGGAAAAGCCGTTGACCTGGGGAAACCGGCTTTTCCCCCGCGGCCTTACTCCGGAAGGTCGCCCAAGCCGCGACCCAGCCAGCGTTGTGCATAGGCGTTGAGCGTGCCATCGGCCTTGGCCTGGCGCAGGATCTCGTTGACCTTGTCGAGCAATGCCGTCTCACCCTTGCGCGCGCCGATGAAATTCGGTGAGTCTTTCAGCAGCAGTTTGTACTCAGCCTGGATTTGCGGATTCTTCTGGATCGCGACCCCCGCAACGGCTGCGCCGGTAGCCAGCAGTTGCGTTTGCTGCGACACAAAAGCAGCCACCGTCGAGCTGTCGTCTTCGAAGCGCTGAATCTTCAGCGTTGGCGGCGCCACCTGCTGAAGGATGTCATCCTGAATCGTGCCGCGCGTCACGGCAATCGTCTTGCCTGAAAGGTCTTGAAAATTCTTGATGCCAAGCGCCTTGGGACCGAAAACGGCCTGGTAGAACGGCGCATAGGCCACCGAGAAATCAATGACTTTTGCACGCTCGGCGTTCTTGCCCAGCGCCGAAACGATCAGGTCGATTTTCTTGGTCTGCAGGTAGGGAATCCGGTTGGGCGTGCTGACAGGCGTCAGTTCGGCCTTCACGCCCAGCTTGTCGGCGATCAATTGCGCCACGGCCACATCCAGGCCTTGCGGCTTGAAGTCGGGCCCCATGAAACCGTAGGGAGGAAAGTCGGTGGCGATGCCCAACAAGATTGACTTTTTAGCCATGATGGCCGTGAGCGAATCATCGGCCTGAGCCGACACCGACGTCAAGAGAGCGAGACCGGCGAGCAGGCCGGTGAGTGCAGTGGCGAACTTGAATTTCATGATGCTTGGCTTCCCAAAAAATTGATGAACACAAGTTCTTTAGGCAAATTGCATGCCATGCGCCAACGACACGCTTTCGATGGGCAGGCTCGACCCGCTCCCAGGGCACGCCCCAGCAAGCGCCAGGCTGCGGGCATCGGTCTTGCTAGATGGAAGCACCATGAATGAAACAATAATTTCTCAATTGCAAAGCAGATGGAACTTATGTTCCATACTTGTGCATGCCATGCATCAAGTTGGTGATGCATGCACAAACCAGGCGCCATGACATGAACAAAGAGACCGAATCACTCGATGTCCGGCTGCTGAAGGTCTATGACCAGCTTTCGGCCACAGACCGCAGACTGGCGGACGTGGTCATTGCCAACAAAAAGGATTTGCTGGCCTATTCCGCCACGGAGCTGGCGGGCCTGGCCGGTGCCTCCAAGGCCAGTGCGGCACGGTTTTTCCGCCGCCTGGGTTATTCCGGATTCAGTGACTTCCGGCAGCACATCCGCGCCCAGGTGCCCCAGCAATCGCCGCTTTCCCGCATCGGCCGCGCGCCGGTGCGCCAATCGGAATCTGCCCGCTTGCAGACGCATGTGCAAAACGATGTGGTGCGCCTGAACAGCCTCCTCGGCGGCCTCACGGAAGAGGTGCAGGAACAAGCGCTTGAGTTGCTGGTGCAGGCACGCCGGGTCTGGATCGTGGGCTACCGCAACGGCTGCATGACCGCGTTTTACGCCAGCGCCTTGCTGTCGCAGGTGCGGCACGACGTGAACCTGCTGAACGAGCTCTCAGGCCGTGAAGCGGAATTTCTGGCCGACCTCAATGACAAGGACCTGCTGCTGGCCGTGGATTTTCGCCGGCGCACCAGCCGGCTGCCCCGGATTGTCGCGGCCGCCCGCAGTGCCGGCACACGCGTGCTGTTGCTGACCGACACCCCCCTGTCTGCGCTGGCGAGCCAGGCTGCGGCGATATTGCATTGCCCCAACCAGACCGAGCAGGTGTTTGACTCCTATGTGAGCGCCGTCAGTCTCATGAATTACCTGGCCACGTCGATGGCCGCGCGCACGCCCAGGCAGGCCCGTGCCCGCATGTCCAGGATCGAGCGCCTCCATGCGGCACTCGGCGATCTTGAAACTGATTCTTAACCCCACGGTGTGAACCCTCCCATGCACAAGCTTCCTTCCATTTCAATAGACTATTTCCTCAACCCGGCATTCCGGCGCCAAGAGCCCTATGGCGACCAGCGCGCCAGCATCCTCAATGCCGGCGCACTGGCCAGGGCCGAGCAGGAAATCATCGCCTGGCCCGGCTACCAGGTCACGCCCCAGCATTCGCTGGGTGACCTGGCCGATGCGCTGGGCGTGGCCTCCATCCACTACAAGGACGAAGGCTCGCGCTTCGGCCTGGGCAGCTTCAAGGCCCTGGGGGGCGCTTACGCGGTCGGCCGGCTGCTGTGCCGTGAACTGGGGCTGCGGCTGGGCCGGGACTTGAACCCGTCCGACCTGCTCCAGAGCGAACTGCGCCAGGCCTGTACGGACATCACCGTGACCTGCGCCACCGATGGCAACCATGGCAGGTCGGTGGCCTGGGGCGCGCAGCTGTTCGGCTGCCGCTGCGTGATCTACATTCATGCCTCCGTCAGCGACGGACGCAAGCAAGCCATCGAACGCTTCGCAGCGCAGGTGGTGCGCACCGGGGGCAACTACGACGACGCCGTGCGCCAGGCCGACCGCGACGCCCAGGCCAATGGGCGGCATGTCATCTCCGACACGTCCTACCCCGGCTACATGGACGTTCCGCGCGATGTCATGCAAGGCTACCAGTTGATGGTCCAGGAAGCCGTCCAGCAGCTCGATGCATGGCCCACGCATGTCTTTGTGCAAGCCGGCGTCGGCGGATTGGCCGCAGCCGTCTGCGCGTATTTCTGGGAGCGGGACGCGCAGCGGCGGCCCTTCTTCACGGTGGTCGAGCCGACCCGCGCCGACTGCCTGCTGCAAAGCGCGCGCAACGCCAGACTCACGGCGGTCACGGGCAAGCTCGACACCCTGATGGCCGGCCTGGCCTGCGGCGAGGTGTCCCTGCTCGCCTGGGAAATACTGGAGCGCGGCGCCAACGCCTTCTGCACCGTGGACGATGACGCGGCCGTTGCGGTGATGCAGTTGCTGGCCCGCCCACCAGGACAGGATGCTGCGATTGTGGCCGGCGAATCGGCCGTGGCCGGGCTGGCGGCGGCCATCGGTATCGCGTGCGATCCCGATGCCAGGGCCGCGTTCGGAATCGATGCTGAAAGCCGGATCCTGTTCTTTGGCAGCGAGGCCGACACGGACCCGGCGCTTTACCAGCAGTTGGTGGGTGCCAGTGCCGCCGATATTCTGGACGGGACGGCGGCATGAGCACCCCGCTCGACCTGAAAATCAGTCCGCAGCGGCTGGCAGCCAGCCTGGCCGCGCTGGGGAAAGTGGGGGCGCTGGAGGGCGGCGGCGTCAACCGGCTGGCCCTGACCGAAGCGGACCGGCTCGGCCGCGAATGGACGGTGGCGCGCATGCGCGAACTGGGCATGACGGTCACCACGGACGGGATCGGCAATGTCATGGCCGTGTATGCCGGCACCGAGGATTTGCCTCCGGTGATGACGGGCTCGCATATCGACACCGTGCGTACGGGCGGGCTTTACGACGGCAATTACGGTGTTCTGGCCGGCCTGGAGGTGGTGGCTACCCTGCGCGATGCCGGCGTGCGGACACGCCGACCGATTGCGGTAGCGTTCTTCACCAACGAGGAAGGCGCGCGCTTTCAGCCCGACATGATGGGCAGTCTTGTGTACGTTGGCGGCATGCCGCTGGCGCAGGCGCTGGCCACCCGCGCCACTGACGGCCCGACGGTTGGGGAAGAACTGCAGCGTATCGGCTACCAGGGGCCAGCGGCGGTGGGTTGCCCGGTGGTGGACAGCTTCGTGGAGCTGCACATCGAGCAGGGCCCGGTGCTGCACCAGCAAGGTCTGCAGATCGGCGTGGTCGAGGGCGTTCAGGGCATTTCATGGACCGAATTCACGATCAACGGCATTTCCAACCATGCCGGGACCACCCCGATGGCACTGCGCCATGACGCGGGCGTGGTGGCGGTGCGCATCGCGGCTTTTGTTCATGACCTGGCCTTGCGTTACGGGGGCCGCCAACTGGCTACCGTGGGCTCGATACAGCTTTCGCCGAACCTGATCAACGTCATTGCCCATCGCGCGGTTTTCACCGTGGACCTGCGCAACACCGACGAGGCGACGCTGGCCCGCGCCGAGGCCGAAGTGCTTGAATTCGCCACGCAGTGTGCAGCAGCGCAAGGTGTTTCGTGCAGCCACCGCCGCCTGGCGCGCTTCGAGCCCGTGGTGTTCGATCCCCTGGTGATCAGCCTGATCGAGCAGGAAACGCAAGCGCTGGGTCTGTCCGCCCTGCGCCTGCCCAGCGGCGCCGGACACGATGCCCAGATGCTGGCGCGGGTCTGTCCCACCGGGATGATTTTTGTGCCCAGCGTCAATGGGCTGAGTCACAACGTGAACGAGTTCACCGAGCCCCAAGACCTGGCGCAGGGCGCGCAGGTCTTGCTCCAGGTGCTCATGCGCTTGGCCCAGCGTGGCATTTGAAGTTTCCCCCTTGTTTTTTTGATTTGACTGGAGTGTTGCAATGTCCCGATTTGTGAATGTGGCGCTGGGCCAGTTGGGCCCCATCCAGCGCGCAGATTCCCGCCAGCAGGTGGTGGGCCGCCTGTGCGCGCTGATGCGTGAAGCGCACGCGTTCGGCGCCCACCTGATCGTTTTTCCCGAACTGGCGCTCACGACCTTCTTTCCCCGCTGGTACATCGAAGACGAGGAAGAGATCAACAGTTTTTTTGAGCGTGAAATGCCGTCTTCCACGACGCAGCCGCTGTTTGATCTGGCGCGCGCGCTGGGCATGGGCTTTTACCTTGGCTATGCCGAATTGGCGCAAGAGGGCGGCAAAGCTGTTCGCTACAACACCTCCATCATCGTGGATCGCCAGGGCCAGATCATCGGGAAATACCGCAAGGTGCATTTGCCGGGCCACTACGAGCATGAGCCCTGGCGGCGATTCCAGCACCTTGAAAAACGTTACTTCACGCCCGGCAACCATTTTGGCGTGACCCAGGCGTTCGGAGGCATTTTTGGCATGGCGATCTGCAACGACAGGCGCTGGGCCGAGACTTACCGCGTCATGGGACTGCAAGGCGTCGAGATGGTACTCATCGGCTACAACACGCCCGTGCACAATGCACCGGCGCCTCAGCACGATGACCTGTCACTTTTTCAAAACCAGCTGTCCATGCAGGCCGGTGCCTACCAGAATGGCACCTGGGTGGTTGGCGTTGCCAAAGCCGGCCTGGAAGAAGGTGTTGACAGCATCGGTGGCAGCTGCATCGTGGCGCCGTCGGGTGAAATTGTGGCCCGCTGCATCACCAAGGGCGACGAAGTTGCCATTGCCCGCTGTGACCTGGATTTTTGCGCCATCTACAAACGCACTACGTTTAACTTTGACATGCACCGCAGGCCCGAAGCCTATGGGCTTATCGTCGAGCGAAAAGGAGAAAAGCTGGCCGCAGGGGGAACACCCTGGACGTTCCCGAACCGGACCTGACCGCGTGCCGGGTTGCGGCCAGCCGCCGCGACGCCGGCCTTCCCATTTCCGGAAACCGCTGGCGTTCCGTTTAACATTGACCATGAAAACCTTTATCCGATTCTTTTTCAGAACCCTGCGCATCGTCCTGGGTCCGGTGATGCTGTTCAAGGAGCGCCTCACCCAGCCCAAGGGCCTGGTGAGGCCGCAGGCGGCGCAGGAAAACGTAGACCAGCAGTGCCAAAGCCTGGTGCTGTACCAGTACAAGACCTGCCCCTTTTGCATCAAGGTGCGGCAGGAAATGCGTCGCTTGTCCCTGAACATCCAGCGCGTTGACGCGCAGCCAGAAGGCTGCGGCCGGGCCGAGTTGCTGCAGGGCGGCGGACAGACCAAAGTGCCCTGCCTGAAAATCACCGATCAGGCCGGCAGCAGCCAGTGGCTCTACGATTCAGACAAGATCGTGGCGTATCTGCGCGGCCGTTTTTCGGCGGTGTGAGCATCGCCGCGCAGCAGCCCCTAAACGCCGACGCTGCCCAGAGCAATCAACTCAGGTGAGAGTTGCTGCCAGCGAACGTCAAACCCGTCCGTCGCGCCAGATTGATTCATAGCTGCCTGCAACAGCGCCTGGCGGGTTCCCGCCAACACGCTGTCGATCACGGGAACGTCAACATGAGGCTGGATCACTGCAGCCATACCTGCCAGGCCGGCACCGCCGAGGATGATGGCTTGTGCCCTGAATTCGCCTGTGGCTTGCCGACAGGCTTGCGCCAGTTGGGCACCCGTTGGCGCCACGGTAGGGATGCCGCCCAATGCCGCGCCGTGCCCCAGCAAGTGAGCCAGTCGTTCCTGAATAGGCTTCCAGCGCGGCCGCCCAGGCGTCCAGGCGTCTAGAACAGCATGTCCGGCCACCGCGAAACCGGCTTCGCAGGGGCAATATAGGGGGCGCCAAAGCAGGCTGTGATGATACGCACCCGAACCTGCGGAGGTGTTGGGGTTGATGATCAACAGTTGGCGCATGCAAAGCCTCAATTTGAAGAAAAAGTCGCGCGTCTTTTCAGGCCGCAGTTTATTTGCTGGCCGGCTTGGCTGGCTGCTTTAAAGTTGCGGCTTTGCGTTTTACCGGCGGGGTTTGCAGCAACTCATCCCCGGCCAGGTTCTCAATCATGGTGAGCAGCACCCGACGTGTGGTTTTGAGGTCCTCAGGCGTCACGCCTTCAATGCTCACCGTGTTGGTTTCTTGAGCCAGGGGCACCAGCTTTTTCTTAAGGGCTCGGCCTTCGTCGCTCAGATAAACATACATGTTTTTTTTATTGGTGGGCAACTGTCTGCGCACGATGTAGCCCAAGGCTTCCATGGTCTTCATTGCGGTAAACGTGGTGGGCTCCATGACGCCGGCCCGTTCGCTGAGTTCCTTTTGTGTGAGGCCGTCAGCCTCCCACAGAATACGCAAAAACGTCCAGTGGCCAAATGGCACGCCATGCTGCGCCAGGCGTACCTGCAAGGCTTTGTGAAAGGCGCGTGATGCGTCACGAACCAGGTGCGCCAAACGGTCATTCGGAACCGCCTCGCGCCAGTGGCGAATGATGTTTTGTGTGTCGTTGGTCATGCACTGGCATTGTGACTGACTTGATGGCGCGGATGACAGTCGCTGTTCGTGCGGGCCGACTCCAGAATCGCCAGACAGACCTCCGTGGTGGCGCGTGCCCATTCACCGCTGTGAATGGCCGGGTGATCGTTGATGACCGCGTCATACAACTCGTCAATCACTTCGCTGCGGGGGATTCGAGACGCAGGCAGGTATTCAAATGTTTTCTGGCTATCGGCATAAATGGCAACGCCTGAAGCGCTTGGGCGCAAGTCTGCCTTTTCGCAACTAACGATGATCTGACCGAAATGCTGGTGGGCCAGGTTTTCAGGCAAGGCGGTAGTCGGCGAATACAGGATACCGCCATAGTTGCGTGCCGCTTTGAGGGCCGTTTCCTGCGCAGACGTGGCAGCACTTTGCAGTCGTTGGCGTGCCGCACCGTAGTCGCCAGCGCTTTTGGCCTGGCCCATTTCACCGATGTTGTCCATCAGTTCATCGGAGTCGTAGTGGCCGTAACCGCTGTAGGTAGCCGAGGCAAATGCGCCATTTTCAAACCCCAGCAAGGCGCTATATGCGCCTTCCGTCGGGCGGCTGGCATCCCATGAGCCCGTGTGGGCACGTACGCTGTTTACCCGTCCGCCGCCGAGCAGCCGCACGATGTCCATTTGATGCGTTGCCTGGCTGTGAATGACACCGCCTCCGGCCGCAGTGTCCAGCTCTTCCGGACGGCGCGGCCGGTACAGGAAATCGGTGAAATTCAGCGCCGTGATCATTCTGACGTCGCCATAAATTTTGCTGTCAATGATCTCCCGCGTGCGCCGTATCGGCATGTTGAAGCTGTGGCTGTGGCCGACGATGAGATGAACGCCCGCGTTGCGGGTGGCCTCGATCATGCGGGTGCATTCATCCAGGCTCAAGGCCATCGGTTTTTCAACCATCACATGTTTGCCAAATGAAGCCGCCAGGCACACATGCGCCGCATGAAACTGATGCGGGGAGGCAATGTAGAGCACTTCAACCGCAGGGTTGGCGCAGAGCGCTTCGATGGATTCATGGCCGGGTGCGCCAAAGTCTTTTTCAAACTGTGCTCTGGCGGCTGCAATGGGATCGGTTGCGCCCACCAGCTTGACGCGGCTGTCATGCACGAAGGTAGGCAGCATGAGGGTGAAAGCCCGGCCCAAACCCACGACGCCTATCTGCATTTTCCGGTTGTTCATAGGTCCAGAACCAGTTCATCCGATTTTGCGCGTGACACGCAAACCATGATGTAGTCCTGTTTTTCTTCCTCGATCAGCACCATGTCACGGCGTTCAACCTCGCCTGCCAGCAGTCGCGTCTTGCAGGAACCGCAGGTGCCACTTTCGCAGGAACTCGGCACGCGCACGCCTGCGCCCCGTAAAGCCTCCAGAATCGTCTGGTCAGCACCAACATGGACGGTGGTGCCTGTCTTTGCAAGCCGCACGTCAAAGGGTTTGTCTTCCGCAAAGGCTTTGGCATCCACGCCAAAGCTTTCGAAGTGCACCGAGCCGGAAGGCCAGTGGCCCGACATGTCGTCCACGCTGTCCATCAGCCCTTTAGGCCCGCAGCAGTAAACATGGGCGTTGCCCGGCTTTTCAAACACAGGCCATAAATCCAGCGCTTGAGCCATGTCGCCGTTGTCATGATGAATCTGGACCTGCCCGGAAAATTCCGATTTGATGTGGTCAATAAAGGCCGTGCCGGCCTCATCACGGGTGCAGTAGTAGAGCTTGAATTCGCCCTGGCCCGTGTTTTTAAGGTGCCGCATCATCGACAGAATGGGCGTGATGCCGATGCCGCCCGCTACAAAAATGAAGTTGTTTGCGCGTTCGACCAGTTCGAAATTATTCCTCGGCCAGCTGACCGATAGCAACTGCCCGACCTGCACATCGTCAGCCATGCTGATGGAGCCGCCCCGGCCTGCCTCGTCGCGCTTGACGGCAATCTGGTACATGCCGGTATCGGCCGGGTCGCTGCAGAGCGAGTAGTTGCGCCGCACGCCGCTGGGAACCTGCACCGTGAGGTGCGAGCCCGGGGTGAAAGTGGGCAGGGGCGCGCCATCGAAGTGACGCAATTCAAACAGATAAATACCTTGCGCCACGGCTTCCTTCTTCACGACCCTGACATTGAAAAAGTCATCCTTTAGGGGGACTGAAACCGCTGCGGATGCGCCTGTTGCGACGCTAGGGTTAACGCTCATGGTTGTCTCCAGAAATAGTCTTGACAAAGCAAAAAAACGCGAATAATCTTAGTCACCTAAGAATAAACTTGTTCCACCAAGTTGGCAAGCCGTTTTTATTGACCCAGATCAAGCCAATCCATTTAAAGGAAATTCGCCATGTTGACCGCCGAAGAAAACGAGTTGTTATGCCGCGTGGCGGGCAAGGCCCCCATGGGGCAGTTGATGCGCCGCCACTGGACGCCGGTGTGCCTGATCGAAGAAGTGAGCGAGCCTGATGGCACGCCCATCAAGGCACAGGTGTTTGGCGAGGACCTGGTGGTTTTTCGTGACACCAAGGGCCGCGTTGGCGTGATGGATGAGTATTGCCCGCACCGGCGCGTGTCGCTGGTCTTTGGACGCAACGAAGACTGCGGCCTGCGCTGCCTGTACCACGGCTGGAAGATGGACGTGGAGGGTAATGTTCTGGAAATGGTGTCGGAGCCGGCAGCCAGCGGCATGGCGCAAAAGGTCAAACACCTGGCGTATCCGACGAAAGAATGGGGCGGATTTATCTGGGCCTACATGGGCCCGCCCGCGACCCAGCCCGAGTTCGTGCCGCCGGCCTGGGCGCCTACAGCCGATGCGAAGGTGGCCATTGCAAAAGCGGTTATTCCGTGCAACTGGGCGCAAATCCTGGAAGGCGCGATTGATTCGGCGCACAGCTCCAGCCTGCACTCTTCCGACATGGTGCCGGCGCGGGTAGCGGGTGCAGAAGCGACCGACACCAACTGGCTGCGTCCCTCCACCGACAAGGCGCCCCGCATGCAGGTGGAGCGCGGTAGTTACGGTTTTCGCTATGCGGCGATACGGCGTCCCATCAAGAATGCCGCCGCAAACGACTATGTGCGCTCGACTGTTTTCGTTGCTCCGGCGACAGCCCTGATCCCGCCCAACAATCTGTACAACGTGGCGAATATCAACGTGCCGATGGACGACACCAATACCGCGTTTTATTTCATCGCCTGGGGCCATCCGTCACAGACGCCCGATACCGACACATGGCGTAAATTCCTGGGCCAGCAGATCGGGGTGGATCTGGATGAAAAGTACCGGCCGCTGCGCAATCGCGACAACGCTTTCTGGCAGGATCGCATCGCCATGAAGGCTGGAAACTTTACCGGTATCACCGGCTTTCCCAACCAGGATGTCGCGATGTGGGTAACGATGGGTCCAATCGCCGACCGAACCCATGACCGGCTTGGCGCAAGCGATCTGGCCGTTGTGGAGTTCCGCAAGCAGATGCTGGAAGCGGTACTCGCCTTCCAGAACGGCGAACAAGCCATAGGCACGGGCGAAGCCCGCATTCCGTCCAGCATCTGCGCCTTTCAGGCCATCGTTCCCAAAACCACGGACTGGCGTTCATTCAAAGCGTCTTATGTGTGGGATTCGGTCGCTCCTGCGCTGGAACCTTCCTATTCCACATCCTAAGCCGCCTCTTAAAGGCAGCTTGTACTTCGCCCTTTCCCGTTCGCTATAAAACTTGAAACCCGTCAGGAGACATTTCCATGAAACAACGTCGTTTTATCCTGCTTGGCACCGCTGCGGCGATGGCTGGCAGCTTCATGCTTCCCATGAGTGCGCATGCGCAGGGTGCTTACCCCAACAGACCGATTAAATTTGTCGTGCCTTACTCGCCCGGCGGCCTGCCAGATACGGTGGCTCGTATTTTTGCGCAGCGGCTTGGCGACAAGTTGGGCCAGTCTGTGGTGGTGGACAACCGGCCAGGCGCCAATGGTGTGGTGGCCGCGCAGGTCCTTGCCACCGCACCCAAGGATGGCTATACCTTTCTGGTGACCGATGGGTCCATGTTCTCCATCAACCCGGCCATCTACAAAAACCTTGGCTATGACTACAAGCGTGATTTCATGCCGGTGTCGCTTGCAGCGCGAGCCCCGCTGTACCTTGCCGCGAATGACAAGGTGCCTGTCAACAACCTGCAGGAATTCATTGCCCTCGCCAAGGCCAAGCCGGGCACACTGAACTACGGCTCCTCGGGTATCGGCAGTACCCATCATCTGACCATGGAAGCCTTGAAAGCAGCGTTGGGCCTGCAAATCACGCATGTGCCCTTCAGGGGCTCAGGGCAATCGGTGCCAGCACTGATTGGCGGGCAGGTGGATGTGCTGTTTTCGGCGCTGCCTTCTCTGGCGGGATTTGTAAAGGCAGGACAGGCCAGGCTGCTGGCAACCAATGCGGCAAATCGCTCAAGTCAGGAGCCCAATGTTCAGGCCATTGCAGAAATCATTCCTGGATTTGATTTTGCGCCCATCGTCGGTGTACTCGCTGCCACGGGCACGCCGGCAAGCGCCATCGAGCGCATCAGCACGGAAATGGCCCAAATTGCAAAAATGCCGGAAGTCATGCAGACCCTCAACAAGGCAGGCATAGATCCGATTGGTGGTGGACCTTCCGATTACAACAATGCCATCCTGAGCGAAAACGAACGGCTGGCGAAAGCCATCGCTGCTGCAGGCATCAAAGCTGAATAATTAATCCAATGTCAAAACTAAAACTTACTTTTGGTTGCTGGAACTATGACCGCACCCGTGCCCTCATGGATGGGAGCGTTCAACCCGATGGCATTGACCTGAACTACCTCAACATGCCGGTGGAAGAAACCTTCTTTCGCATGTTGAGGCACAAGGAATTCGATGTTGCCGAAATGTCGCTTTCATCGTACACCGTGTCGATGTTCAATGAAGCCCGTCCGTTTGTAGCGATACCGGTATTTCCATCGCGGTTTTTCCGGCATTCCTGCATTTACGTCAATGCCAATTCTGGCATCCGGGAGGCCAAAGACTTGATCGGCAAGCGTGTCGGCAACCCTGAATACCAAATGACGGCACCCGTCTGGATTCGCGGCATTTTGTCGGACCATTACGGCGTTCCGGTGGACAGCGTGACCTATTTCACAGGTGGTGAAGAAGAGCCCGGCCGGTCAGAGAAGATCAAGCTTGATCTGCCGGCCAACATCAAGGTTGAAAGCATCGGTCCCGATAAGACACTGGCGAAGATGCTGCTGGACGGCGAGATTGATGCCCTCTACACCGCGCGCATGCCTTCGAGCTTCCTGAACGGCGGCGGCAAGGTCAAACGCCTGTTTGAAGACTACGAGCAGGTCGAGCGCAATTACTTCAAGGAAACCAAAATGTTCCCGATCATGCACACCGTGGCGATTCGCCGCGATGTGTATGAGGCCAACCGCTGGATTGCGCGGTCGATGATGAAGGCGCTTGAGGAGTCCCAGCGCCGTACCTATGAAGACCTGTACGAGACAGCCGCACTCAAGGTGATGCTGCCGTGGCTCACGTCCCATGTTGAACAGGTCAAGCAAGAGATGGGGGAAGACTTCTGGCCTTACGGCTTTACAAAAAACGAGGCTACCCTGCAAACCTTTTTGCGTTACTCGTTTGAGCAAGGTCTCTCAAAGCGCCTGCTGCAACCGCATGAACTGTTTGCGCCGGAGTCGCTGGAAGCCTTCAAGATATGACCTTTGAATGAAGTCCATGTGTCCGGCAGCTGATGTCTGATACCGTTCTGGCTACCTGCTGCTGCTGTCTGCCGCTGCACGGCTGCTTTTTACCACCGCCATCATTGTGACCAAAATGGCCTGGGTGATGCTGGGCGAACGCCTGACTTCACTGGCCGCATCCGGAATGGCCTTGACCATTGCCGGCTTGATGCTGGTGCGCTACAAGCCTGGTTCCTTTTCACGCCGCAAACCTGATGCCGTGCAGACGGCATCAGTACCGATCACAGCAACGCTGCATGAACGCTTGCTGCAGTCGGTATTGCTCCTGGGGCTGGGCCACTCTCTAGCGTATGCGGTTGGCAATGTGCTGCGCGGCGCGGCCGTCCGCATCTGGAACGAACATTACAAAGTAGTCCTGAGCGAAGAGGAAAGGAAGAGCGCTGCAGGCGCGCTTGATCGCCATGAGCTGTGGGCAGGCGCCCCAAGGGCATGCGCGCTGGACGCTTAAGCTGCGGGCCCAGCGGGAAGTGGAGTTGGGGTATGTGGACAGTCTGTCGTCGGAGACGGTGCGGCGCACACTCAAAAAAACGAACTCAAGCCTTGGCGCAAGGTCGGCTGGGTGATACCGCCCAAGGCCAGCGGGGAGTTCGTGGCGGCCATGGAGCGGGTGCTCGACATCTACAGCCGGCCCTACGACGAGGCGCACCCGGTGGTGTGCATGGACGAGACGCCGCGGCAGTTGATCGGCCAGACGCGTCAGCCCATTGAGCGGCGCCGGGGCGTCCTGCATGCGAGGACTACGAATACGAACGCTTGGATACCTTCGCAAGATGCCCATTTACACGGCGGGCCAGCTACCGAGTGCGCACGAGATCCACCAACGGGGCGATGCGATCCGGCAGCCCTACGAAATGATGCAGTGCAGCTACATGCAGGAGGCGCTGCCGTTTGACCACCTGCCCGAGCGCGCGGCGGGCATGCAGCATCCCCTGCGCCAGATGATTGAAGCCGCGCTGGCGTTTGCGCAGAACCGATTTTCCGGGCGACGCTGATGGCTGGAACATCGGGCTGCGGGGGCGCGTTCCTGGTGGCGATGAGGTGACTACACTTGGAAGCACCTCAAACCACAGCCAACCCGAAGGAGTCATGGAAATTTTTGTTCTGGCGATGTTGATCGCCACCGGGGCTTACACGCTCAAATCAAAAGACGAGCGCAGGCGCATTGCCTTGCTGGGCAGCCATCTGGGGAACTACCAGATTGAAAAACTGATGGAAACCCTGACCGAGGGTTACCTGCGGGCGCTGGCGGAAAACGACCCAGTGCGCCGCGAACAGATCTGGCAGCTGCTGGACAGCTCCGAGCTGAAATTGTGTGACCAGTTCAGCCGCTTTGCCGCGGAGTTTTCCAAGGTGGATGCGCTGCAGGCGCGCGTGAGCCGGCTCCCCGTGTCTATCCCGTTTGCTGACAAGCTATTTCCCGGCGCGACCTTTGACCTGCGCAAGGTCTTGAGCATCCATGCGCAGGGCATCACCCAGGCTGCACAGAATGGCCTTGAGCGCACGCCCAAGGGCAAGGCCTTCGCCCTTTCCGCCGAGCTGTTTTTGATGCAGCACAGCTGCCACTGGTTCTGCAAGTCCAAAGCCGTCGCCTCCGCGCGGATGCTGCTCCGCCACAAAACCACGTACGAGCAAGTGCTGGCGTCGGTGGCGCCCGACACGCGCCAGGCCTATTGCGCGCTGCTTGGGGCCTGACCGTTCACGCCGGCCAGGCGACCGCATCCGGCGATCCCGGCGGCGTCATCGGAAGTTGGGGTGTGCTCCCTAATGGCGGGCACCGCGCCGCGCCCCCCTTGCCAGCGCTGCCTCATGGTGGTTTAATTGCTGCACTGCAACATTTTCAACCACCAGCAAGGAGCTCACCATGAACTTTACCGCCGAACAATTCATCGCCACCCAAAAAACCAGCGTGGATGCCTTTGCCGGCCTGTCGCACAAAGCCTTCGCCGGCTTTGAAAAGCTGGTGGAACTGAACCTGGCCGCTGGCAAGGCCGTCATGGCCGAATCGCTGGCCAACCTGCAAGCCCTGAGCAGCGCCAAGGATCCGCAGGCGTTTGTCACGCTGCAGTCCGGCCTGGCCCAGCCCCTGGCCGAAAAATCAGCGTCTTATGGCCGCCACTTTTATGAAATCGTGTCGGGCACCGGTGCCGAGTTCACCAAAGCGTTTGAATCCAGGGCCGCAGAATCCCAAAAAGCCGTGACGTCCTTCGTGGAAAGCTCGCTGAAGAACGCACCGGCCGGTTCCGAGGCTGCCGTGGCCCTGTTCAAAAATACCCTGGATGCCAGCCACAACGCGCTGGAATCGGCTCAAAAGGCCGCCAAGCAGGCGGCGCAAACGGTCGAGTCCAACCTCAACGCCGTGTCGTCCGCCGCTGTAAAAGCCGCGTAATAGCCGCCCGCGTCAGCGCTTGACCCCGCACAGCGGCACCTTCGGGTGCCGCTTTTTTTTGCGCGCCGGCCTGCTCTTCATGGCGGTGGCGCCTTGATGCGCGCTGGTGCTTACCCCCCCGAGGCTGTTGCTGCTCGACGAACTGCTGGAAAGCTTGGATGCCATCCATCGTCGAGCCACATCCGCAGGCATTGAGGGAACAGCCAGAGCGGCTGGCACGCCTGCCGGGCGTGGCCCGCTGACATCAGGGAGCCGCCCCCGCCGACGGCGAAGGTCGGTTCCCATACGCGCACGCGGCACCGACCGTCGATTTCGCCCCTTACCAGGCATCAACTCCCTGCGAAAAAGTCAAAAGCCCAGCACCTGTTTTGCGTAGATTCACCTAGCAGGGTGGCCCTGTCAACGGCCTACAATCCAAAAACTTGCAACCCATTGGCGGCCACCCCGACCGTTTTGCTGGAGACTTTTTATGCCCACCCCCACCGCCATAACGCCCGACAACCGTGAAGAAAAGCGTGCCGAGCTGCACCGCGCTGCGCTTGAATACCATGAATTTCCCACGCCAGGCAAACTGGCCATCGCCGCGACCAAGCAACTGACCAACCAGCGCGACCTGTCCCTGGCCTACTCGCCCGGTGTGGCGGCGCCCTGCGAGGAAATTGTCAAGGACCCGAACGCGGTGTTCAAGTACACCAGCCGCGGCAACCTGGTCGCGGTGGTGACCAACGGCACTGCGGTGCTGGGCCTGGGCGACATCGGCCCGCTGGCCTCCAAGCCGGTCATGGAGGGCAAGGCGGTGCTGTTCAAGAAGTTCGCCGGCGTGGATGTGTTTGACATCGAGATCGACGAAAAAGACCCGGCCAGGCTGGTCGACATCATTGCCTCGCTGGAGCCCACCTTTGGCGCCATCAACCTCGAAGACATCAAGGCGCCCGACTGCTTTTATGTCGAACGCGAGCTGCGCAAGCGCATGAAGATCCCGGTGTTCCACGACGACCAGCATGGCACGGCCATCACGGTGGGCGCGGCGATCCTGAACGCCCTGAAAGTGGTCGGCAAGGACCTGACAAAAGTCAAACTCGTGACCTCCGGCGCGGGCGCCGCGGCACTGGCCTGCCTGAAGCTGCTGCTCAAGCTCGGCATTCCGCGCGAGAACATTTATGTGACCGACCTGGCCGGTGTGGTCTATGAGGGCCGCACCGAGCTGATGGACGAAGACAAGATCCAGTTTGCGCAACATACGTCGGCGCGCACACTGGGCGAAATCATCGAGGGCGCCGACATCTTCCTGGGCCTGTCTGCGGGTGGCGTGCTAAAAAAGGACATGGTCAAGGCCATGGCGGCCCGCCCCATCATTTTTGCGCTGGCCAACCCGAACCCGGAAATCACCCCCGAAGACGTCAAAGCAGTGCGTGATGACGCCATCATGGCGACCGGTCGCGCGGACTACCCGAACCAGGTCAACAACGTTCTGTGCTTCCCCTACATTTTCCGGGGTGCGCTGGACGCCGGTGCCTCGACCATCACCATCGAGATGGAAATTGCCGCCGTGCACGCGATTGCCGAGCTGGCCCAGGCCGAACAAAGCGAAGTGGTGGCGGCGGCCTATGCCGGTGAGCAACTGGCGTTCGGGCCCGACTACCTGATCCCCAAGCCGTTCGACCCGCGCCTGATGATGAAGATTGCCCCCGCCGTGGCCCAGGCGGCGGCCGACAGCGGCGTGGCCCTGCGGCCCGTGCAGGACATGGACGCCTACCGCGAGCGGCTGCAAAGTTTTGTCTATGCGTCCGGCACGCTCATGAAGCCGATTTTCGCGGCGGCCAAATCGGCGGCCCGCAAACGCGTGGCCTATGCCGAGGGCGAAGAAGAGCGCGTGCTGCGTGCCTGCCAGATCGTGGTGGACGAAGGCCTGGCGCGGCCAACCCTGATCGGCCGACCCGCCATCATTGCCCAGCGCATTGAAAAATTTGGCCTGCGCCTGAAAGAAGAACTCGACTACGACGTGGTCAATGTCGAGCAAGACCACCGCTACCGCGACTTCTGGCAGACCTATCACCGCATGATGGAACGCCGCGGCGTAACCGTGCAGATGGCCAAGATTGAAATGCGCCGCCGCCTCACGCTGATCGCCGGCATGCTGCTGCACAAAGGCGATGTCGATGGCCTGATTTGCGGCACCTGGGGCACGACGGCCCACCACCTGGACTACCTGGACCAGGTCATCGGCAAGCGCGAAGGCGTGAACACCTACGCCTGCATGAACGGCCTGCTGCTGCCGGGACGCCAGGTCTTCCTGCTCGACACCCATGTCAATTACGACCCGACGGCCGAGCAGCTGGCGGAAATCACCACCATGGCCGCCGAGGAAATGCTGCGCTTTGGCATCAAGCCGAAGGCGGCTTTGCTCTCGCACTCCAACTTCGGCTCGTCCAACCAGCCGAGCGCCCTGAAGATGCGCCGCGTGCTGGAGTTGCTGCGGGAAAAATCCCCCTGGCTCGAAGTCGACGGGGAAATGCACGGCGATGTCGCGCTGGACGCCGAGGCCCGCGCTGCCATGATGCCCAACAGCACGCTGGCGGGCGAAGCCAACTTGCTGGTGTTGCCCAACATTGATGCCGCCAACATTTCCTACAATCTGCTCAAGGTCGCAGCCGGTGGCAACATCGCCATTGGCCCGGTGCTGCTGGGGGCCAACAAGCCCATGCATATTTTGACCTCCACGGCCACCGTGCGCCGCATTGTCAACATGACAGCACTCACCGTCGCGGACGCCAACGCGAGCAGATAGGCCGAATAAGGGCAGCAAGTGCTAACTTGCCCGGCCCTTATCTCCCTACACCTCGTGCTTAAATTTTCAGCAAGCACTTGTTTTTTTAGCCCACATGCGGCAAACTACCCCTCTTGAAATTTAAGGGTTAACCCGAGAAATTGGCCGCTTAACGCTGGATTCAAGAAAGGGATTTTCATGTTGCGCAAGGGGTGGAAACGTTGGCGCACAGCCGGAATGGCTGTGCTGCTGGTCTTGTCGGCCAGCCTGAGCAGTTTGAGTCCCAGCGCAGTGCACGCCAAAGGCCCGTTTTTCGGGAACGCGGTGGGCATGGTTGCAGTTGCTCAGTTGCCCCCGCAGGGACGCAGCATGTTGACACTGATTTACCAGGGTGGGCCGTTCCGGCACGAGAAAGACGGCGTGGTGTTTGGCAACCGGGAGCGAATTCTCCCCATCAGCCAGCGCGGTTTTTACCGCGAATACACCGTCAGAACGCCCGGTGAGCGTAGCCGGGGCGCCCGGCGCATTGTCTGTGGTGGTTTCAAACCCGCTGCCCCCGATGCCTGTTATTACACCGACGATCACTATGCGAGTTTTCGCAGAATCGTTCAGTAAATTGAACTGTGGTTGTTATTTTGAGTTTTGACTTAAGAGAAAGAGAAGCGGAGATGGATACACCACTTCGTAAGGACCACGAAACGCCACTGCGCAAGCATGGCGAAGCGCTCCTTCGTAAAAATGAAGACTCGCCCCTGCGCAAGCCGGACGAAACGCCTCTTCGCGGCGTGCGGCCCAACATCGTGCAGTCCATCCGCGCCTTCCGCGTGCCTGAACTGCAGGACGCCGCCACGCAGCTGAACCAGCACTTCCTGTATGCCAACCTGGGCAACGCCCAGAACAAGCAGGAAGTTCTGGACATGATTGCGGCGCAGTACACCTTCCCGGCGCATTTCGGCAAGAACTTCGATGCGCTGTACGACTGCATGACGGACCTGGTCCACAAGTCAGGCCCGCAGCCCGGTTTTATCGTCGTGCTGGAGCAGATTCCGGCGCATGCCAAATTTGACAAGGAAGCGCGCGAGCAATTGCTCGACATCTTCAGGGATGCCGCGGACTACTGGGCGGATCGCAAGATCCCGTTCAGATGCTTCTATTCTTTTCTGTAGCCCGCTCCCCAGACATTGGCCAAGGGGATCGGGCGAATGAGGCCCTGCAAGTAGTTTCAGAAGGCGATGAGCCTATGCCTACTGACAAACTGATAGACATCTCGCCGATGGCGCTGCGCATGAGCAGCCCCTTCAATGCGGCATACTGGCTCACCGCAGCCTGACACCCGCGCTTCAGTTTGAAATTTAAAAAGCCCGCTTATCACAGCGGGCTTTTTTATGACCAACTCGTGCGCTGGCCCCTGTTGCGCGGGCGCAGGCAGCTATTTTTTACAAGCTATCCGGGCTGGCCGCCACCTGCTGCGCCAGCGCCAGGTATTCGGCCACCGGCACTTCTTCGGCGCGCCGCTGCACATCAAACGACCCGGCAAAGTCACGCGCCGTGAGCCACTGGCCCAGCGTGTGGCGCAGCAGTTTGCGGCGCTGGCTGAACGCCACCCGCACCAGTTCGCTGAGCTGCTTGACATCGAGCGCCACCGGATCGGCACGCGGCACCATGCGCACCACCGCACTGTTGACGCGCGGCGGGGGATCAAAGCTTTGCGGCGGCACAAACAACACGTTCTCCATGGCGTAACGCCATTGCAGCATCACGCTGAGCCGGCCATAGTCGCTGGTCGACGGCGCGGCCACCATGCGGTCAATCACTTCCTTTTGCA
>NZ_JAUXNA010000359.1 GCF_030682935.1 Polaromonas sp.
ACGGTGGCGGTGTAGCGGCCTTCCTTGTTGGTCACCACCGCCAGCTTGACGCCGCGCGCGCGCAACCCGGTCAGTGCTTCGCGCACTTGCGGATACAGGTGGCTGCGGGTGCCACAGCGGCGCTGGTAATGTGTGTCGAACTCGGCCGCAATCAGCGTAAAACTGTCGCTGACCCGCACCGCTGCGACATCCGCCTTTCCGCTGTACGCCAAGGCCTGAATCAGCAGCTCACGCGTGCCGTGGCCTATCCAGTCGTTGACTTGCTGTTGCGTCACCGCAGGCAGATCAAAGCGGCGCAAGGTGTCGTTGACGGCGTCGCAGATTTCCGGAGCCGTTTCTATCAGCGTTCCGTCCAGGTCAAACATGACCAAATCAAAGGGCAGGTTCATGACGGGCAGGTCCTCAGTTATTTGACAAAACGATCTGGTTGGGCACGGGCATTTCGTGCCTGTGCGCCGCACGGTGCGCCAGGGTGCGCACGGCCTCCACCACACGCTGGGCGGTGATGCCGAAGTGGGCGTACAAGTCCTTGGCCGGGGCCGATTCACCAAAGCTGGCGATGCCCACCACCACACCGGTGCGGCCCACATACTTGCGCCAAAAGTCGGGATGCGCGGCCTCGATGGCTACGGTGGGCAGGCTCAGAGGGAGCACCGTTTCCTGGTAAGCCTCGGTCTGGCGGTCAAAGACGGAGGTCGAGGGCATGGACACCACGCGGGTGGCAATGCCCTCCCCCGCCAGCCTCGCCTGCGCTTGCATGGCCAGTTCCAGCTCCGAGCCGGTAGACACGATCACGGCTTGCGCGCCAGGCATATCCGACAGCACATAGCCGCCCCGGCGGATCGCGTCGACCATGCTCACTTCGGTCAAACGCGGCAGATTCTGGCGCGACAGGCACAGCGCGCTGGGGCCATCCTTGCGCTCCAGCGCGCAGGCCCAGGCCACAGCCGTTTCCAGGCCATCGGCCGGCCGCCACACGTCCAGACCCGGAATGATGCGCAGGCTGGGAATGTGCTCCACGCTTTGGTGCGTCGGGCCGTCTTCGCCCAGGCCAATGCTGTCGTGGGTGAACACATGAATCACGCGCAGCTTCATGAGCGCGGCCATGCGGATGGCGTTGCGGCTGTAGTCGCTGAACGTCAAAAAGGTGCCGCCGTAGGGGATGTAGCCGCCGTGCAGCGCCATGCCGTTCATGATGGCAGCCATGCCGAACTCGCGCACGCCGTAGCTGAGATGGTTGCCCCAGTGGTCACGGCCCGCTTTGACGCAGCCCTTGAAATTGGTGAGATTGGAGCCGGTCAAATCCGCGCTGCCGCCAAAGAATTCGGGCAGCAGCGGCGCCAGCGCATCGAGCGCGTTCTGGCTGGATTTACGGGTTGCGAATGCGTCGGGCTTGGCGGCAATGACGGCCAGCAGCTCGGGCAGTTTGCTGGCAAAGTCCGGCAGCAAATCACCGGCCATGCGGCGCTCGAACTCGGCCGCCTCCAGCGGGTAGAGGGTGCGGTAGGCCTCAAAGCGCAGGCGCCAGGCCTTTTCCGCGCTCTGACCGCGTTCCACGGCATTCCAGGCGCAAGCGATCTCGGCCGGAATTTCAAACGGCGCGGCGGTCCAGCCCAGCGCCCCGCGGGTGGCGGCCACTTCGGCAGCGCCCAGCGCGGCGCCATGCACGTCGTGCGTACCGGCTTTGTTGGGCGAGCCCATGCCAATTACGGTTTTGCAGCAGATCAGCGTCGGCTTGCCGTTCAGCATGACGGCCTGGGCTTTTGCAGCCCGAATGGCCGCATCAACAGCGGCGGGATTGTGCCCGTCCACCGCCGGGATGACGTTCCAGCCGTAGGCCTCAAAGCGCTTGGGCGTGTCATCGGTGAACCAGCCTTCGACGTGCCCGTCAATCGAAATGCCGTTGTCGTCGTACAGCGCGATCAGCCTGGACAGGCGCAGCGTGCCGGCCAGCGAACAGGCCTCGTGGCTGATGCCTTCCATCAGGCAACCATCGCCCATGAAGGCATAGGTGAAGTGGTCGACGATGCAGTACTCGACGCCGTCTTCCTCGCGGTTGAACTCATCGGCGAGCAGCTTTTCAGCCAGCGCCATGCCCACTGCATTGGCGAGGCCCTGGCCCAGCGGGCCGGTTGTGGTTTCCACGCCCGGCGTCACCCCCACCTCGGGGTGGCCAGCGGTTTTGCTGTGCAGCTGGCGGAAGTTTTTCAGTTCCGACATCGGCAGGTCATAGCCGGTCAGGTGCAGCAGCGCGTAAATCAGCATGGAGCCGTGGCCGTTGCTCAGCACAAAACGGTCGCGGTCGGGCCACTGCGGGTTGGCCGGGTTGTGCTTCAGGTGCCGGTTCCACAATACTTCGGCAATGTCAGCCATGCCCATGGGGGCGCCGGGGTGACCGGACTTGGCTTTTTCGACCGCATCGACGGCAAGCATGCGGATGGCGTTGGCCATCTGGCGGGCGAATTCAGGCGCAGGGGTGTTCATGGTGCGGTTCTCCAGCATGTCAGTTCGCTCCCAGCGCGCGCTTGCGGCGCTCCATCATTCGCCACACAAACGGCGTGAAGATCAGCTGCATGGCCAGCTCCATCTTGCCGCCCGGCACCACGATGGTGTTGGCGCGGCTCATGAAGCTGTCGTGGATCATGTTGAGCAAATACTGAAAGTCGATGCCCTTGGGCTGGGCAAAGCGGATCACCACCAGGCTCTCGTCGGGCGAGGGAATGTCGCGCGCGATGAAGGGGTTGGAGGTATCCACCATCGGCACGCGCTGGAAGTTGACATGGGTGTGCATGAACTGCGGGCAAATGTAGTTCACGTAGTCGGGCATGCGGCGCAGGATGGTGTCGGTCACGGCCTCGGTGCTGTAGCCGCGCTTGGACTTGTCGCGGTAGAGCTTTTGAATCCACTCCAGATTGATGACGGGCACCACGCCGACCAGCAGGTCGGGGTGCCGGGCGATGTTGATCTCGGGCGTGACCACCGCGCCATGCAGGCCTTCATAAAACAGCAAGTCGGTCTCCTGGGGCACATCTTCCCACGGGGTGAAGGTGCCAGGCTCCTGCTGGTACGGGGCGGCCTCTTCGGGGTCGTGCAGGTATTTGCGGCGCTTGCCGGTGCCGGTGGAAGCGTAGTCGCGAAACAGGGCTTCCAGTTCGGCAAACAGATTGTTCTCGGGCCCAAAGTGGCTAAAGTTCTTGTTGCCCGCCTGCTCGGCCTCGGCAGCCTTGAGCTTCATGTCTTTGCGGTCGTGACGGTGAAAGCTGTCGCCTTCGATGATGGCAGCGTTCACACCCTCGCGGCGGAAGATGTTTTCAAAGGTGCGGGT
>NZ_JAUXNA010000367.1 GCF_030682935.1 Polaromonas sp.
GGAGTCGCCCGGCATGCGACTCACTTTCTTTGCTTCGCCAAAGAAAGTAAGCAAAGAAAGGCGACCCTACTGTCTGCGACCCTTCGCTGCGCTACGGGCACCTTGCGGTGCTCGCTTCAGGCGGGGTCCGCGCAAACTCGCTGCGCTCAAACAGCGCGCGGCCCTGATCCGCCTGAAGCTCCGCTCCTCAGCGCAGACAGAAGGGGCTGGGCCGGGGAAAAGAAAAAATACCAACAGCCAACAGCCAAATACGCAGAACGCGCTCGGCGCGTTCTGCCCCCGGCTCCGCTTCCGATCCCAATCCCAAAACCCGTCCTGGCTGGGCCTGTGATGCCCCGGGAAAGCGGGATCAGGGCGAGCGATTGTCTGAGCGCAACGCAGTGAAGCGAGTTCGAGCTCGACCCCCGCTTTGCCGGGGCAGCACAGGTTGCCCGAAGCGCAGCGTAGGGACCCAGACTGCGGGTCGCCTTTTCTTGGGGTACTTTCTTTTGGCGAAGCAAAAGTAAAGTGCCTCGCCCGCCGGGCGAGACCGGCCAGCCCAACCCAGAAAAGCCAACCCACTACGAATCAAACAAGGCTTCAGTCAATACAAAACAAGCACAAGAAGCCAGAAGACTCACACCGTACAAGACCTGAACCCGCAAAAAATATCATCCCGACCGGGCAAATAAAAATTGCGATATTTAGGATGCTTCATCCGCGCCCGCGTGGCAAAAGACGCACCACGCAACACCTTGTGTGTCCCAAACCACGGCTCGGAATAAGCCTGATAAGGGTCGGGCGCAAAACCCGGATAGGGCCGGAACGTCGTGCCCATCCACTCCCAGACATCGCCCCATCGAAAACCCCGGCGCGCCGCCGTGTGCGCCGCCACTTCCCACTCGACCTCGGCCGGTAGCCGGCGCCCGGCCCAGCGGCACCAGGCGTCCGCTTCCCACCAGGTCATGTGCATCGCGGGCTGGCTGCCTTGCATGCGCATGGGCTGGCCAAAGCGGGTTTGCACAACGGCGCCGCTGCCCACGCCAATCTGCTCCACGTAGCGCGGCCCGCGCCGGCCCTCGCCCGCTGCCTGGCTTTGCAGCCACTGCCAGCCTTCGGGCTGCCACAGTTCCTGCCGGTCATAGCCGCCATCGGCCACGAACTCCACATACTGCGCCCACGTCACGGGCTGGGCGTCTATTTCAAACTCGGGAACGCTGATGGCGTGCGCCACTTTTTCATTGTCAAAGGCAAAGCCGGTCCCGGCGGCACTGCCCAACTGCCAGGTGGTGGCCGGAACCAGCAGCGGCTCGCGCACTGTAAGGGGCGGCGGCGTGAACGCCGCCTGCAAGGGCTTGTCCAGCGGCAAGCCCAGTGTCTGCGCCATGTACGCGAAGGCTTCGCCGTGCATGTCTTCATGAAACAGGCACAGGCGGTAAAAGTAAAGGGCGTCATCGTCGTCGCCGGCTTTTTCGAGCAGCTCCAGCGTGCTTTCCAGCGTGTCGAGCAAGTAGGCGCGGCAGCTGTCCACATCCGGCAAGTCCAGCGTCCAGCGCGTGTCGTGGGCGACCTGGCCTGAATCCCACCAGCGGTCTGCATGCGGGGCGATAGAAGCCAGCCGGGACTGCAGCGGGTCACAGCGCGCACCCCGCGCCCGCTGCAGGTTGCGGCCAATCCAGCGCTCCTGAAACCAGGCCACATGGCCCAGCTCCCACAGCGGCGGATTGAGCGTGGCGAGCAGGGGCACCGCAAACCGGCTAGACTCCAGCGCCCGCTGGTACTGGCCAAAAAGGTGCAGCGTATGATTGCGCGCATCTATCAACGCCAGCGAAAGCGGCTCATGGCCGGCCTTGCGCATCAGCGGCGAATCAATCAAACCGGGTGATGCATTGGATATGGGATCAGAAGCCACAACTATAGTCCTGGTAAGCCCGGCGTTGCGGGAGGCCAACAACGGCAACTGGCACACCGCCCACCGCTGGGCACAATTTTTGTCAGGTCATTGTGACATTGCGCTGATGCGGCAATGGCCCGCACCGGCCGATGAACCTATGCGCCACGGCCCGGCGCAGGCCATGGTGGCGCTGCACGCCCGCCGCTCGGCCGCGTCCATCCGGGCCTGGGCCCAGGCCTTCCCCGACAAACCCCTCATCGTGGTGCTGACCGGCACTGACCTGTACCGCGACATCCACACCGATCAGGACGCACAGCAGTCGCTGGCGCTGGCCACGCATCTGGTGGTGCTGCAGGACGCCGGACTGGCGGCGTTGCCCGAAGCCTGGCGCAGCAAGGCGCGGGTCATTTACCAGTCAGCCCCTGCGTTGAAGCCCGCCCGCAAGTCCAGCCGCCGTTTGGGCGTGCTGATGGTTGGCCATCTGCGTGACGAAAAAGACCCGCTGACGTTCATGCGCGCGGCAAGCCGCGACTTTGAGGCCGGCATACATTTTGAGCAGATCGGCCTGGCGCTTGAGCCGGGTTCAGCAGAGGCAGCCCAAGCCACGACGCAGCGCAGCCCGCGTTACCGCTGGCTCGGTGGCCTGCCCCGTGCGGCCACGCGCCAGCGCATCAAGCGCGCGCATGTGCTGGTGAACTGCTCGCGCATGGAAGGCGGCGCCCATGTCATTCTGGAAGCGGTGCAGTCGGGCACGCCGGTGCTGGCGTCGCGCATCAGCGGCAACCTCGGCATGCTGGGGACCGACTATGCGGGCTACTTTGGGCCGGGCGACGACGCTCAGCTGGCGGCGCTGGTGCGGCGCTGCGCGGCTGAGCCGGAATTTTTGCGCCTGCTGCAGCGGCAATGCAGCGAACGCGCCTACCTGTTTGCGCCGCAAGAAGAAAAGCGCCTTGTCATAAACTTGTTGAATTCCTCACTGAACGGCGACCTGGTCGCCACTGCAACGCCTTTGAAAGCTTCCTGATGACCACCCCTGACGCCCCGACAACGTCCGCGAAACCCCTTACCCCCCGATTAACCAGCCTGTCCCATGGCGGCGGCTGCGGCTGCAAGATTGCCCCGGGCGTGTTGAGCGAGATCCTCAAGAACTCCAGCAATTTGCCGGGCCTGAACTTGCCGCCGCAATTGTTGGTGGGCATTGAAACCGCCGACGACGCGGCGGTCTACCAGCTCAATGACGAGCAGGCGCAGATCGCCACTACCGACTTTTTCATGCCCATCGTCGATGACCCGTATGACTTTGGCCGCATCGCCGCCACCAACGCCATCAGCGACGTGTATGCCATGGGCGGCACCCCCATCATGGCGCTTGGGCTGGTGGGCATGCCGATCAACGTGCTGCCGCTGGAGACCATAGGCGCGATTTTGCGCGGCGGCCAGGACGTGTGCCGCGATGCCGGCATTCCGATTGCCGGCGGCCACACGATTGACTCGGTAGAACCCATTTACGGGCTGGTCGTACTCGGCCTGATCCACCCCTCGCGCGTCAAGAAAAACTCGGGCGCCCGGGCCGGTGACGTGCTGGTGCTGGGCAAACCGCTGGGCGTCGGCATCATGTCGGCGGCACTCAAAAAAGATGCCTTGAGCGCCGAAGGCTATGCCCGCATGGTCGCCCTCACCACGCAACTCAACAAGCCCGGCATTGCGCTGGCCCAGCTTGAAGGCGTGCACGCGCTGACCGACATCACCGGCTTTGGCCTGGCGGGCCACACACTGGAGCTGGCGCGCGGCGCGGGCCTGCAGATCCGGCTCGACTGGGCCCGCATGCCGCTGGTGGACGGTGTACGCGCGCTCGCGGCGCAAGGCTGCATCACCGGGGCGTCGGGCCGCAACTGGGCCAGCTATGGCCATGAGATCAGTTTGCCCGCCGATTTTCCGGCGGTGGACCAGGCTCTGCTCAGCGACCCGCAAACCTCAGGCGGCTTGCTGGTGTCGTGCAGCGCGGACAGCGCGGCCGACGTGCTGGCGATTTTTCACGCACAAGGCTTTACCGAGGCCGCCGTGATTGGCGAAGTCACTACGGGCCGCGGCGTCAGCGTTTACTGAAGAAGCTCCGTACCAGCTGGCGCCAGCGCACGACTTTTCCCGGGGGCCCGGCTAGCGGCAAGTCGATCGCGGGCTAAACCCGTCACAAAGCTGGTCGCTGACCCTCTATAGTTTTTTCATACAATCCCCCTCACGCAAACTTTCGTCCGGGCCGACTCATTCACGTCATCCGGGCGATTTTTTATGCGTCCGCTCTTTATCGTGGAAACAAAAAATGCGCGCTTTACTTAAATTCTCAAATACCGTGGACGGGTTGAACACCGTGATCGGAAAAATTACGATGTGGCTGATTCTGGCCACCACGCTCATCAGCGCTGGCAACGCGCTGGTGCGCAAAATTTTCAATGTCAGCTCCAACGGCCTGCTGGAAGTTCAGTGGTATTTGTTTGCAGCGGTGTTCTTGCTGGGTGCGGGCTACGGTTTTCTGAAAAACTCGCATGTGCGCATCGACTTCATTTCGACCAAGCTCAGCGACCGCACGCGCAACTGGATCGACGTTATCGGCATTGTGCTGGTGCTGGTGCCCTTCTGCCTGATCATGATTGGCCTGGGCTGGCCCTTCTTTCTGCAGGCGCTCAACAGCGGAGAAATGTCACAAAACGCAGGCGGTCTGATTCGCTGGCCCGCCTACGCCATGATTCCTTTCGGTTTTGCACTGCTGCTGCTGCAGGCACTGTCAGAGCTGATAAAACGGGTCGCGTTCCTGACCGGCAACGGGCCCGACGTGCTCAGCAGCGAAGAGACCAAATCTGACGAGCAAAAGCACCTCGAAGAGCTTGAAGCCAAAACAGCACGCCTGCTGGCCGGAGACAAATAAATGGAAACGACTTTTTTGGCACAGCAATTTGTGCCGCTCATGTTCTGTGGGCTGTTTTTGCT
>NZ_JAUXNA010000375.1 GCF_030682935.1 Polaromonas sp.
AGGAGCTGCTGCGCGCCATTGCCCGCATCACCCGCGACGAAGGGCTGTCGGCCATCATCGTCGAGCAGCATCCGCAGGCCATCCTGGCCATCAGCCACCGCGCCGTGGTGCTCGACCATGGCACGGTGGTGCACAGCGGCAGCGCGGACGATTTGCGCGAGCAGCCCGAACTGCTGGACCGCCTGCTGGGCGTCGCCCGGGCCTGACCCGACCCCTGTCTTTACCTGCATCAAGAAGGTTAAACATCATGTTCCCCAAAAACACCTGGTACGTTGCCTGCACTCCCCAGGATATCGACGACAAGCCGCTGGGCCGAAAAATCTGCGGCGAGCGCATCGTTTTTTACCGGGGCATGGAAGGCCGCGTGGCGGCGCTGGAAGATTTTTGTCCACACCGCGGCGCGCCCTTGTCACTCGGTTTTGTGAGCGAAGGCAAACTGGTCTGCGGCTACCACGGACTGGAAATGGGTTGCGAGGGCAAGACCATTTCCATGCCGGGCCAGCGCGTGCGTGGCTTTCCGCAAATCCGCAGTTACCCCGTGGAGGAGCGCTACGGCTTCATCTGGGTCTGGCCGGGCGATGCCGCGCAGGCCGATGTCGCAAAAATTCCCCACCAGGACTGGTATGACAACCCGGAATGGGCCTATGGCGGCGGCATGTTTCACATCAACTGCGACTACCGGCTGATGATCGACAACCTGATGGACCTGACGCACGAAACCTATGTGCACTCCAGCAGCATCGGCCAGAAGGAAATCGACGAAGTGCCGTGCAAGACCACCGTCCAGGGCGATGAGGTGGTCACGAGCCGTTTCATGGACAACGTCATGCCGCCGCCATTCTGGCAGCTGGCCCTGCGCGGCAACAACCTGGCCGACGACGTGCCGGTGGACCGCTGGCAGATCTGCCGCTTCACGCCGCCCAGCCATGTGATGATTGAAGTCGGTGTGGCCCATGCAGGCAAGGGCGGCTACGACGCTCCGCCCGAACACAAGGCCTACAGCGTGGTGGTGGACTTCATCACGCCCGAGACGGAAACCTCGATCTGGTACTTCTGGGGCATGGCGCGCAAGTTCAACCCCAAAGACAAGGCGCTGACCGCGACCATTCGAGAAGGCCAGGGCAAGATTTTCAGCGAAGACCTGGAAATGCTGCAGCGCCAGCAGCAAAACCTGCTGGACTACCCGGACCGCGCCTTGCTCAAGCTCAATATCGACGCCGGCGGCGTGCAGTCGCGCAAGATTCTGGACCGCATCATGGCCGAAGAGCAGGCCGCTGGCGGCGCACCGGCTGCGGCCTGAGGAATCAGCATGAGCAATCTACCGACGATTTCGGTCCGCGTGGCCCGCAAGCAGCAAGAGGCGGTGGACATCTGCACCTATGAGCTGGTCGCGGTGGACGGCGGGCCGCTGCCCGCCTTCTCGGCCGGCTCGCATGTCGATGTGCACCTGCCGGGCGGCCTGACCCGCCAATATTCCCTGTGCAATGACCCGACGGAAAGCCACCGCTACCTGATCGGCGTGCTGCGCGATCCGGCTTCGCGCGGCGGCTCTGTCGCCATGCATGACCAGGTGCAAGAAGGCCAGTTTCTGCAAATCAGCGCGCCCAACAACCATTTCCCGATCGCGCACGATGCCAGTCGGCACCTGCTGCTGGCCGGCGGCATTGGCGTGACGCCGATCCTGTGCATGGCCGAGCGGCTCGCCAATACCGGCGCCGACTTCGAGATGCACTACTGCACGCGCTCGCCCGAGCGCACCGCGTTCCATCAACGCATTGCCGGCGCCGCCTTTGCGTCCAGGGTGCATTTCCATTTTGACGATGGGGCGCCCGAACAGAAACTGGACCTGGCCGTGCTGCTGAGCACGCCGGCCGACGGCGTTCATCTGTATGTCTGCGGGCCCAAGGGCTTCATGGACGCGGTGCTGAACACCGCCTGGGAAAAAGGCTGGCCCGAGGCGCAGCTGCATTACGAGTTCTTCGCCGGCACGGTGACCAAATCCGACAGCGACGCCAGCTTTGAGGTCCAGCTGGCCAGCTCCGGCAAGATCGTGGTCGTGCCCAGTGACAAGACGGTGGTGCAGGCCCTGGCCGATGCGGGCATTGACGTGCAGGTCTCGTGTGAGCAAGGCGTGTGCGGCACCTGTTTGACCCGCGTGATCGAGGGCATCCCCGACCACAAGGACATGTACCTGACGCCCGAGGAGCAGGCGGCCAACGACCAGTTCACGCCCTGCTGCTCGCGCTCTAAATCGCCAAGGCTGGTGCTCGACCTCTGATTCTCATTACAGTCAACGCATGGAATTGAACCTGGAAATTGTCACCACCCCCGTGCGCCCGGCCGCCACGGTGGTCATGCTGCGCGATGCGCCTGCGGGTCTGGAGGTGTTCCTGATGAAACGCCACAG
>NZ_JAUXNA010000005.1 GCF_030682935.1 Polaromonas sp.
CCGCCCAGCGTGTCATCACCGCGCATGTGCTCGGGCATCTGGACCTGGATCACATCCGCCCCCCAGTCGGCCAGCTGGCGGCAGGCGGTCGGGCCGGCCCGGACCTGGGTCAGATCCACCACGCGAAAGCGCTGGAGTGCAGAAGATGCAGGCATGTGAGGCATGTTTGAAATCCAGAAAGAGACAGAAAGAGACACAAAAAACAAAACACCAGTGTCATCCTCCAAAGACCAAAGTGTCAACACTTTTTTAATAAAAGAGAACTCTTTGGCGCATCACAGACTACACAGAACTTCTTTCAGTTACCATTCCACCACCCTTTTCATGCGCCCATACCGGGCGCAACCAGCCCCTACAGCCATGATTTCACCCAAAGAAAAGCCCGAGCAGGGACTGCCGCTCTTCATTGCGGATGAACTCAAGCAGTTGATTTATAACGGCGCGCTCAAACCCGGCGAACGCCTTAACGAGGCGGCGCTGGCGCTGCGCATGGGCACCAGCCGCGGCCCCATCCGCGAGGCCATTCGCATGCTCACGGGCTTGGGGCTCGTGAAGGCGGTGGTCAACCGTGGCGTCTTTGTGCGGCAGATCTCGGTGCGCGAGATGCTGGAGATCTACGACTTGCGCGCCCTGGTCTTCGGATTTGCCGCCGAGCGCGCAACCGAACATGTCAATGAAGAGCACAAGCAGCAATTCGAGCTGTTGCTCACCCAGATGGATGCGGCCTGCGACGCCGAAGATGCCGACCGCTATTACGACCTGAACCTGCAGTTTCATGCGCTGATCCTGCGCCTGTCCAACAACCAGCGGGCCCATGAAGCTTATGACGACTATGTCAAGGAGTTGCACCTGTTCAGGCGCCGCTACTTCAATTCTCCCGGCAACATGCGGCGCTCCAATATCGAACACCGGTCTATCTACGAGGCCATCATCAAAGGCGCCAGGGCCAAGGCAAAATCAGCCGCCGAACGCCACGTGCTGTCGGGGCGCCAGCGCTTGCTGGCCAGCATCGACGACAGCAGCCCGCTGTCCGGCTAGCGCCACGCTTGGCGCACTGAGTAGAATGCAGGATTGGCCTGACGCGCTGCTTTAATCGCCAGTATCCGGACCCTCAACCAGACCCAAAAACATGAAAACCATTACCGGCAGCATTGTTGCACTGGCAACGCCCATGCATGAAGACGGCAGCGTGGACTATCCCGCCCTGCGCAAACTGGTGGACTGGCACATCGCCGAGGGCACTGACTGCATCGGCGTGGTCGGAACCACCGGCGAATCGCCCACTGTCAATGTCGACGAGCACTGCGAAATCATCCGCGTCTCGGTCGAGCAAGCTGGCAAGCGCGTGCCCATCATGGCCGGCTGTGGCGCCAACTCGACCTCAGAAGCCATCGAGCTGGCCAGGTTCGCCAAACAGGTGGGCGCCGACTGCCAGCTGCAAGTAGTCCCTTACTACAACAAGCCCACGCAAGAGGGCCAGTACCGGCACTTCAAGGCCATTGCCGAGGCCGTCGGCGATTTTCCGATGGTGCTGTACAACGTCCCGGGCCGCTCCGTAGCAGATATGGCGCACGCCACCGTGCTGCGTCTGGCCCAGGTGCCCGGCATCGTGGGCATCAAGGAAGCCACCGGCAACATCGAGCGCGCACAGTGGCTGATCAAGGAAGCCCCCAAGGAGTTTGCGGTGTATTCGGGCGACGACCCGACTGCCGTGGCCCTGATGCTTTGCGGCGGACAAGGCAACATCAGCGTGACGGCCAACGTCGCGCCCCGGCTCATGCATGAACTGTGCATGGCTGCGGTGGCAGGCGACGTCAAACGCGCCATGGAATTGCAGTTCAAGCTGCTGCCCCTGCACCGAAACCTGTTTGTTGAAGCCAACCCGATTCCCGTCAAATGGGCCATGGCCCGGATGGGTCTTTGTGGCGGTACGCTGCGCCTGCCCATGACGCCGCTGGAGACATCGAACGAGGCGGCAGTAGAAAACGCCCTGCGCACGTGCGGCCTGATCTGATTTTTAAGGAATACCAAGTGAAGACACTGCCGACGACATCACCGACATTATCCAAGCGCCCAGCATTTCTGAAAGCCCAAAGCGCTGCAGCGCTGTCCGCACTGCTGGCCATCAGCGCGCTGGCGGGTTGTTCCAGCATCAAAGACGCCATGGAAGGTGAACGTGTCGACTACAAATCGAGCGGCGCCAAAGCCCCCTCGCTTGATATTCCGCCCGACCTGACCCAGCTTACCCGTGAAACCCGCTACGTCGTGCCCGGCGCGGCAGTTTCGGCCAGCAGCTACCAGGTGGGCCAGCCGACCCAAACCGTTGCCACCGCAGCAGCCGCAGTGGGCGACGTCCGGGTCGAGCGCGCGGGCAGCCAGCGCTGGCTGGTCGTTAGCCGGCCGGCTGACAAGCTCTGGGAGCCGGTGCGTGATTTCTGGCTCGAGAGCGGATTTTTGCTGGCACAAGACCAGGAAAACCTCGGCATCATGGAAACAGACTGGGCCGAAAACCGCGCCAAACTGCCGCAGGACTTCATCCGAAACACCCTGGGCAGAGTCCTGGACAGCCTTTATTCGACCGGGGAGCGTGACAAGTTCCGCACGCGCCTGGAACGCAGGCCAGACGGCGGCACCGAGGTGTACATCAGCCATCGCGGCATGGTCGAAGTGGTGACCGGCGGAAAAAGCGGAGGCGCAGGTGATGGTACTGTCTGGCAACCCCGCCCGGCCGATCCGGAACTGGAGGCCGAATTTCTGCGCCGCCTGATGGTCAAGCTGGGCGTGACCCAGGAACAATCGAAAGCCCTCGTAGCCGCAGGTGTCACAAGCAAGCAAACGTCCCGCGTCGCCGCTGTGAACAACCTGCCCGTCGTGCAGATTGATGAAGGCTTCGAGCGCGCCTGGCGCCGGGTGGGTCTGGCACTGGACCGCACCGGCTTTACCGTTGAAGACCGCGACCGCAGCCAGGGCACCTACTTTGTGCGTTACGTCGAACCCGTGACCGACAAGCGCGAAGCCGGCTTCTTCAGCAAACTGTTCAGCGGTTCGGCACCGGCAGCGAAGCCGCTGAAGTACCGCATTACGCTCAAGAGCCAGGGCGAAAACACCACGGTGTCGGTCCTGAATGCCGAGGGCGCGCCTGAATCGTCAGCCAATGCGCAACGCATTGTTCAGGTGATCGCCGACGACTTGAAGTAAGGGCAAGTCCATTTGAAGCGACATGTCCGCGCCCTGCCACGGTGTTGAGGTTTAAAAGCCTGGGCAGTGGCAGCACAGGCAACGCCACGCTGGTAGAAGTCACCAGTCACAGGCCCCTGCGCCTGCTGGTCGATTGCGGCCTCGGGCTTAAGCAGCTCTCTGTGCGACTGGCTGGCGCGGGCTTGGTCGATGGCGACATCGATGCCATCTTCATCACCCACGAGCACAGCGACCATATCGGATGCGCGCGCCAATTTGCACGCCGCCACAGGGTGCCGGTCTGGATGAGCCACGGCACCTACGAAGGCATAGGCTCGCCCGACTTCGATGGCCTGCTCCACACCGCACGCGACGGCCAGGCGATTGACCTCGGTGGTCTGCAGATCATGCCTTTTACCGTGCCGCATGATGCCCGCGAACCGTTGCAGCTGACCTGCACGGATGGCGCGAAAAAGCTGGGCATCCTGACCGATCTCGGTCATGCCACGGCGCATCTGCTGACGCATTTGGAGCACTGCAATGCCCTGCTGCTTGAGTGCAACCACGACAGCGACCTGCTGGCCCAGTCGAGCTATCCGCCTTTTCTGAAACGTCGCGTCGGGGGAAAGTACGGCCATTTGTCCAATGCCGCTGCGGGCGCGATTGCCCAGTCGTTGGCGCACGAGGGACTCAAGCATCTGGTAACAGCCCACCTGAGCGAGCAAAACAACCGCCCGGAACTTGCTTATCAAGCCATGTCTGATGCACTGGGGAGCGTCACCGAAGTGACGCTTGCCGATGCCGCTAACGGCACACGCTGGCTTTCAATTTAGACCTTCCCGGGCCTCGGGAACGGTCCGGGCAGGCTTAATGCATGCGGCTTTGGGAAGAGATCAAAGCGCCAGACACAAAAAAGCCGCCCGGAGGCGGCTTTTTCAGGAGTCACGAAGTGATTACTTCGCTGCCTCGCTGGCTGCTGATGCAGCAGCGGTTGCGGCGGCGCCAGCAGCAGCGGCGGAACCAGCTGCTTCAGAAGCAGAAGCGGCAGCGGCAGCGGCAGCAGGTTCTGCAGCAGGAACAACCACGACAGGTGCTGGCGTCACGACGATGGGTGCTTCTTCTTTTTTGCCGCAGGCAGCCAGAGCAATAGCGGCAACAATAGCTGCCATAACGAGTGATTTGTTCATTTTTAGATCCTTGATGAATTAAGAAAATAGTTTCCGGAGTTTGTCAAAAGAAACCCAAACCAAAATTCAAGTTATGTTTTGACCGGGGAAAGAATTCGACCTCTTTCAACCCAGCTCTAAATTATATGCCGGATAGTACAAGCACGAAAATCCTTAGTGGGCCAATCGCAACGCCAGGCCCGCATGCAACTCCAAAAAACCACAGTCCGCCAAAACACAGTAAAAAGACGGCTTTGGCGCTTGCGGGCACGGCCAGTTTGCAAGCGCACCTGGCACTACGCTTGGCCCACGCCTAAAGCCCCAAAGTGGTCGCAGGAAAGGCAGGCGCGCTTTTCAGCAGCAATGCGTTCAAGCGCTGTTTCAAGGCCACGCGCCTGGCGACGTCAGTGCCGGCTACTCCGGTGCAGCGCTGCAGGTCTGTTCGTTCGAACGTCCAGCCAGGTCCCCACAGGGCGCTGGGCATGTCAGTGGCCGGGGTAGAAACATTCGCGCGGCATTCCACAAGGTGCGACCAGGTTCGCCGCCAAGCCACAAAACGCATATGCCTTCGCTGCACTTCATCGTAATTTTTTGCAAGAATCGTGAGCTTGCGACCAGCCTTGGCCCAGTCGTTGAGGGCCTGCGCCACGGCACGCTCGCCCAGCGGCCAGTCCTCAAAGCCGGGATCGCACAAGATGATTTCACGCCATCCCTGTACAGCAGCGACTGCCAAGGCCTGACGAATCAGCTCGGCAAACTCGGTGCGGCCGGTAAATCGACCTTCCAGCAAGGCTGGAAGCAACGCGGGTGTTTTTTGAGAATTCATGTACTTTTCTCCTTGGCGTTCCCTGATTCTCCGTGGAATTGGCGCCGCGCTGTTCAGGTGTCTGCCCCCGGCCGTTCAGGCCGTTCCTGCCGCAGCCAGCCTGCACCATGCCAGTCGTCCAGCAGTGCCAGAGCCGACGCGCTGGCCTTGCGCAATTCATGCGGCAACAGGCTGCGCTGGTCAGCCAAACGCTGCATAAATCGGGCATCGGCGCCTTTGGCTCGGTAGCTCTCGCCGTTGATGAACACGTGATCACTGTCGTACATCATGCGGGTACGCGGATCCAGCTGAACACCGCTCTGACCGGATTTCGCAGCCTCGGTGGCCCAGTCTTGCAGCGGTTCTTCAAACCATACCGTCGGTTTGGGTGCCGTCATGTACTCACCCAGCGCGCAGTTCAGGGCCAGGGGATCTTTCAGCGCGTCGAGCACTGCCTGCTGTGCAAAGGCGGCCAAAGCAGCCGGCAGCGCGGCCGGGGTCGCGGTCGCAGCCTGGCCCGGGTCTTGGTACAGGCGCGGCGGACGTCCGGCCCGGCGTCGCCCCTCGCCCGTCGAGGCTTCTTCCTCGTCTTCCGAAAACTCAGCGAGGCGGCGCAGCAATTCAGCCGCCAGTTCACTGCGGCTCGGAACCCGAAAACCAACGGAATAAGTCATGCAGTCAGCAGATTTTCCGTCGCCTCCAACAGCCGCTTCAGCGATGCCGTCATGCGCATAACCGGGCGGAAGGTAAAGCATGTCGCCGGCCTGCAGCACAAACTCTTCTTCTGGTTCGAAGTTCTGCAAAATCTTGAGCGGCACGCCCTGTTGCAAGGTCAGGTCCTTTTGCCGCCCTATCCTCCAGCGCCGTTGTCCACTGGCTTGCAGCAAAAACACGTCGTAACTGTCAAAGTGCGGGCCCACGCCGCCGCCCGTCGTTGCAAACGAGATCATCAGATCGTCCAGCCTGGCATCAGGAACGAAACGAAACTGTTGCAACAAGGCGTGGGCGCCTGCGTCATGCATGTCCACACCCTGCACCAGCAGCGTCCAGCCCGGCTTGGCCAGCGGCGGCAGGCTGCGGGGCGCCATAGGCCCCTGTTTCATGCGCCAGCCCTTGGCCTGCTGAACAATCAGGCGGGATTCAACCTGCTCACGCGCCGCCAGCTTGAACAGCGCTGCGCGGCTCAATACAGGCTTGAACCCGGGAATGGCCTGGCGCACCAGCAGCGGCTTTTTTTGCCAGTACTGACGCATGAATTGAGCCGGGCTCAGGCCAGCAAGAAGCTCCAAAGATTGATTTATATCCATGGGACAATTGTCGGATGAAAATCACCCCGCAATGCGTCGTAGCCCTGACATGGACGCTGAAAGATACTTTGGGCGATGTGCTGGACGAACTGGACGAGCCGGTGGAATTCTTGCTTGGCGGCGATGATTTGCTGGCCAAAATCGAAGAAGCCCTGCAAGGCCACGAAGGTGGGGACTTGCTCGAGTTGCACCTGGAGCCCGAACACGCGTTCGGTGACTATGATGAAAACCTGGTTTTCCTCGAGCCCCGCAACATTTTCCCGGCCGAACTCGAAGAAGGCATGACCTTCGATGGCGCGGCCCTGCCAGCGGGCGCCAATGAACAAATTGCGCAGGACTACATTTACACGGTGACAGAAATTTACCCTGAACATGTGGTGCTCGACGGCAACCATCCCCTCGCCGGAATTGCCATACGGCTGGCCCTCAAGGTCGGGTCGGTGCGTGATGCCACCGAAGACGAAATCGGACAAGGCACCATGGGTACCGGTTTTTTTAAACTGGAGCCACTCATTCCTGGCAACGACACGCTGCACTGATCAGTCTGACAAGCGGCATAAAAAAAGCGGCGCTGCAGTCAACCGCAGCGCCGCTTTTTTATGGCAGTCGACTGTCAATAACGAAACAGTTGCCCGTTTTCAATCCGCACCCGGTCACCCGGGCGCAGGTCGCCGGTGGATGCGAGATCGTAAGAGCGACGGGCGCCGTTATCGGTTTGCACAGAGATGCGATAGGTTTCATTCACCTGCGGCGTTCTCGTATTTTTTTCAATCGCGTTTCCGGCCAGGGCGCCGCCTACAACGCCTGCAATTCGGGCCACGTCACGCCCCGTGCCGCCGCCCACCTGGTTACCAATGACGCCACCGGCAATACCGCCAATGATGGCGCCTGCGCCAGTGCCCTGGACTGCGCCCTGCGTGCGGATCACCTCAATATTGGTGACGCGGCCGTACTCGACATAAGCAGGGTTTACATTCCCGGCGGGATAAGACGACGCCGGATAGGTCGCTGCCGGGTAGGTCGAAGTGGGGTATGAACCCATCGGCGCCGTGCCGCCGAGGGGCTGCGCGCCGCAAGCGGCAAGGCCTGCCAGCAACACGATGGATGAAACAACCGATGTAATGCGTAATGAACTGCGCATGAAAATCTCCTGTAATGAACATCAAAACAGTGAGCCAAACCTGAAGGCTGCCCGCCAGGCAAACCACTTTAATTGGCTCCACCGCTGATGACTTTATTACATGCCCAAGCCGGCCCGGCAGCGGTCGGGAATGCACGCACGCCGCCGTCGGATAAGCTGAGGCCTGCTTGTAGGTGAACACGCCCTGGTGCTGCAGCCGATCTCAGCCCTTGCCGGTAGAACCGTAGCCGCCATCGCCCCGTTCGCTGGCCGGAAACTCGGTAACCACATTGAACTGCACCTGCGCAACCGGCACGATCACCAGTTGCGCAATGCGCTCCATGGGCTCGATGGTGAAAGGCACATCGCTGCGATTCCAGGCGCTGACCATCAGTTGCCCCTGGTAGTCACTGTCGATCAGGCCCACCAGGTTGCCCAGCACAATGCCGTGTTTGTGACCCAGCCCGGAGCGCGGCAGAATCAACGCAGCGAAGCCGGGGTTCTGCAGGTAGATTGCGATTCCCGTGGGCACCAGCTGCCACGCATTGGCGCCCAGCGTCAGAGGCGCATCCAGGCAAGCGCGCAGGTCCAGGCCGGCACTTCCGGGCGTGGCGTAGTTGGGAAGATTGCCCTGAAGGCGCGGATCGATGATCTTGAGGTCGATTTTCATGAATTATTGGCACTGACTTTTTAAAAACTATTCCATGCGTGCGGTCTTACGCGCCCATCCTGCGGGCGATCTCCTGAACCAGCCGCCGCGCGAGCGACAGCTTGGACGCTCTTGGCAGCGCGGTGTTGCCCTGCGCATCCACCAGCAGCAGTGCGTTGTGATCTTGTCCAAAAGTATCGGGCCCAATGTTGCCCACCAATAACGGCACCTTTTTGCGCAGGCGCTTGGCTTGGGCATTCTCAAGCAGATCGTGGCTTTCCGCGGCAAAGCCCACGCAATACAGCGCGCCCGCCTGGGCCGCTGCAGACCGGGCCACCGTGGCCAGAATGTCGGTATTTTCGGCAAATTCCAGTTGCGGCGCCCGGCCGGCGCCGTCCTTCTTGATTTTCTGGGTTGAAGGCGCGGCGGGCCGCCAATCGGCCACAGCGGCAGTTGCTATAAAAACAGTAGCTGCTTGAGCCCGCAACATAACGGCTTCAAGCATGTTTTGTGCTGACCTTACATCCACGCGAGTGACCCCGCGCGGCGTGGGCAGGCTCACCGGACCCGCGACCAGCGTCACCTCGGCACCGGCCTCGCGCGCCGCACGTGCAATCGCAAAGCCCATTTTCCCACTCGACAGATTGGTGATGCCGCGCACCGGATCAATAGCCTCGTAGGTCGGGCCGGCCGTCACCAGCACCTGCTGACCAGCCAGCACCTTGGGCGTAAAAAACGCAATGATGTCCTCCAGCAACTGCTCGGGCTCCAGCATGCGGCCGTCCCCGGTCTCTCCGCAGGCCTGAAAGCCTGCGCCTACGCCCAGCACCGTGGCACCGTCCGCCGCCAACTGAAGCAAGTTGCGCTGGGTCGCCGGATGCGCGTACATCTCGCGGTTCATCGCCGGCGCCAGCAGCAGCGGCACCTGGTCGAGCGGTCTGGCCAGGCACATCAGGCTCAGCAGGTCATCGGCCCGGCCATGCAGCAGCTTGGCCATGAAATCGGCGCTGCAGGGCGCAATCAACATAGCGTCTGCCTCGCGCGACAGGTTGATATGCGCCATGTTGTTAGCCTCACGGCTGTCCCACTGGCTGGTGTACACCGGCCGACCACTGAGCGCCTGCAGCGTGACCGGCGTGATGAACTGCTCAGCCGCCTCGGTCATCACCACCTGCACGGTGGCGCCGGCCTTGATCAGGGCCCGGCACAGTTCGGCCGACTTGTAGCAGGCGATCCCGCCCGACAAGCCCAGCACAATATGTTTGCCGGCCAGGTCCGGCGCGTCGTCGCCACTGCTCGGGCCGTTTGTTTCATTTGTCATGCCCGGCAATGTAGCAGCTAAACACTGCCGCTCAGGCGTATGCAAAGTGGTCCGGCAGTGAATGTTTCAGTTTAGTCAATGGGCTGACGGCGGGCGCTCGGTCACCCCCTATAATCTCCGTTTACCACCTTAGCGAACTTCCGGTTCGTAACTGACATGACCAAATTTGTCTTCGTCTCCGGCGGTGTGGTGTCTTCCCTGGGCAAGGGAATCGCCTCAGCCTCCTTAGCTGCGCTCCTTGAATCGCGAGGCCTCAAAGTCACTCTCATCAAGCTCGATCCCTACATCAACGTGGATCCGGGCACGATGTCGCCGCTCCAGCATGGCGAGGTTTTTGTGACCGAAGACGGGGCAGAAACCGATCTCGATCTAGGCCATTACGAGCGTTTCATCGAAACGCGCATGCGCAAGGCCAACAACTTCACCACCGGCCAGATCTACAAAAGCGTGCTCGAGAAAGAGCGCCGCGGTGACTACCTCGGCAAGACGGTGCAGGTGATCCCGCACGTCACCAATGAGATCCAGGAGTTCGTCAAGCGTGGCGCCGGCTACGAAACGCCCGATGCGGTCGATGTGGCCATCGTTGAAATCGGCGGCACGGTGGGCGACATCGAGTCCCTGCCCTTCCTCGAAGCGGTGCGCCAGATGAGTCTGCGCATGGGCGCCAACAACACCGCGTTTGTGCACCTGAGCTACGTGCCGTGGATTGCCGCTGCCGGCGAGCTCAAGACCAAACCGACACAGCACACCGCCAAACAGCTGCGCGAGATCGGCATCCAGGCCGACGTGCTGCTGTGCCGCGCGGACCGGCCGATTCCCGCCGAAGAGCGCGCCAAGATCTCGCTGTTCTCCAATGTGCCCGAATGGGGCGTGATCTCCATGTGGGACGTGGACACCATCTACAAGGTGCCGCGCATGCTGCACGAGCAGGGCCTGGACGGCCTGATCTGCGACAAGCTGCGCCTGAACACCCCGCCGGCCAACCTCAAGCGCTGGGACGAGCTGGTGTATGAAACCGAGCACCCGCAAAAGCAGGTCAGCATCGCGATGGTCGGCAAATATGTGGACCTGTCGGACAGCTACAAGTCACTCAACGAGGCGCTGCGCCACGCCGGCATGAAAAATCACGCCAAGGTCGTGATCGAGTACGTGGACTCCGAAAGCATCACGCCCGACAACGTGTCGCGGCTGGCCAAGTTCGACGGCATCCTGGTGCCCGGCGGCTTCGGCATACGCGGTGTGGAAGGCAAGATCTGCGCGGCGCGTTATGCCCGCGAGAACCAGTTGCCCTACCTCGGCATCTGTCTGGGCATGCAGGTTGCGACCATTGAGTTCGCACGCCATGTGGCCGGCCTGAAAGACGCCAACAGCACCGAGTTCGAACCCAACACACCGCACCCGGTGATCGCCCTGATCACCGAATGGAAAGACGCCGACGGCACCATCAAGACACGCGACGCCAAGTCCGACCTGGGCGGCACCATGCGCCTGGGCGCGCAGAGTTCAGATGTGGCCAAGGACACACTGGCCCACGGCATCTACGGCGACGTGGTGACCGAACGGCACCGCCACCGCTATGAGGCCAACGTCAACTACCTCGACCAGTTGCGCGCCGCCGGTCTGGTCATTTCCGCGCTGACCCAGCGCGAGCAGCTCACCGAAATTGTTGAGCTGCCGCGTGATGTGCACCCCTGGTTTGTCGGTGTGCAGTTCCACCCCGAGTTCAAGTCCACACCGTGGGCCGGCCACCCGCTGTTCAACGCCTACATCAAGGCCACGCTGGACCACCAGGTGGCCGGCAAATCCCTGAAAGTGGTCGCATGAAGCTTTGTGGATTCGACATTGGCCTTGATCAGCCCTTCTTCCTGATCGCCGGCCCCTGCGTGGTGGAGTCCGAGCAGTTGCAGATGGACACCGCCGGCGCCCTCAAGGACATCACCGCCTCGCTTGGCATCCCCTTCATCTTCAAGTCCAGTTACGACAAGGCGAACCGCTCCAGCGGCACCAGCTTTAGAGGTCCGGGCATGGACAAGGGCCTGGAGATCCTGGACAAGGTCAAACGTGATCTGGGCCTGCCCATCCTGACCGACGTGCATTCCGAAGCCGAGATCGCCACGGTGGCCTCGGTGGTCGACGTGTTGCAGACGCCGGCCTTTTTGTGCCGCCAGACCGACTTCATTCACGCGGTCGCGCAATCGGGCACACCGGTCAATATCAAGACGGGCCAGTTCCTCGCGCCCGGCGACATGAAAAACGTGATCGCCAAGGCGCGTGCCGCCGCGCGTGAAAAAGGATTGGATGAAGACAGCTTCATGGCCTGTGAACGCGGCGCGAGTTTCGGTTACAACAACCTGGTCTCCGACATGCGCAGCCTCGCCATCATGCGTGAGACCGGCGCGCCGGTGGTCTTCGACGCCACCCATTCGGTGCAGTTGCCGGGTGGCCAGGGCACCAGCAGCGGCGGTCAACGTGAGATGGTGCCGGTACTGGCCCGCGCCGCGGTTGCGGTCGGCATTGCCGGCCTGTTCATGGAAACCCATCCCGATCCGGCGAACGCCATGAGTGACGGCCCCAACGCCGTGCCGCTCAAACACATGAAAGCCCTGCTGGAAACGCTGCTCGAACTCGACCGCGTGACCAAGAAAAACGGCTACCTCGAAAATAATTTCCAGGCCTGACATGAGCTCTGCCTACATCATTGCCAACGTCACCGTCACCAACCCCGAGCAATACGAAGAATATAAAAAATGGTCCTCCGCCGCGATGCAGGCGCACGGCGCTGAAGTCTGTGTGCGCGGCGGCAAGGTCGAAGTGCTGGAAGGCGACTGGGCACCGGAACGCCTGGTCATCCTGAAGTTTCCGACTTTTGAAGCGGCCAAAGCCTTCGATGCGTCGCCCGAATACGGCAAGGCCCGGGCGGCACGCCAGGGTGCGGCCATTATGCGAATGATTGTGGTTGAAGGTGTCTGAAGCCTTCGCCCGCCAGTTTTTTAATCTTGATCTGAAAGAACCTCAATGAGCGCAATTGTTGATATCGTCGGCCGCGAAATCCTGGACAGCCGGGGCAACCCCACCGTCGAATGCGACGTGTTGCTGGAGTCCGGCGTCATGGGCCGCGCGGCCGTGCCTTCGGGCGCCTCCACCGGCTCGCGTGAAGCCATCGAGCTGCGCGACGGCGACAGCGGGCGTTACCTCGGCAAGGGCGTTCTCAAGGCCGTGGAATACATCAACACCGAAATTTCCGAGGCCGTGCTGGGCCTGGACGCCAGCGAGCAGGCCTTCCTGGACCGCACGCTGATCGACCTGGACGGCACCGAGAACAAATCGCGCCTGGGCGCCAATGCGATGCTGGCCGTGTCCATGGCCGTGGCCCGCGCGGCGGCAGAGGAATCCGGCCTGCCGCTGTACCGCTATTTCGGCGGCATGGGCGGCATGCAGATGCCGGTGCCGATGATGAACGTGGTCAATGGCGGCGCGCACGCCAACAACAACCTGGACCTGCAGGAGCTGATGATCATCCCGGTGGGCGCACCCAGCTTTCGCGAAGCCGTGCGCTACGGCGCCGAGGTTTTCCAGGCGCTCAAGAAAATCATCCACGACAAGGGTATGAGCGTGGCGGTGGGCGACGAAGGCGGCTTTGCGCCCAACGTGGCCAACCACGAAGCTGCCATCCAGATGATCCTGGAGGCGATCGAGACCGC
>NZ_JAUXNA010000007.1 GCF_030682935.1 Polaromonas sp.
AACAGCTTGATGGTGTCCATGGTCGCCATGGCCAGGCCGGCGCCGTTGACCAGGCAGCCGATGTTGCCGTCCAGGCTGATGTAGGCCAGGTCAAACTTGCTGGCTTCGACTTCGGCCGGATCTTCTTCGTCGAGGTCGCGGTAAGCCACGATTTCCGGATGGCGAAACAGCGCGTTGGGGTCAAGGTTGAACTTGGCGTCCAGCGCCATCAGCTGGTTCTTGCTGTCGCGGTTCAGCGGGTTGATTTCAACCAGCGACGCGTCGGTGTCCATGTAGCACTTGTAGAGCTTCTGGAAGATGTCCACGGCCTGGGCGGTGGACTCAGGTGGCAGGCCGATGGCGTTGGCTATTCTTCCGGCTTGTTCTTCGCCCAGACCCGTCAGCGGGTCGATGTACTCGGTGATGATTTTCTCGGGCGTGGAATGCGCCACTTCCTCGATGTCCATGCCGCCTTCGCTCGATGCGATGAAGGCGACTTTTTGCGTGGCGCGGTCGGTCACCAACGAAACGTAGTATTCCTTCTGGATGTCGGCACCGTCTTCGATGTACAGGCGACGCACCTTCTGGCCTTCGGGGCCGGTCTGATGGGTCTTGAGCTGCATGCCCAGGATTTCGCCAGCGATGCGCTTGACGTCTTCAATGGTCTTGGCCACTTTCACGCCGCCGCCCTTGCCACGACCACCGGCATGGATCTGCGCCTTGACCACCCACACCGGGCCGCCGAGTTTTTGTGCGGCTTCCACCGCCTCCTGCACCGTGAATGCCGGAATGCCGCGCGGCACAGGCACACCAAAATTGCGCAAGATTTCCTTGCCTTGGTACTCGTGAATTTTCATGAAAAACCTTCAGGATTCGGTAAAAGAGGGGTGCAACAGGGAGTTGGGCAGGGCTGTTGGAAAGGGAAAAAACAAGCCATATCGGCACAAAACCAGCATGTTAGCGGTTACTGCAGGCAGCAACCCGGAACTGTATCATGGTGCAATGCACAATTCTTGTGTGGACCTTACGTCTGATAGGACCGCCAAACAGGCCTGTTCGGATCACTACTTATCGCTGAAAGTACGTTATGCCCAAAATTTTTATCGATGGCGAAGCCGGCACCACAGGCCTGCAAATCCGTGAACGGCTGCAGGCCATGCCGCAGATTGAGCTGCTCAGCATTGCGCCCGAGCTGCGCAAGGATGCGGCCGCCAAGCAGGGCCTGATGGCGCAGGCAGACCTGGTGATCCTGTGCCTGCACGACGACGCGGCGCGCGAATCGGTCGCCATGATCGACTCGCTCAGCGGAAAAAAGCCCAAGATCATCGACGCCTCCACCGCCCACCGCACGGCGCCGGGCTGGGTGTTTGGTTTCCCCGAGCTGGTCCCCGGTCAGCGCGAAGCCGTCATGGCGGCCGAGCGCGTGGCCAATCCGGGCTGCTACGCCACCGGCGCGATTGCGCTGATCCGTCCGCTGGTCGATGCCGGGCTGATGCCGGCCGATTTCCCCTTGAGCCTGCCCGCCGTGAGCGGTTACTCGGGCGGCGGTCGCCAGATGATCGAGGCCTACGAAGCCGGCACCGCGCCCGCGTTCGAGCTGTATGGCCTGGGCCTGGAGCACAAGCACCTGCCCGAAATCATGAAGTACACGGGTCTTGCCCGACGGCCGGTCTTCATTCCGTCGGTGGGCAACTTCCTGCAGGGCATGCTGGTGCAGTTGCCGCTGCACCTGGACCTGCTGCCCGGCCAGCCGACCGCCGCGCAACTCCATGACGTGCTGACCCGGCATTACGCGGGTAGCGAATGGGTCACCGTGGAAGCCGCGCCCGAATCGGGCGCGCTGGACGCGCTGGGCCTGAACGACACCAACAAGATGGAGTTGCGCGTGTTCGGCAACGAAACCCATCGCCATGCCGTGCTGGTGGCGCGGCTCGACAACCTGGGCAAGGGCGCCAGTGGCGCGGCGGTGCAGAACCTCAAGCTGATGCTGGGGCTTTGATTGGCGCCTGACCGGAGGTCTGGGACACAGCATAAGCCGACATCGGTGTTGGCGGCGGCTGTGCCGGGTGACACCTTTCAATCATCCTCTGCCTGCGACACCACGCGGCGAATCACGTCGCCGCCAAAGCCCCGGGCGGCGAGAAAGCGCATTTGCCTGGCGCGTCCGGCCGCGTCCGGTGCCGACCCGTCAAACTTCTTGCGCCAGATGTCGCGGGCGCGTTCCAGTTCACTGAGCTTCAGGCGCTCCATCGCACTGGCCACCGCCTCCGCACCCAGCCCCTTGTTCAGCAACTCGTGCTTGATGCGCGCGGCGCCAAAACGTGCGGCGCGCCGGTTGATCACCGACTCGAGCACCCGCGCCTCGCTGATGAAGTCCTTGGCCTGCAACTCATCAAGCACCTGCGCCAGCTGGCCCGGTGTTTCTTCGTGGGCTGCCAGTTTGCGCTCCAGCTCGGCCCGCGAATGCTCGCGCGCGGCCAGGTAGCGCAGGGCGCGCCCCTTGAGCGACAGGCCAAAGCCCACCCGGGCGGCGGGTTTGGCCGGATTCATCGCGAAGGGCAGCACGCAGCTGCTATTGGTTTAATAGCTGCCAGCACTCGCACGCATTGGGCTAGCGCCTGATTTCGCATATAAAACCGGATCAGGCCGCTGCTTTGGGGGCCTTGTCGGTTTTTCCAGGTTTGGCGGCCTTGTCCGCGCTGTCGCTGGCGTCGGCGGCAGCCACGGCGACAGCGGCCTGCACCAGCGGGATGCCCAGCGACTCGCGCACCTTGTTTTCGATCTCGATGGCGAGCACCGGGTTCTCTTTGAGGAATTCACGCGAGTTGTCGCGGCCCTGGCCGATTTTTTCGCCGTTGTAGGCATACCAGGCGCCGGCTTTTTCAACGATGTGGCCGGCCACGCCCAGGTCGAGTACCTCGCCCAGGCGGCTGATGCCTTCGCCATAGAGAATGTCGAACTCTGCGGTCTTGAACGGCGAGGCCACCTTGTTCTTGACCACCTTCACGCGGGTTTCGTTGCCGATGACCTCGTCGCCCTTTTTGATGGAGCCGATGCGGCGAATGTCCAGCCGCACCGAGGCGTAGAACTTCAGCGCATTGCCGCCGGTGGTGGTTTCAGGGCTGCCGAACATCACGCCGATCTTCATGCGGATCTGGTTGATGAAAATCACCATGCAGTTGGCTTTCTTGATGGTGGCCGTGAGTTTGCGCAGCGCCTGGCTCATTAGCCTGGCCTGCAGGCCAGGCAGCGAGTCGCCCATTTCGCCTTCGAGTTCGGCCTTGGGCGTCAGCGCCGCCACCGAATCGATCACGATCAGATCCACCGCGCCGGAACGGACCAGCGAATCGACAATTTCAAGCGCCTGCTCGCCGGTGTCGGGCTGGGAAATCAGCAGCTCCTGCAAATTAACGCCCAGCTTTTGCGCGTACTGGATGTCCAGCGCGTGCTCGGCGTCCACAAAAGCGCAGGTGCCGCCGATTTTTTGCATTTCGGCAATGACCTGCAGCGTCAGCGTGGTTTTGCCCGACGACTCGGGGCCGTAAATCTCGACCACCCGGCCGCGCGGCAGGCCGCCAACACCCAGGGCAATGTCCAGGCCCAGCGAGCCGGTGGAGACCACCTGGATGTCTTCGATCACTTCGCCGGCGCCCAGCTTCATGATGGTGCCTTTGCCGAACTGCTTTTCAATCTGGGCCAGCGCGGCCTGCAGCGCCTTGGCTTTTTCGGTGTTCAGGGCTGGGTTGGATTTGACCGGTGCGTCCATGAAAATCTCCTTGAAAATCAATGATGTAATAACTCTTGCGTTCACTTTTCAGCGGTTTCCAGGCTTGGCCTGGAAGAACAAGCTGGATGCATGACCAGTACTTTATGGGCGCCATTGAAATAAGTAAACCCCATTATTGGTCAGTTTGCCTGACCGATTGAGGGTGCGTAAAGTAATATCGACCAATGCAGAAAATCGACGCGCAAGCCCTCCCGCACGGTGCCAGCACCAGCCCATGTGACGGCATCGCGGCGGCCAGCGATCAGGGCTGGCGGCTCACCCACTTGGGGCGCCTGCTCGGCCATGCCTTGCGGCGCTTTGACGAGCGCGTGCTGGTGCTGATGGCCCGCAACGTGGAGGTGCCGCTGGCACTGTCCAACCTGGCTGCGCGCGGCCAGGTGGGCGCGGCCCACATCCACATCACGCGCCACCTGGCCGTGGAGGGTTCGCGGCTGACGGACCTGGCGGCAAGCGCCGGCATGAGCAAGCAGGCCATGGGCGACCTGGTCGACCAGTGCGAAGCCTGGGGCCTGGTCAGGCGCGCGCCCGACCCGCACGACAAGCGCGCGCGGCAGCTGCTGTTCACCGCCGCAGGCCTGTTGTGGCTGGACGCCTTCAAGGGCGCCGTGGCGCAGGCCGAAGACGAATTCCGGCAGGCGGTCGGCCAGGACGTGGCCACCGTGGTGGCGCTGGGGCTCGAAGCGTATTGCGGGGCGTAGTAGTCGGAAAAGCCTAGAATTCGCACGACAAACAACAACACCGGCCCGCTGAACGGGAGGCAGGCCGACACCAGGGAGACAAGCATGCGAATTTTGATTGCCGAAGACGACCAGGTTCTGGCCGATGGCCTGCTGCGAACCCTGCGTGCCTCAGGTGCCGCTGCTGACCATGTGGCCAGCGGCACCGAAGCCGATGCCGCGCTGATGACCAACACCGAATTTGACCTGCTGATTCTGGACCTCGGCCTGCCGCGCATGCACGGGCTGGAAGTGCTGAAGCGGCTGCGCGCGCGCGGCTCGGCCCTGCCGGTACTGATTCTGACCGCCGCCGACAGCGTGGAAGAGCGCGTCAAGGGCCTGGACTACGGCGCGGACGACTACATGGCCAAACCGTTTTCGCTGCAGGAGCTGGAAGCGCGTGTGCGGGCGCTGATCCGGCGCGGCATGGGCGGCGCCAGCAGCACCATCAAGCACGGCCCGCTGATCTACGACCAGGCCGGGCGCGTGGCCACCATAGACGGCCAGATGCTGGAACTGTCGGCGC
>NZ_JAUXNA010000012.1 GCF_030682935.1 Polaromonas sp.
GCCCTGTCCGAAGGCTTTTCTGCCGACCAGATCGTGGGCAAGATCATGGCCAGAATCCCGCCGCCCGCCAAGCCGCTCGCCCATGAAAAACTCGCCGCCTGACCTTCCTTCGCCAAAGGCGCCAGCAGAAAGCGCAGACCAGTTACTGCGCCGGCTCGAATGGACGGTGCTGCGCCGCCTCGACGGCTTACTGCAGGGCGACTACCGCACGCTGCTGCGCGGCACCGGCATGGACCTGGCGGACCTGCGTGAGTACCAGCATCACGACGACGTGCGCCACATCGACTGGAACGTGACGGCCCGGTTGCAGCAGCCCCATGTGCGCGTCTTTACCGAAGACCGGGAAATGAGCGCCTGGTTTTTGCTCGACCTGAGCCCGTCCATGGACTTTGGCTCTGGCGAACAGCGCAAGCGCCACGTCTTGACCGATTTCGTTGCGGTGCTGGCGCGCATGCTGACCCGCCACGGCAACCGGGTCGGCGCACTCCTTTACGGCGCGGGCGTGGATGCAGCGATACCGGCGTGTGGCGGTCGCCATCATGTGCTGCACCTGCTGCATACCCTGCAGACGCGGCCGGAAGCCGAAAGCGCAGGTCCTACCCGCCTGCATGAACTGCTGGCGTCCGCCGCCAAGCTGGTACGCCGCCGCTCCACCGTGTTCGTGGTGTCTGATTTCATCACCGAGGCAGGCTGGGAAAAGCCTTTGGGCCAGCTCGCCCAGCGGCATGAAGTCGTTGCCGTGCGCCTGCTCGATCCGCTGGAGCTGGAATTGCCTGATTTGGGGCTGATTCCAATCCGCGATGCCGAAACCGGCGAACAACTGCTGGTCGATACCCATGATGCCGGCTTTCGCAAGCGCTTTGCGCGCATCGCGGCCCAGCGCGAGGCCGAACTGCGGCAAACCCTGGCGCGCGCTGGCGTGGACACGCTGGAGCTGTCAACCGATGATGACCTGGTCAATGCCATCATGCGTTTTGCCGACTTGCGCAAACAGCGCAGCCGTTCATCGAGTGGCCGTGCGGCGGCTGGCCGGCTGCCGGCCCACCTGAGGCGTACCGCCTGAATTGCGCGGAGGAACTGCCATGAACTTTCCAATGACCTTCCTCTGGCCTCAATTTCTCTGGCTGCTGCTGGTCATTCCGCTGCTGGTGGTGGTGTACGTCTGGCTGTTGCGGCGCAAGAAAAAAATGGCCTTGCGCTATGCCAGCCTGTCCATCGTGCGCGAGGCCATGGGCAAAGGGCAAGGCCTTCGCCGGCATGTTCCGCCGCTGCTGTTCCTGCTGTCGCTGGCCGCCATGCTGCTGGCGGCATCGCGCCCATTTGCCGTCGTGACCCTGCCCTCGCAAAACACAACCATCATGCTCGCCATGGATGTATCGGGCAGCATGCGCGCCACCGATGTTCAGCCCAACCGGCTGGTGGCCTCACAAAACGCTGCCAAGGCTTTTCTGGCCGACTTGCCGCGCCATGTGCGGGTGGGGGTGGTGGCCTTTGCCGGCACCGCCGCCGTGGTGCAGCCGCCGACCCTGAACCGGGAAGACCTGACAGTGGCGATTGACAAGTTCCGGCTGCAGCGCGGCACGGCCATTGGCAACGGCCTGATGGTAGCGCTGGCCGAGTTGTTCCCCGATGCGGGCATTGACCTGGCGTTGCTGGAAACCGGCTGGGAGCGCCTGCACGGAATTTCGCTCGACCAGGCCGAAAAAGCCGGCAAGGAGGCCAAGAAAAACTTCACGCCAGTCACGCCCGGCTCCTACACCTCGGCCGCCATTATTTTGCTGACCGACGGCCAGCGCACCACCGGCGTGGATTCGCTGGATGCGGCCAAGGCGGCCGCAGACCGGGGCGTGCGTGTCTACACCGTCGGCGTCGGCACGGTGGAGGGTGAAACCATCGGTTTTGAGGGCTGGTCCATGCGTGTCAAGCTCGACGAGAAAACCCTCAAGGGCATTGCCCGTGCCACCCAGGCCGAGTATTTTTATGCCGGCACGGCAGGCGATTTGAAAAAAGTCTATGAAACGCTCAGCGCGCGGCTGACGGTCGAGAAAAAGGAAACGGAAATCTCCGCGCTGCTGGCCCTGGCGGCAGCGGCGCTGGCGCTGGTCTCTGCCAGCTTGTCGCTGCTGTGGTTTAACCGGATTCTTTGACGCGCATCCCTTGCCGGCTCAGAGCGATAGCCGTAGCTTCACAAGACCATCACAATTTCACATTGCACTCACGCCGCAGCAACGCCAGCGCGTCTTGCTGCGCAAACGCCGAATCGCTTTGCAGGGCGGCCTGTGCCTCGTCCACAAAATCCGCCCACAGCTGGACGTAGGCCTCCTGGTACTGCACGGGGGCGTGATCCAGGATGTATTGGCGTGCCAGTTCCGGCTCAAAACCCGGCTTGGCGCCCGCCTTCTGGATATTGCGGACCAGGGCAGCAGCGCCTTTTTCGGTCAAGAGCGTTTTGGGCGCGGCACCGGCCGCCACGCAGACAAACAGGGTGAGCAGCGAGCCGTCATCGCAGTTTCCGCCCGTGGCCTTATCCCAGGCCCGGGAGATGGCGCGGTCATGGTGGTCCATCTCGCTGGCCATGTCTTCCAGCCAGAAATAGCGGCCCAGCAGCGGCGGATGATGGTGGTCGCTGTCTTTGGCAAAAAGCCGTCTGGCGGGCAGGGAACTGTCCAGAATCCGGGGCAGGTCGGCCACGACGGATTGCTGCAATGCCTGCACCACGGCGGCAAATTCAGGGGGCAAGTTGGCGGGAATGACGATGGCCAACGTTTCGGCGCTGTCGGGCCGGTATTTCTTGCGCAGCGCCGCCACCGTTTTTTCAAACGCCACCCAGTCGGGCCAGGCCGTGCGCCGGGTGGCCAGCACCAGCAGCGCCGTGCGAATCACCGCCTCGGCGTGGGTGTGCGCCTCTTCGAGTTCTTCGGCGTCCAGTCCCAGCTGGTCAGCCAGCCAGAGGGCCGCGCCTTTTTCCTGATGAAGGGGCGTGCGCCGGGCGAGCTCTGCCTGGTAGTCGGCAAAGCTTTTGAGCGACCACTCGGCCAGCCCTTTGGGCGGGCCTGACGCGTCCACAGCGCCCGGGTGCGTGTCAAAAACGGTGTTCTCGGGCAGGGCCAGCAAAGCCTTGAGCAGGTCGGAGCCGCCTTTGGAGCGGGACAAAAACGAATGGTCTTGCAGCGACTCGGCGGCTTGCCGCAAGTCGCCGCCGCTGGCGCTTTCAAGGTAGAGGCTGACCAGGTTGACGATGCGGTCCTTGGCTTTTTCAAGGTCCGGTCGCAAGAACTCGTTGCCAAAGTAGCGCGCAATCTGCACCATGCCCTTGGGCGCATCGGCGCAGATGGCGTCCAGCTTGGGCTGGTCGATGATGCCGTGCTGCACGCCGTACTGCAGCGCTTTTTCAAAAAACGGACGTGCGTCGTAAAGCGAAACCGAAGCGGGCAAAACGGAAGGGTGCATGGGCATCGCGCGCGTCAGATCGCCGATTCTTCATCCGACTCGCGCGCGGCCGGCGTGGCCTTGCCCCGGTCGGTGTCGCCGGTCTCGACCTTGCCATCGTCTTCTTCCTCTTCATCCGCTACTTCGTCCTCGTCCAGACCGGCATCGTGGGCGCGCGCCTTGGCCCGCAGCACCGTCAGCATTTCAATGAACAGGTCCGGGTTTTCGTAACGCAGCAGCCAGGCCAGCTCCATCCAGTCGTGGTCGGCAATCTCGTCTTGCTCAACGCTCGGCCTTTCGTAGGCTCTGGCTTGCAGCTCGGCCCTGGACACCAGCTCGCCGGTGTCTCTCATCGCATCAAAACTGCCCGTGCTGGCAAAGGCCTCCACGCGGTCCCATTTCTCGGTGAAGTAGTCGGCCAGCGCTTCGCTGCCGCCATCCAGGTCGCCAATCGCGTTCAAAAACGCCAGCGGGTCCGCGTCTTCCCTGAAGATGATCGCGTTCATCATGCCGCGCAGGTGGGTGCGGGTCAGGTCCTTGTATTGCTTTTCAATCACCACCGCGCGCGCAAACTGCTCGGGCGTGACCAGCAGGCTGACCACCGACTCCCTGGAGTTGTCGTATTCGCGCATGACCGCCAGGATGTCCTTGGCCGGCAACAGGTCCAGCACCACCATCAGCGCGGCGTCGCCCTCGGCGTCCGCCAGTTCGACCAGCGCGGACTCGGCGCCCACGATGTCGCCGGCGGCAATCAGGGTTTGGGTTTTTTCAATCAGGGCAAGGTGGTTCATACAGGCTTCACGTCTCTTTTATCGGTCCATCAATCTTTGCGGTCAAAGCCCTGCCCGACCATCCAGTCGGCGCCAGCCTCTTTGCGGGCACGGGCATCGCCGGGCTCGTCGCCGTCTTCATCCGCGTCGAATTCATCCTGGTCATCGCCGTCGTTTTCGTCCTCATCGGCGTCGCCATGCCCGTTTTGCGCGGCGTAGGCCGCGTCCGGCCGGCCCGCCATGTAGTGCAGACCCGCCGCCACCGTCAAGAACCACTCGCCGCCGGGCGCTTTCAGCACAGTCTGGGCCAGGTCCCGGGCCCACGGCGCCAGTTCAATACCGTCAGACACCTCGCTCCAGGCCGGAAATTCATCGGCCTCATGGCTGAGCAGGTGGTCCATCACGGCCGGCTGCCTGAAGCTAAAGCCCTGGTGGAAGATCACCGCCACCATCTCGGGGCTGAGTTCCATCATCTGGACCAGAAAGCTGATTTCCTTGCGTTTTTCGGCCAGCCGCTGGCGCAGCACATCGCGCCCGTCGGAGTCAAACGTCAGGTCGTCCATTTCGGACCGGTAGGCCGAGCGCAGGTTGAGGAAAAAGGGAGAAATGCTCATGCCGTAGGTTGTTTCAAATCAGGGGGTTGAAGTAGTGGTTCCAGATGTCCCGCGCGGTGTCGATCGGGCTGTCAAGCAGGTTGCGGCGGCGGTTGTCGTCATAAGCCTGGCGCTTGTCGGCGTCCGACAGCACGTCGTAAGCCGTTTGCACCGCCCGAAAGCGTGCCGCCGCATCAGGCGCGGCGTTTTTGTCAGGGTGCCAGAAAGACGCTTTCTGGCGAAACGCTTTTTTGATGTCTGCCAGCGTCGCTGCGCTGCTCAACCCCAGGGTGGTGTAGTGATCGGTCATGCGTGTGGTGGCGTTGTCCTGGAACCGGTGGGCGGATGCAGCAGGCTGAAAAAAGCAGCGCCAGCCTTGCAGGGCCGGCAAACAGGCACTGCGCGCGAGCCGGTGATTATGCTTGACGAGCGCTTTGCCTGCAGGGCCGGGTTGCCGGCCGCCGGACGGCACTGGAGCGCGGCGCAAATTACTATAAATTTAATAGCTACCATCGCCCGTCCCTATTGGGCTAGAAGGCAAAATAGCTTAAAAATAGAGTCCCGGTGTATTTTGGCAGGTGTCCCGCGCTCACCCTGCATGCAGGCCCGTGGACTCAACCGACTCCGACAACTTCCCCAACACCAGCCGCAGCTGCCGCCCGCAGCGGGCCGCCAGCGCTTCATCGTGCGTCACCAGCACAAACGCGGTGCCGTGCTCGCGCGCCAGTTGCAGCATCAACTGAAACACGCCGTCGGCGGTGGTTCGGTCGAGGTTGCCGGTGGGCTCGTCGGCCAGCACGCAGGCGGGCTGCGTGACCAGGGCACGGGCAATGGCCACGCGCTGGCGCTCGCCGCCCGACAGTTCGGACGGGCGGTGGTGCAGGCGGTCTTGCAGGCCCACGCTGGCCAGCATTTTGCTGGCGACCTGCGCCGCTGTTGCGCGGTCCTGACGCCGAATCCACAGCGGCATCGCGACGTTGTCGAGCGCGCTGAACTCGGGCAGCAGGTGGTGAAACTGGTAGACAAAGCCCAGGTGCTGGTTGCGCAATTCGCCCTGCTGGGCGGGTGACAGCGAAGACAGCAGCTGGCCCTTGAGCTCGACCTGCCCGCTGGTGGGCGCATCCAGCCCGCCCATCAGGTGCAGCAGGGTGCTTTTACCCGAACCCGAGGCACCGACGATGGCCAGCGTTTCGCCTCGGTGCACCTGCAAATCCACGCCCTGAAGCACGGTCACGTCGAGCCGGCCTTCGGTGAAGCGTTTGGTGAGGGCGCTGGCGCGCAGCACGATTTCTGCCTGGAGCGTGGATGCGGGGAGTCCCCCATCCCGGCCTTCCCCCAGCGGGGGAAGGAGTGAATCGGGGAAAGTCATGTCGAGATTATTCATAGCGCAGGGCCTCCGCCGGGTTCACGCGGCTGGCGCGCCAG
>NZ_JAUXNA010000023.1 GCF_030682935.1 Polaromonas sp.
GCCCTGGCCGCAACCCCAGATGTCTTTCCAGGCTTTGGACTTGTCAGCGCCAAAGTTCATTTTGCCCGGATCGCTCTCGGGCAAATGGTCGGGGTCCATGCCGGCGGCGCGTATCGACGGCGCCAGGTAGTTGCCGTGTACGCCGGTGAACAGGTTGCTGTAGACGATGTCGTCGGAGTTGCTGTCGACAATCGCCTGCTTGTAGGCATCGGATGCCCGCGCCTCCTCGGTGGCAATGAAGGCCGAGCCGATGTAGGCAAAGTCAGCGCCCATCGCTTGCGCGGCCAGCACGGCGCCGCCGGTAGAGATGGCGCCCGACAGCGCCACCGGGCCGTCAAACCACTGGCGAATTTCCTGGATCAGGGCAAACGGGCTTTTGACGCCCGCGTGGCCACCGGCACCGGCCGCCACGGCGATCAGGCCGTCCGCGCCCTTTTCAATCGCCTTGTGCGCGAACTTGTTGTTGATGATGTCGTGCAGCACCACGCCGCCGTAGCTGTGCGCGGCCTGGTTGACGTCTTCGCGCGCCCCCAGCGAGGTGATGACGATGGGCACCTGGAACTTGACGCACAGCGCCATGTCATGCTCCAGCCGGTCGTTGGACTTGTGCACGATCTGGTTGATGGCGAACGGCGCTGCGGGCTGGTCCGGGTTCGCCAGGTTGTAGGCGGCCAGCGTTTCGGTGATCTCGGCCAGCCAGTCTTCGAGCATCGCTGCGGGCCTGGCATTGAGCGAAGGCATGGCGCCGACCACACCGGCCTTGCATTGCTCGATCACGAGCTTGGGGTTGCTGATGATAAACAGCGGCGAGCCAATGATGGGCAGCGGAAGATGATTCAGTGCGCCGGGAAGTCTCGACATGGTAGCTCCGTGATCGTCAGTAAATTTATATAAAAAAGACCGCCAGCCAAGGTTTCATCTTGGCCATAAGCTATCATTTAAATAGCAAAAACTTTAGAAAGCGTCCAGCACCAGCGCATTGACGCTGTCCGCGCCATCCACGATGCTGTCGCGCATGCCAGGGGCTTTGCTCAGCAAATGGTCGGCGTAAAAACGGGCGGTGGTGATTTTGGCCTGCATGAACGCGGCATCCGTGCCCTTGGCCAATTCCTCCTGGGCCACCAGCAGCGCGCGCCCCATCTGCCAGCCCGCCACCAGATTGCCCGCCAGCATGAGGTAAGGCACGCTGCCTGCAAACACCGCATTCGGCTTGGCCTTGCTGTTGGCGGCGACAAACTCGACCACCTCGACAAAGGCCAGGCGTGCGGCTTTCAGGCGCTTGGCCACGGCCAGCGCGTCGGCGCTGCCCTGCTTGATCAACGCGTTTTCAGTCGCTTCAATCTGACCGGCGATGCCCTTGGCGGTCTGGCCGCCGTCGCGCGCGGTCTTGCGGCCGACCAGGTCGTTGGCCTGGATGGCCGTGGTGCCTTCGTAAATCGTGAGGATTTTGGCGTCGCGGTAGTACTGCGCCGCGCCGGTTTCCTCAATAAAGCCCATGCCGCCATGGACTTGTACACCCAGCGAGGTGACTTCCTGGCTCATCTCGGTGCTGTAGCCCTTGACCAGCGGCACCATGAATTCATAGAAAGCCAGGTTCTGCTTGCGCACCTCGGCATCCGGGTGGTGATGCACCGCATCGTAGGCGGCAGCGGCCACGGTGGCCATCGCGCGGCAGCCTTCGGTGTAGGCGCGCATGGTCATCAGCATGCGCTTGACATCGGGGTGGTGAATGATGGGAACGCTGGCCTTGATGGAGCCATCGACCGGGCGGCTTTGCACGCGGTCTTTGGCAAAGGTCACGGCCTGCTGGTAAGCACGCTCGGCAATCGCAATGCCCTGCACGCCGACAGCGTAGCGCGCCGCATTCATCATGATGAACATGTATTCGAGGCCGCGATTTTCTTCGCCGACGAGGTAGCCGACGGCGCCGCCGTGGTCACCAAACTGCAGCACCGCCGTCGGCGAGGCCTTGATGCCCAGCTTGTGCTCGATGCTGACGCAATGCACATCGTTGCGCGCGCCCAGCGTGCCGTCGGCATTCGCCATGAATTTGGGCACGACAAACAGGCTGATGCCCTTGACGCCTTCAGGCGCGCCGGTGACGCGGGCCAGCACCAGGTGGACGATGTTTTCGGCCATGTCGTGCTCACCGTAGGTGATGATAATCTTGGTGCCGAACACCTTGTAGTTGCCGTCGGGTTGCGGCTCGGCGCGGCTGCGCACAGCCGCCAGGTCGGAGCCAGCTTGGGGCTCGGTCAGGTTCATGGTGCCGGTCCACTGGCCGCTGACCAGCTTTTCAAGGTAGACCGCCTTCAGCGCATCGGAGCCGGCTGTGAGCAGGGCCTCGATGGTGCCATCGGTCAGCATCGGGCACAGGGCAAAGCTCATATTGGCCGAGTTCAGCATTTCACCGCAGGCTGCGCCAATGGTTTTGGGCAGGCCCTGGCCGCCAAAGTCTGCGGGGTGCTGCAGGCCCTGCCAGCCGCCTTCGGCATACTGCCTGAAGGCTTCCTTGAAGCCGGGGGTGGTGGTCACCACGCCGTCTTTCCAGCTTGAAGGGTTCTTGTCGCCTTCCCAGTTCAGCGGCGCCAAAACGCCCTCAGTGAACTTGGCGCACTCTTGCAGCACGGCCTGCGCCGTGTCAAAACCGGCATCTTCAAAACCCGGAATTTGCGCGATCTGTTCGATATTGGCCAGATGCTTGATGTCGAACAGCATGTCATTGAGGGGGGCTTTGTAGGTCATTTTTTTCTCCGCTTGAATCCATGGGCGCCCGTCTTGACAGGCGGTTCAGATAAAAAAAAGGCGTCTATCAAGACGCCCCTGGTGTGCAATGCCTTACAGCGCGGCAACCAGCTCCGGCACAGCCACGAACAGATCCGCCTCCAGCCCGTAGTCGGCGACGCTGAAAATCGGTGCTTCGGGGTCTTTGTTGATGGCGACAATGACTTTGGAGTCCTTCATGCCGGCCAGGTGCTGGATCGCGCCCGAAATGCCGGCCGCAATGTAGAGCTGGGG
>NZ_JAUXNA010000029.1 GCF_030682935.1 Polaromonas sp.
CTGACCGGCGGTTTTGGTGTGGGCACGGTCACCATGCCTGGCCTGGGCTTGGTGGTGGGCGGCCCGGCGATCAACCCGGTGCCGCGCCGCAACATCACGGCCAACGTGCAGGCCGCTGCGGCTGAACTGCTGGAAGAAACCGGTTTTGAAGTCTGCATTTCGGTGCCGCAAGGCGTTGAGATGGCCAAGAAAACCCTGAACGCCCGGCTCGGCATCCTGGGCGGCATCTCCATTCTGGGCACCACCGGCATTGTCAAGCCTTACTCCACCGCTGCCTACCGCGCCAGCGTGGTGCAGGGCGTGCAGGTGGCGGGCACGCTGGGCCACGGCATCGTGGTGCTGACCACAGGCGGGCGCACCGAAAAATTTGTCATGCAGGAAATGCCCCATCTACCCGAACCGGCGTTTGTACAGATGGGCGACTTTTTGCGCTACGCCATGGGCGCGGCGGTGAAGGCGGGTTTGAAGCAGGTGGTGATTGGCGGCATGGTCGGCAAACTCACCAAGATTGCGCAGGGCGAGACCATCACCCACGCCGGACGCGCCGAGGTCGATACCGGTTTGCTGGCCGACATTGCGGCCAGCTTGGGCGCTGCGTCAGACGTCTGCGATGCCATTCGCCAGAACGAAACCGCGCGTTATGCCGGTGAACGCATGGATGCGCTGGGCCTGGGCAAGGCCTTTCACACGGCACTGGCGCAGCGGGTGATTCAAACCCTGCGCACGCGTTACCCCGATCAGTTTGATTTGAAAGTGCTGGTCTGCGACTTTGATGGTCGCAAGATAGCGGAGGCCCCTTGAATTCTGAAACGATAAACCTGATTGAAAAATGCCGGATCATCGGCGTGCTCGACGACGGCGTCGACAGCCTGGGCCGCACGGCGCTGGCGCACCTGCAGCAGGCGCAACTGGTGATAGGCGGCACGCGCACCTTGCAACTGTTTGCCGAACATATTGACCCGGCAGCCCGGCAACGCGACCTGACCGGTGCGCTGTCGCAAGTGCCCGAGTGGATTCGCGCCGCGCAGGCTGCGGGCCAGCGCGTGGTGGTGCTGGCCACCGGCGACCCGCTGTGCCACGGCATTGCCGCCTACCTGGCCTCGCGCCTGTGCATTGAGGCGATTGAGGTCATCCCCAATGTCTCGACGCTGCAACTGGCCTGCGCGCGGCTGGGCCTGCCGTGGCAGGAGATGAAGTTTTCATCGGTCCACAGCAAGGATGCGGGCGACTGGGTGGCTGGGTCTGACCCCAGCCACGGCCTGTACGCGCTGTTAAGGGACATTCGCCAGCATGACCGTTTGGCGATTCTGACCAGCCCGGACAACACCCCCGACCGCATCGCCCGCATGCTGGTGACGGAAGGCCTGGCTGATGATTTCGAGATGGCCGTGGCCGAGCGCCTGTGCCAGCCCGAGGAGCGCATCGTCAGCGGCATCAGCATTCAGGCCGCCATGCAAATACCGTTTGCCGACCCCAATGTGGTGCTGCTGTG
>NZ_JAUXNA010000044.1 GCF_030682935.1 Polaromonas sp.
AGGCCGTGCCGGGCTTCGTGGCCGACGTGGTGCCGGCGATTGCGGCGGGCCGCATCAGGCCGCTGGTGGACAAGGTATTTCCCTTCGGGCAGCTTGCCGCTGCCAAGGCGCATATGGAGGCCAACCAGCATCTCGGCAAGATTGTGCTGGCCATATCGGGCGAACGCTAAACCGTATTTCGAACCATTAAACAAAGGAGACATTCATCATGAAAAAATCAGACATTCTGTTGGCGCTGGTTCTCGGCGGCCTGAGCCTGGGCGCCGCTGCCCAGGCGCCCGCGTATCCTGCCAAGCCGATCCGGCTGCTGGTCGGATTTGCGCCGGGTGGTGCGGCGGATTACGTGGCACGCGCGATGAGCGATTCGATGGGTAAGGCCATAGGCCAGCCGATCGTGATCGAAAACCGTGCAGGTGCCGGCTCAAGCATTGCCGCCGAAGTGGCAGCCAAGGCAGCGCCGGACGGCTACACTGTGCTGATTGCCAGCCCGAGCAGCATTTCGGTCAACCCGGCGCTCAATAGCAAGCTGGGCTATTCGGCGCGTGATCTGATGCCCATTACCAAGGTAAGCAGTTCCCCCCTGGTGATTGCCGCCAACCCGGCATCAGGCATCAGTTCGGTGCAGGACCTGATCGCCCAGGCCAAAAAATCACCCGGCACGCTCAACTACGCCACATCGGGCAACGGCTCGGCGCCGCATCTGGGCGCCGCACTGTTCCTGCAACTCACCGGTGTGGAAATGACGCACATTCCGTTTCGCGGCGGTGGCCCGGCCGTTCAGTCAGTGGTTGCGGGTGACACGCAACTCACCTTTGGCACGCCGCCCTCGGTCTTGCCAATGATGCAGGCAGGCCGTTTGCGCGGCCTTGCAGTCAGCACCCGCGAGCGCTCGGGCCTGGTCCCCGGCGTACCGGGCATGGCCGAGGCGGGCCTGCCGGCTTACAGCATTGAGTTTTGGTACGGGCTGTTTGTCCCGGTGGGCACGCCCCCCGCCATTGTCAAGAAAATATTTGATGCTGCGACCACGGCGATGCAACAACCCTCGGTCAAGGCCGCGCTGGCGCGAGAAGGCACGGAGGTGGCGATGTCGCCCTCGCCCGAGCAGTTTTCGGCGTTTCTGAACGAGGATGCCAAGTTCTGGGTCAAGCTGGTCAAGGATGCCGGCGTCAAGCTCGATTGATGGCTGCCCCGTGGCGCATGCGAGGCTGCTAGTGTGGTGTTGCACGCTATCCAGTACATAAAACCGCGTCTTTTTGTCCATGGCGGCGTTGCAAATCCGCGCAATAGCGGGGCTATTGCTGTGGTTTGCGCCTTGCCCTGAACAAAAATCCATCGGTTTTATTTGTACCGTCAAGCATGCAACACCACACTAGCGGAGGGGGTAGCGGGCACCGGGTTCCGGTGAAGGCGTTTCCCGCACCGCTGCAATCCGCTGTACGAAGCGGGGCGGCGCGTCCAGGTAGCCTTCTTCAAACGCGACGACCCGCAGGCCCTTGCAGATGTCCAGCAACTCGCCGGTCCGCAGTAAAAAATTGGGCCGCGAGGGTTTGCCCACGGTTTCGTTGCCTTGCGTAAATGTTTCGTAAATCAGCACGCCACCGGGGGCCAGGCTGTCGAGCAGTGTGCTCATCAAGGGGCGCCACAGGTAGTTGGTGACCACCACCGCGTCAAACTGCCGGCCCTCAAACGGCCAAGGGCCGTTTTCAATGTCAGCCACGACGGCTTCACAGGCGGATGCCGGGATGGCGATGGATTCAATCGCTTCCCGCGCCCGGTCCACCAGCACAACCGGGTGATGTCGTTCATAAAACCAGCGGGCGTGGCGGCCCTGTCCGCAGGCGACATCGAGCACCACACCCCGGTCTGCCACGAGGTGCGACCAGCGCTG
>NZ_JAUXNA010000048.1 GCF_030682935.1 Polaromonas sp.
TGGCCGTAGACCATGGCCACTTTGGATTCGCCGAGGTTCTCGAGGTTCACCACGCCGGAATCGGCCATCTCGTGGTAAAAGTCGTTGCCTTCGCGGGTACGCTCGCCCACACCGGCAAACACGGACAGACCCGAGTGCGCCTTGGCGATGTTGTTGATGAGTTCCATCATGTTCACGGTCTTGCCGACGCCGGCGCCGCCGAACAGACCCACCTTGCCGCCCTTGGCAAACGGGCAAATCAGGTCAATCACCTTGATGCCGGTTTCCAGCAGTTCCTGGGAAGGGCTCAATTCGTCGTAGGCTGGCGCCTTGCGGTGAATCGAAGCGGTGAGTTCCTGGCTGACCGGGCCGCGCTCGTCAATCGGCGCACCGAGCACGTCCATGATGCGGCCCAGCGTGGCTTTGCCCACGGGAACCGTAATAGGCGCGCCGGTGTTGTACACGATGTTGCCACGGCGCATGCCGTCTGACGTGCCCAGCGCAATGGTACGCACAATGCCGTCACCCAGTTGCTGCTGAACTTCTAGCGTCAGCGATGAGCCTTCCATCTTGAGCGCGTCATAAATCTTTGGCATCTGGTTGCGCGCAAACTCCACGTCAACCACCGCACCGATACACTGAACAATCTTGCCTTGAACCTGAGCCATGATTGGATCCTTTTCTGTTCTTTAAATCTTGAGTCGCGGTTTAAACCGCTGCGGCACCGGCAACGATTTCCGAAAGTTCTTTCGTGATCGCCGCTTGACGCGTTTTGTTGTAAATCAATTTGAGTTCACCAATCACGCTGCCAGCGTTGTCGGTTGCAGACTTCATGGCCACCATACGGGCCGATTGCTCGGACGCCATGTTTTCAGCCACGGCCTGCAGCACCAGCGCTTCCACGTAGCGCACCAACAGATCGTCAATCACGGACTGCGGGTCAGGCTCGTAAAGGTAGTCCCAGCCGTGCTGTTCCTTATCGGCCTGCAGGCGGTCCGCCGTCAACGGCAGCAACTGCTCGATCACCGATTCCTGCTTCATCGTATTGATGAACTTGGTGTAGCACAGGTAAACCGCCTTGACCTTGCCTTCGCTGTACGCGTCGAGCAGCACCTTGACAGGGCCAATCAACTTTTCCAGGTGCGGCTTGTCACCGAGCTGTGTGACGTGGGACACCACCTTGACACCCACACGATTCAGGAAACCCAGGCCCTTGTTGCCAATGGCCACGGCCTGCGCGTCAAGCCCTGCCGCCTGCAGGTCCTTGAGCTTGGCGGTCACGGCGCGAAGTACGTTGGTGTTCAGACCTCCGCACAGACCTTTGTCCGTGGTCACCACAATAAACCCGGTCGTCTTGGCGTCGTTGGACTCCATGAACACGTGGGTGTACTCGGGATTGGCCTGACTCAGGTTGGCCGTGATGTTGCGAATCTTGTCGCTGTAAGGACGGGCAGCGCGCATCCGTTCCTGCGCCTTGCGCATTTTGGAGGCCGCCACCATTTCCATGGCTTTGGTGATCTTCCGGGTGTTTTCCACCGATTTGATCTTGCCGCGTATTTCCTTGCCTGCTGCCATGTGGATTCCTAATGGTTTCTAGAAAGCTTGCCTTGACTTTGTGAAGTCAGGCAAGCTCAGGCAAACGACTTCTTGAACGCCGCCACAGCCGTGGTCAGTTCCGCTTCAGCGTCCTTGTCCATGGCTTTGTTGGCTTCGAGCTTGGCCATCAAGGGAGCATGCTTGTCCTTGAGCCAGGCATGCAAGCCGTGCTCAAAAGCCAACACTTTCTTGACTTCCACATCGTCCATGAAGCCTTTGTTCACTGCGAACAGCGTGGCACCCATGTTGGAGATGGACAAGGGCGAGTATTGCGCCTGCTTGAGCAACTCGGTCACGCGGGCACCGCGGTCAAGCTGCTTGCGGGTGGCTTCGTCCAGGTCGGAAGCGAACTGCGCGAATGCAGCC
>NZ_JAUXNA010000049.1 GCF_030682935.1 Polaromonas sp.
GCGGGTGTGGCGCACGGTGATGCGCTTGTCTTTCGCGACCACGACCTTGCCGGCCTTGTCGGTGATGTCGAAACGGGCCACTTCGCCGCGCATGCGCTCGCCAACGAATTCCAGCTGCGCGCCACTGTCCATCAGACGGAAATTGTCAAACACAAAGAAGTTGGCCAGGATGGATTCCGGGTTCAGGCCGATGGCCTTGAGCAAAATCGTGACCGGCATCTTGCGGCGACGGTCAACCCGGAAATACAGCACGTCCTTCGGGTCGAACTCGAAGTCGAGCCATGAACCACGGTAAGGAATGATGCGGGCCGAAAACAGCAGCTTGCCCGAACTGTGGGTCTTGCCCTTGTCGTGCTCAAAAAACACGCCCGGCGAGCGGTGCAGCTGGGACACGATCACACGCTCGGTGCCGTTGATGACGAAAGAGCCCTTGTCGGTCATGAGCGGCACTTCGCCCATGTAGACCTCTTGCTCCTTGACTTCCTTGACGACCTTGGACTGCGACGTCGAGGACTCGCGGTCATAGATGATCAATTGCACCTTGGCGCGCACGGCCGAGGAAAACGTCAGCCCGCGCGTCTGGCATTCCCGCACATCAAATGCAGGTTTGGCCAGGTTGTACTCGAGGAATTTCATCTCCACAAACCCGTTGTGCGAGACGATGGGGAAGGCGTTGTCAAACGCGGCTTGCAGACCTTCTATGGTGCGCTTTTGGGGCGCACGGTCGGCTTGCAGAAACGCCGTGTAGGCGTCTTTCTGCATTTGCAGCAAATAAGGAACAGTCAGCACGCTTTCGCGGCTGCCGAAGCTTTTGCGTATGCGTTTGCGTTCGGTATAGGAATAGGCCATGAGTTCTCCGCATTGATGGGCTCTGGCGACTCTGGTGCCCGAATACACCACGTATTCAGGCAGACTTGGTGGTTGGCCACTACCAACCATGGCGGACGGCAACGCTTTGCGCGTCACCCGAACCAAGGCGTTTTCTGCAGTCGGGGTCAGAAAACACTGGAAAAAAGACTAGGGCAATCTTTTTTCCAGTGTTTTTACAACAGGCCAAACACACGTCAGGCTGATGGGGTCTTCTTGAAACACTGCAAAACCAGCATCTCTGCCGGCGTTGCGGTGTACTCCTTGAAACAGGAAAGGCTGGAAGCCCGAGGTGGGTCTTCCAGCCTTTGCAAACGCAAGAATTACTTGAGTTCGACTTTCGCGCCAGCTTCTTCGAGCTTTTTCTTGGCAGCTTCTGCGTCGGCCTTTGGTGCGCCTTCCTTGACGTTCTTCGGAGCGCCATCCACCAGGTCTTTGGCTTCTTTGAGGCCCAGACCGGTGAGTTCGCGAACGGCTTTAATGACCGACACCTTGTTAGGGCCGACTTCGAGCAGAACGACGTTG
>NZ_JAUXNA010000063.1 GCF_030682935.1 Polaromonas sp.
GGATGTGAAAGCGCGTCTGGGTGCGGTGCGTGCAGCGCTCAAGCCCGAGACCGAACTGGGCTTTCACGGCCACCACAACCTGGCCATGGGCATCGCCAACTCGATCGCCGCGATCGAGGCCGGCGCCAACCGCATTGATGCCGCCGCCGCCGGCCTGGGTGCCGGTGCCGGCAATACGCCGATGGAGGTGTTCATCGCGGTGTGCGCGCGCATGGGGATTGAGACCGGCGTTGACGTGTTCAAAATCCAGGACGTGGCCGAGGATCTGGTGGTGCCCATCATGGATCACATCATCCGCATCGACCGCGATTCATTGACGCTGGGCTATGCCGGGGTCTATTCCAGCTTCCTGCTGTTTGCCAAACGCGCCAGTGTGAAGTACGGCGTGCCGGCGCGCGATATCCTGGTCGAACTGGGACGCCGTGGCATGGTGGGCGGGCAGGAAGACATGATCGAAGACACCGCCATGACCATGGCGCGTGAGCGTAAAAACTCCAACAAGGTAGCCGCATGAAACTCGACTCCGCAACCATTGCCGCGCTGGCCGAACGCCTGGAAAACTGCGAACTGCAGGCGCAGGACACGAGCAAGATCACCGACGACTACCCCGACATGGACTGGGATGACGCCTACGCCATTCAAGACGAAATCCGCCGCCGCAAGCTGGCGCGCGGCCACCGCATCATCGGCCTCAAGGCTGGTCTGACTTCGCACGCCAAGATAAAGCAGATGGGTGTCAGCACGCCGGTGTTCGGCTTCATGGCCGACTACTATGCCGTGCCCGACGGCGGCGAGTGCAAGGTGAGCGAGCAGATCCACCCCACCGTCGAGCCCGAAAGGGCCTTTGTCACCAAGGCTGAGTTGCGCGGCCCGGGCTGCCACATCGGCGCGGTGCTGGCCGCCACCGATTTTGTGATGCCCGGCATCGAGGTCATCGACAGCCGCTACCGCGACTTCAAGTTCGATCTGAAAAGCGTGGTGGCCGACAACACCTCGGCGGTGCGTTTCGTGGTAGGCGGTCAGCCCATGGGCGTGTCGGGCGTGGACCTGCGAACCGTAGGCATCGTGCTGGAGAAAAACGGCCTGCCGGTGGCCTTCGGCGCCGGCGCCGCCGTGCTGGGCCACCCGGCTGCGGCCATTGCCATGCTGGCCAACCACCTGGGCGCGCGCGGCGAGTGCATCCCGGCGGGCAGCCTGATTTTGTCGGGCGGCATCACCGAAGCCGTGGCGGTGCAGGCGGGCGACAACGTCACCTTGCGCGTGCAGGGCATGGGCAGCACCAGCCTCCGGTTTGTTTGAGCCCTCACCCATCAGGAGAACCCAACATGCCATTTGCACAGATTTACATGATCGAAGGCCGCACCGAAGAGCAAAAACGCGCGGTGATTGAAAAGGTCACGCAGGCGCTGGTCGATGCTATCGGCGCGCCCAAGGAAAACGTCAGGGTCTGGATCCATGACGTGCCCAAGGAGAACTGGGGCATTGCCGGCACCAGTGCAAAAGCACTGGGCAGGTAACAGCCCGGGTGGTTCGTAAGACGGGGCATGTCGCCCCGATTTCTAAAGAAGGAGACTGAAAATGGCTTTACTGAATCGAATGGACTGGTATGACATCGCCAGGACGACCAACTGGTCACCGAAATATGTCACGGAACTGGAGCTGTTTCCGGCAGAACTGGCCGGTGACTATGGTCTGCCCCAGGAAGCGTGGGAAAAATACGATGAACCCTACAAGCAGACTTACCCTGAATACGTGAAGATTCAGCGTGAGAAGGATGCAGGCGCCTACTCGGTCAAGGCCGCACTGGAACGTTCCCAAATTTTTGAAAACTCGGATCCGGGCTGGAAGTCGGTGATCAAGGCCCACTACGGGGCATTAGCGAGACTTGAATATGCTGCGGCCAGCGCCGAAGCGCGGATGATGCGCTTCTCCAAGGCGCCTGGCATGCGCAACATGGCGACGATGGGCTGTCTCGATGAAATCCGCCACGGCCAGATCCAGCTCTATTTCCCGCACGAGCATGTGTCAAAAGACCGTCAAATGGACTGGGCGCACAAGGCGATTGACACCAATGAGTGGGCGATGATTGCGGCGCGTCACTTCTTTGACGACATCATGATGACGCGCGATGCCATCAGCGTGTCCATCATGCTGACCTTCAGCTTTGAAACCGGCTTCACCAACATGCAGTTCCTGGGCCTGGCGGCGGACGCGGCGGAAGCCGGGGATCACACCTTCGCCAGCCTGATTTCAAGCATACAGACCGACGAGTCCCGCCACGCCCAGATCGGCGGGCCGGCCTTGCAGGTGCTGATTGAAAATGGCAAGAAGGCGGAAGCCCAGAAAAAGGTGGACATCGCTTTCTGGCGTGCCTGGAAACTGTTTTCGGTCCTGACCGGTCCGATGATGGACTACTACACGCCACTGGAGCACCGCAAGCAGTCGTTCAAGGAGTTCATGGAGGAGTGGATCGTGGCCCAGTTCGAACGTGCCCTGACGGACCTCGGACTCGATCTGCCCTGGTACTGGGATCACTTCCTCGAAGAGCTGGGTGAGACGCACCACGGCATGCACCTCGGCGTCTGGTTCTGGCGGCCTACCGTCTGGTGGAACCCGGCAGCGGGCGTCACGCCGGCCGAACGCGAGTGGCTCGAAGAGAAGTACCCCGGCTGGAACGACACCTGGGGCCAGTGCTGGGATGTGATCATCGACAACGTGGTCGACGGCAATATGGCCATGACCTATCCCGAGACGCTGCCTATGGTGTGCAACATGTGCAACCTGCCGATCAACTACACGCCGGGCAAGAAGTGGAACGTCAAGGACTTCCCGCTCGAGTACAAGGGCCGCCTGTACCACTTTGGTTCCGAGCAGGATCGCTGGTGTTTCGAGCAGGAGCCGGAGCGCTATGCCGGCCATCTGAGCCTGGTCGACCGCTTCCTCGCCGGCATGATCCAGCCGATGGATCTGGGAGGCGCCTTGAACTACATGAGCCTGGCCCCGGGCGAGATTGGTGACGATGCGCACAACTATGCATGGGCCGAGGTCTACAAGACCATGCGTGCCGCCAAGAAGGCAAGCTGAAACCCGCTGACAGATTGAGCCGGCGGCCATGACCGCCGGCTCAACGATTAACCTGATACAGGAGACAGAAATGGCTTTATTTCCCTTGAGTTCCAATTTTGAAGGCGACTTCGTGCTGCAGCTGCTGCCGGTCGATACCGAGAACACCATGGACGAAGTGGCCGCGGCCGCCGCCCATCATTCGGTGGGGCGGCGCGTCAAGGCGCGGCCGGGGCAGATTCTTCGTGTCCGCCGGCAAGGCAGCGAGGAGCTTTTGCCGCGCACCATGAAGGTGGCTGAAGCGGGCTTCAAGCCGACCGAAACCATAGAGATCATTTGGGAAGCCCCCAAACATTAAGGACATGACGGAGTATCGCGGCGACTATCAAGGATGGCCGCGAATTTCGCAAACAGGAAACGCAAACATGACATTCAAAAAAGTGTGCACCCTCGACGACGTTTGGGAAGGTGAAATGGAGTCATTCGAGGTGGACGGGCAGGATATTTTGCTGGTGTGTGCCGAGGGTGGTGTGATCAAGGCCTTTCAGGGCATGTGTCCCCATCAGGATATTCCCCTGGCGGAAGGCAAGTTCGACGGCAAGACGGTGATCTGCCGGGCGCACCTCTGGCAGTTCGATGCCTGTTCTGGCAAGGGCATCAATCCCTCCGACTGCGCATTGGCCGAATACCCGGTCAAGATCGAGGGCGACGATGTCCTGGTTCAAACCGAGGGTGTCAAACCCCTGTTTGCGCACACCTGAATCGGCGCAGTAAACAAACAAACAAGGAGACAGCAATGAATGCAATCGTCAACAAACATGGCAACAACCGGGTCGGTCCCGTGATGCGGGCGGGGGAACTGGCCATGGCCGTGGTAGAGGCGGCCAGGGAAGACAACCCGGACCGGGACATACGGGTCGATGACAAACGCGCCTACCTGCGCATCGATACCGATGATGAATTGATTTTGCGGCGGGAGACGATTGAACGCGCGCTGGGACGCCCGTTCAAGATGAACGACCTGGAAGTTGATCTGAGTTCCTTCGCCGGACGGATCGAGACGCTGCCTGATCAGGTTCGGTTTTATTTCACCAAGCATCTCTGAACCAAACCCAGTACCGGCCCATGCCCGGAAACAACTAATCCATAGAGGAGACAGATCATGTCAGAAGTTCAAGTATTAAAGCCGCTCAAGACCTGGAGTCATCTGGCAGCACGCCGCCGCAAACCGAGCGAATATGAGATCGTCAGCGCCAACCTGCATTACAACGACCGTGATGCCAATGCGCCGTATGAGCTCGATCCCGATTTGGCCATGAACCAATGGTGCAAGAAAAACACCTTTGGCAGTCCGCTCAAACATGATGACTGGAACGCCTTTCGCGATCCGGAGGAGGTGGTTTACCGCAGCTACAACATGATGCAGGACGGTCAGGAAAATTATGTCTTCGGCCTGTTTGACCAGTTCAACAGCCGTGAACATGACAAATCGCTTGACCCCCGTTGGGCCGGCACGCTGGCGCGGATGTACACGCCGGCACGTTACCTCTTTCACACCGTGCAGATGGCTTCGGCCTACGTCGGTCAGATGGCGCCGGCCAGCACCATCACCAACTGCAATTATTTTCAGATGGCAGACTCTTTCCGATGGCTGAGTCATACCGCTTACCGCACCAAGGAGCTCTCGCTGGCTTTCGCGGACAAGGGTTTTGCTGCCGATGAGCGTCATTATTGGGAAACCGATACGGCATGGCAGGGTTTGCGCGAGTTGATGGAAAAGGTTCTTGTGACCTGGGACTGGGCTGAGGCTTTTGTGGCCCTTAACCTGGTGGCCAAGCCTGCCATCGACGAGGCCGTACTGCGCAAACTGGGCGAATCGGCACGTCATAACGGTGACATGCTGCTGGGCCTGCTGAACGACGCGCAACTGATTGATGCCGCGCGGCATCGCCGCTGGGCAACGGCCCTGGTCAAGATGGCGCTTGAAAAGCCGGGCAACGCAGAAGTCATCCAGGGCTGGATCGCCAAGTGGGAACCCTTGGCCGACCAGGCCATCGAGGCCTATTGCGGCGCGCTGGCCGATGTGCCTGGCGCTGCCGAATCGGCCAAACAGGCCACCCGCGAGTTCCGCCGTTCCTTGGGACTGTAAGTCCGTTCCCGGCGCACCGCAGGCACCGATAAGGCGCCTGCGGTGCAGTCCAAAACCCATTCAATGGAATTGTTTATGACCCAGGCCAAAATAACGACCGAAGACGAGGAAAGTACATTTGACCAGACAGGGGAAGATACCGTACTGCGTGCGGCCTTGCGCGCCGGGATTGGTTTTCCTTACGAATGCAACTCCGGTGGTTGCGGTAGTTGCAAGTTCGACTTGCTGGAGGGTGAGGTGGAGCATCTTTGGCCGGATGCCCCAGGTCTGACCGAGCGGGACCGCCGAAAAGGGCGCCTGCTGGCCTGTCAATGCAGGGCCAGCACCGACTTGCGCATCAAGGTACGGATGGCGCCAGAATGTTTGCCCGTCATCACGCCCAAACGTCTTCGCGCCAGATTCGTTGCCATGCACGAGATCACGCATGACATTCGCGAGTTTCGCTTTATCACCGAGGGCGGCGCTGATTTTCTGGCCGGCCAGTACGCGATGCTTTCGATTCCTGGCGTCAGCACGCCCCGCGCCTATTCAATGTCCAATGTCGGCAACAACGCAGGTGAATGGCACTTTCAGATTCGTCGTGTGGCCAATGGCGCGGCCACCGACAAGCTGTTTCATCATCTTCACGCCGGCGAAGAGATCGAGATCGACGGCCCTTATGGCCTGGCCTATCTGCGAACCGGGGTCGCCCGCGACATCGTCTGCGTCGCGGGGGGCTCGGGCCTGGCGCCCATGGTGTCGATTGCCCGAGGAGCGGCGCAATCCGGCATGCTCAAGACCCGCCAGCTCCACTTTTTTTATGGCGGCAGAACCCCGCGCGACATCTGCGGCGAAACCTTCCTGCGCGAGCTTCCCGGCTATGGCGATCGCATCCATTTCCATCCGGTGGTCTCGCTGCCCGGTGACGAGGCTGGCGCGCATTGGAGCGGTGAAACAGGTTTTGTCCATGAACTGGTGCGACGTGTTTTCGGGGACGCCCTGCCCAATTTCGAGTTTTACTTCGCCGGTCCGCCGCCGATGACGCAGACCTTGCAGGAAATGTTGATGGTGGGTTACCGGGTACCTTTCGAGCAGGTCCACTTCGATCGTTTCTTTTGAAGCTGAATATCGTGGGCTTCAAGTCCACGGATTAAGAATTCTCATTCATTGGTAATAAAAATATATTCACATCAAAACGAGGAGACAAGAAAATGAAATCCAAATTAAATGCGCTTGGCGTCATTGCCGCGGCCTGCCTGACCTCTACATCTCAAATGGCTCACGCCACAGACGTCTTCCGGCTGGAAGGTTTCGGACCCATCTCCCACGCCATGGGCGGGGCGGCCACGGCATTCAATGTAGGTGCCGCTGGCATGATGACCAACCCGGCAACGCTGTCGTTGATGACCCCAGGTTCTGAATTTCATCTGGGGCTGGATCTGATCACCACCGACATCAACGTAAAAAACCAGGCGACTGGAGAAAGTGTCTCGTCCAACAACCGCTCCAATAACCGCGGACCCTATCTGGCTCCCGAGGCTGCTTATACCTACCGAAATGGCGCACTGGCACTTGGGGTTGGCGCCTTTGCCCAAGGTGGATTGGGCACCGAATATGGCAAGAGCAGCTTTCTTTCCCGTGCTACTGGCGGCCTGGACACCGGGCTCGAAAACTCAAGCCGTTTGCTGGTATTGAACATACCCTTCGCTGCGAGCTACCAAGTCAACGACAAACTGGCTGTGGGGGGAAGTATTGATGCGATGTGGCAGGGTTTGAACCTCGATATGTTACTTGGCGCGGACCAGGTTGGTGCGCTGATTGGCGCCGGGCGGGTGAGCGGAAGTCTGGTGCCTGTGCTCGGTGGTTTGCCCGATTTGCGTGGTGCCCACGTCAGCCTGACCAAGAACCAGCCCCTGGCCAGCGGCGTTGACGCCTGGGGTTTTGGTGGGCGTATCGGGATGACTTACAAGGTGTCGAATGACACCTTGTTTGGCGCTGACTATGCCATGGAAAGTAAAGTGAATGACATGCAAGGACGGGCTACGCTCACTGCGATCGATGGGATTGCGGGACAGATCCCTCTGCAGGGCAATATCAAGGTGCGTAATTTCCAGATGCCCGCCAAGCTGGATATTGGCTTAAGCCACCGCTTCAACGATCAGTGGATGATGGCCGCCGATGTTTCGCAAGTATTTTGGAAGCATGCAATGAAAGATATCAATGTCGGTTTTGTCTCAGACAGTGGGGGCACCCTTGACATCCTATTGCCGCAAAATTACAAGAATCAGACCATCCTGTCTGTCGGTGTAGCCTACCAGACGGGTAACTGGACGCTGCGTGGCGGTGGCCGAATTGCAACTCAGGCGCTGCGCTCAGAAACGCTTTTTGCTGTGATTCCTGCAATCCCCAGAAAACACATTTCGGCCGGTTTTTCTTATGCTTTCTCCAAGGAGAATAGTATTGATTTTGCATATGCCCACGCCTTTAAGGAATCGATGGGCAACGCGAGCCTGCCGAATACCTCAGCGCCGATTCAAGTTAGCCATTCACAAAACAACGTGACCATCGGTTATACGCACAGGTTCTAAACAGGATTCCCGCTCCCACTTCGGCGAGGGGATCACTCTCGCCGATTTTTCCCGGGCACGTAAATACCTGATCAGTTACGCCACACAGGGGAAAAAGGAGGCGCCGCCTCCGTCCATTCACCGTAAAGGAGACAACACCATGAAAGCAGCAGTTTACTTCGGTCCGCAGGACATCCGTTGCACCAACATCCCCGATTCTGTCATTCGCGCCGACCACGAAATGCTGGTCAAGGTCACGGCGACCTCGATCTGTGGTTCCGACTTGCATCTGTATCGCGGGGCACTCGACCCCATCATGGAAAAGGGACAATCGCAAACCGGCCACGAGCTGGTGGGTGAGGTGCTCGATATCGGCAAGGCCGTTGGCCGCTTCAAGCGGGGCGATCGCGTGACCATGGGGTACTCGGCATCGTGCGGCCACTGCTACATGTGCGAGGCGGGCCAGACCGCGCATTGCGAAACGACGCAGAAAGCGGTTTATGGTTTCGGCGTGCCGTTTGGCAACCTCAATGGCACGCACGCGGAAACCCTGGTCATGCCCTACGCGGACGGCCATGCCATGAAAGTGCCCCATGGAATATCCGACAGTGCGGCGCTGACGCTGTCGTGCAACCTGCCCACCGCCGTCATCGCCAACCATCTGGCCGACATTCAGGTGGGTGAGAGCGTGGCGGTTGTCGGCTGCGGCCCGACCGGCCTGATGGCACTGGATATTGCCCTGCACCGGGGTCCGGGCCGGGTCGTTGCGTTCGACACCGTGCCCCACCGTTTGGCAGCCGCTGCCAAAAAAGGGGCGGTTGCCATCAATTCAGCCGAAGACGGCTGGAAGGACAAAGCGCTGCAACTCGCGGGCGGCCGCGGCTTCGACAAAGTGATCGAAATGGTGGGCTATCCCGAAACCCTGCAAATGAGCCTCGATCTGGTTCGTCCCGGCGGCACGGTCGCGGCTTTGGGTGTGTTTTGCGACAGCAGTTTCAATCTCAATCTGGCAGACGTGTTTTTGCGCGACATCACGCTGCACATGAATGGCTTTGCCAATGTCCAGCCGTACATGTGGGAGGCCTTGCGCATGATGGAGCGGGGCGTGATTAATCCGCAGGAATACTTTTCGCATACGTTTTCGCTGTCTGATGTGGACAAGGCCTTCTCAACCTTCGACCAAAAGGCGGAGGGTGCGATGAAAATGCTTATCCTGCCCTGAGCAGAAAAAAGGTTACCTGTAGATTCCCGGATGATGCTTGTGGATCCGGCACAAACGAGATATTCTGGCTTCCGTGTAGTTTGCTTCCCGACATACTCAGGGCCTCAGACCGCGCGGGAGCAGGCCATGACTTCCGATATAGCTGACTTCGTGGACATCCCGATTGAGTGATTTCGCGGCTCAATGGCTGGTCTGCCGGTTTCCCCTGTCAAAGCTTCGCCCCACACCTCGCGATGTGCAACGCATGACTCGGGGTCTGAGTGATCCACCATTTCGTCCCGGCATGAACTTTCATCGAAAATCCACCTCTTGCTTGAAACCATCGCCCTTCAGGGCGTTGGATACCGGCCCCGGCCTGAAGGCCTGTCGCTAATTTCTCGCTCAACTACGTTCTGCCAAGCCTTCATGCCCCATACCAAAGAGGGAATCCCACCGCAACAAGGGTGCATGGCCAGCACCAAAGGACCGCGCCCATGAGCGCCGCACACGACCATGGACACAGCCATGCGCCGGCCAACTTCGACCGCGCATTTGCCATCGGGATTGTTCTCAACACGCTGTTTGTTGCCATCGAGGCCTGGTATGGCTGGAAGGTCAACTCGCTGGCGCTCCTTGCCGATGCCGGCCACAACCTGAGCGACGTGGCCGGCCTGGTGCTGGCCTGGGGCGGGGCGCTGGCCGGCAAGCTGCGGCCCAATGCCCGCCACACCTATGGCTGGCAGCGGGCATCCATTCTGGCCGCGTTCTTTAACGCCCTGCTGCTGCTGATGGCCATGGGCTCGCTGGCGTGGGAAGCAGTCGGCCGCCTGGGATCGCCCGAGGCTACCGAGGGCTGGACCATCATCGCCGTGGCAGGCGTCGGCATTGCGGTCAACACCGCCACCGCCCTGCTGTTCATGCGAGGCCGCAAAGGCGACCTGAACGTTCGGGGCGCCTTCCTGCACATGGCGGCCGACGCACTGGTATCGCTGGGCGTGGTGATGGGTGGCGCGCTCTACCTGTGGCAGGGCTGGGCCTGGATAGACCCGGTCATGAGCCTGGCGATTGCGGTGGTGATCGTGCTGGGCACCTGGAGCCTGTTCAGTCAATCCTTGCACATGCTGTTTGACGGCGTACCCGAGGCCATTGATCTGGACGCCGTGCACAAGCTGCTGCTGGGGCTGCCGGGGGTGGGCGAGGTGCACGACCTGCACGTCTGGGCCATGGGCACCTCGAAAATCGCGCTGACGGCCCACCTGGTACTGTCTGATCCGGCGGCGGACGCCGACGCGCTGCTGCACGAGGCCGAGCACGAACTGCATGCGCACTTCGAGATCCGGCATGTCACGCTGCAGGTGGAGTCACCCGGCTATGCCCTGCAGTGCTCCCTGCGCGCAGGGGCCGGATGCAGCTGAAAGGCGGGCTGCGGCGCGCATTGGCGCTATTTTCTGGCCCATCGAATCGACAATTGATGTAACGCAATGCCGGCGCGCCTATCCGCTGTCCAAATGGACCGCTGGGGAAGGCATTCGCCCGGCTCCAGCTGCACAAAGGAATATTTCGCATGGACAGACTCAAAGGCAAGGTAGCCATCGTCACCGGCGGCGCACTCGGCATAGGGCGCGCGTGCGCGATTCGCATGGCCGAAGAAGGCGCGGCGATTGCCGTATTCGACATACTTGACAGCCAAGGCGAAGCGCTGGCCGCCGAACTCGCAAGGCGAGGCTTTCCGTCGCGCTACTGGCATGTCGATGTCAGCAGCGAGGCCAACGTGCAGAGCGCCACGGACGCGGCTGCCGCGCATTTTGGCCGTCTGGATGTGCTCGTAAACAACGCCGGCATTGCCGGGGCCAACAAGCCCACGCACGAGATCACCGAAGCCGAATGGGACAAGGTCCAGGCCATCAACGTCAAGGGCGTGTTCTTTGGCGTCAAGCACGCCATCCCGCACCTCAAGCGCGCGGGCGCTGGCAGCATCATCAACCTCTCGTCCATCTATGGCGTGGTCGGCGCGCCCGATGTTCCGCCCTACCATGCGTCCAAAGGGGCGGTGCGGCTGATGTCCAAGACCGACGCGCTGATCTATGCCCCTGACCGTATTCGCGTCAACTCGGTCCACCCCGGATTCATCTGGACGCCCATGGTTCAAGGTTTTTTGCAGACCCAAGGCAGCGAAGCCGACGCCGGCCGCAAAGCGCTGGGCGAACTCCACCCGCTGGGTCACGTGGGCGAGCCCGACGACATCGCCATGGGCGTGGTTTATCTGGCCTCGGACGAATCCAAATTCGTGACAGGCACCGAGCTGGTGATTGATGGCGGCTACACCGCACGGTAGTCGAAGCCATGGCACGGGCACCTGAAATACCTTGAGGACGACCATGGACCAGCCCATTCATCGCTTTAGCGAACTTTTTGCCCAGTTGGGCCTGTCTGCCGACGCGCAGGCGATTGCACAGTTTATTGCCACGCACGCACCGCTGGCGGCAGACATTGATCTGCCCGACGCCGCTTTCTGGACACCGGCGCAGTCGGCCTTCTTGCGGGAAGAACAGCTGGACGACGCCGACTGGGCGGAACTGGTCGACCAGCTGAACCTGGCGCTTCGCCAGCCAGCCTCAGGCACTTAGACGTCGGTTGTTTCAGGGTCGCTTGCGCCTTCAGAAAACGGGAAGATGCTGCGGATAGTCGCGCTGCATGCTGCGCCCACCGGCCGCCAGCATCTGCAGCAGGCGCGTTTGGGCGTGAAGGCTGCGTGCATTCAGGTCATCGGCATCATCGGCTGAATGGCGGGCTGCGATGCTTTGCGTAGCGCCCCCTCAAGGCACGCAATCCCAGCCATGTCAGCGCGGCCAGCAAGACGACCCACGACGCATCAGCCCCAAACATAGACATCTCACCGTTCAACCTCTCCAGATCACCATTTCACACGTTCCCATTAACTTGCCGCGCGGGGTTTCACCAGCGATGCAGCCTGTTTGGCCCGCGCCCGCGCCACCTCCAGCGCGCTGTCAAAAGCCAGCGCCACGCCCATGCGGCGCTTGACGAAACTCTCGGGTTTTCCGAACAGGCGAACATCGGTGTTGGGCACGCGCAGCGCCTCGGCCACGCCGTCAAACACGATGCCGGCTGCGTCGACGCCGCCATAAATCACGGCGCTGGCGCCCGGGCTCTTGAGCGCGGTGTTGACCGGCAAGCCCAGGATGGCGCGCGCATGCAGTTCAAACTGGCTCTGCCACTGCGTCGCCATCGTCACCATGCCGGTGTCGTGCGGGCGCGGGCTCACTTCGCTGAACCACACGTCGTCGCCCTTGACAAACAGTTCCACGCCAAAAACGCCCTGGCCGCCCAGGTTGTCGGTCACGGCCTTGGCGATGTCCCGGCTCTTTTGCAGGGCGGCCGGCTGCATCGGGTGCGGCTGCCAGCTTTCCACATAGTCGCCATTGACCTGGAGGTGGCCAATCGGCTCGCAAAAATGCGTTTCGACCTGGCCATCGGCACCCAGGGCCCGCACCGTGAGCTGCGTGATCTCGTAGTCAAAATCAATGAAGCCTTCCACAATCACCCGGCCGTGGCTGACGCGGCCGCCGGCCATCGCGCAGTCCCAGGCGGCTTGCACATCGCCCGGTGCGGCAATCTTGCTCTGGCCCTTGCCCGACGAGCTCATGACCGGCTTGACGATGCAGGGGTAGCCGATTTTGGAATCAATCGCCGCCTGCAATTCGGCCAGCGAATCGCAAAACACATAGGGGCTGGTCGGCAGGCCCAGCGTTTCAGCGGCCAGGCGGCGAATGCCTTCGCGGTCCATGGTCAGGCGCGCGGCTCTGGCCGTCGGAATCACGCGCACCGTGCCAGCGGCTTCGAGCTCCTCCAGCATGGCCGTGGCAATCGCCTCAATCTCGGGCACGACCAGATGCGGCCGCTCGGTTTCAATCAGGCTTTTAAGCTGCGCCGGATCACTCATGGTGATGGTGCGCGCATGGTGCGCCACCTGCTGGCCGGGCGCGTGGTCGTAGCGGTCGACGGCGATGGTTTCCACGCCCAGGCGCTGCAGCGCAATCAGCACTTCCTTGCCCAATTCGCCCGAACCGAGCAGCATGACTTTGGTCGCGTGGGGGGACAAAGGAGTTCCGATGGTGGTCATAAGCAATGAAAAAATAAAAAATGAATGGCAGAAAGACCGCGGGGGGCCGGGTGGCGTGAGCAGCACGCTCGCGCCTGACTACTTTACTTCAAGCCTTCGCCGCCAGCGGGTTTAACCCTCGCTGGCTGCCCCTTGATGCCTTTTGGTTGACAATCATTCTCACCTGCAACACCGTCAAGCCGCCCGCCCCGGGCCCGATAGAAAGCGCCAGATGCCCCAAACCGCCAGCACCCCACCCCTTGACAACGCCCCGCGCAAACGCCGCCCGCCACGCCGGGTGGAGGTCAGCCGCGTGCAGGTACTGAGTCCCGCCATGCGCCGCATCACGCTGAAAGGCGCCGAGCTCGAAGGTTTCGCGGTCAACGACCCGGCCAGTTACATGAAGCTGATCTTTCCCGAGCCAGGCCAGACCGAGCCGACCCGGCCCCTGCCCGACGGCCCGCGCGCCACCACCATGCGCACCTACACCCCGCTGGCGGTGCGGCCCGAGGCGCTTGAAGTCGATGTGGATTTTGTGCTGCACGGTGAAGGCCCGGCCTCCACCTGGGCAGCGCAGGCGCACGTGGGACAGGTGCTGTTTCTGATGGGACCCGGCCCCGGCTACAAGCTGCCGCTGCAGGCGACCGAGCATCTGCTGGTGGGCGACGACAGCGCGCTGCCGGCGTTTGAAACCATTCTGGCCAGCCTCCCGCCCACGGCGCGGGTCCGCATGCTGGTGGAGGTGGCCGACGCCGCCGAGCAACGCGTCCTCACCAGCGCCGCGCCACTGGATGTTCAGTGGGTCGTTCGCGGCCCCGACAACAGCCGCGCCGGCCAAGCGCTGGAAGCGGCCCTGCGCCAGGCCGGCCCGAGCGCTGCAGCAACCCACAACATCTACCTGGCCTGCGAGGCGGGCGCCATGCGCCGCATTCGCCAGCTGCTGACGGGCGAACTGGGTGTGGCGCGCAGCCAGATCGTGGGCCGGGGCTACTGGAAGCTGAGCACGGCGAACCATCCTGACCATGACTATGGCGAAGACGCCTGAATAAGCGGGCGCAAAGGGCAAAGAGATCTGACGGATGGGCACAATAGCGCCATGCGCCCGCCCCTTTTTGAAGTTTCCAACCTGACCAAACGCTACGGCGGCAACACCGTGGTCAACCAGCTGTCTTTTTCCATCGCACCGGGCGAATGCCTGGGCGTGATTGGCCCGAACGGAGCCGGAAAAACCACCACCATCCGCATGTGCCTGGGGCTGACCACCCCGGACGCGGGGCGTATTTCCTACTTCCCCAACGGCGCGGCGGCGCCCGCCCTGCAGATGCCGCGTGACGCGCTGGCCATCAAGGAAAGGCTGGGTGTCGTCAGCCAGTTTGACAGCCTGGACCCGGATTTTTCATGCGCTGAAAACCTGCTGGTGTTTGGCCGCTATTTCGGCCTGAAAGACGCGGTGATCAAGGCGCGTATCCCGAAGCTGCTGGAGTTTGCATCGCTGACCCACAAGGCCAACGCCAAACTCAGCGAGCTGTCGGGCGGCATGAAACGGCGCCTGAGCCTGGCGCGCGCGCTGGTCAACGACCCGCAATTGCTGCTGCTCGACGAGCCCACCACCGGCCTGGACCCGCAGGCCCGGCACCTGATGTGGGAACGCCTGCAGCGGCTGGTGCAGCAGGGCAAGTCGATTTTGCTGACGACCCACTTCATGGACGAAGCCGAGCGCCTGTGCGACCGGCTGCTGGTGCTGGACCATGGCCAGAAAATGACCGAAGGCGCACCGCGTGACCTGATTGCGCACAACCTGGAACCCGATGTGGTCGAGGTCTATGGCGAGGGGGCCTTGGCGCTGACGGACTCGCCCATCAAGGCGCTGGCCGCGCGCACCGAAGTCAGCGGCGAAACCGTGTTTTTCTACACCGACGCGGCCAAGCCGCTGCTGGCCGCCCTGAGCGACTACCCGCAGCTGCGCACGCTGCACCGCCCCGCCAACCTCGAAGACCTGTTCCTCAAGCTCACCGGCCGCCAGATCAGGGAGGACGCATAGTGAGACGTTCTCTAAATCCAATTCTCGGGCGCATGGCTGCGTTGCGCGGTGCTCGGAATCCTCATGGGTTATTGGGGTCAGACACCAATTTCGCTGCGGTGCGTGGCACCGCACCCTACGGGCGAGCCGAAGGCTCGGCAAATTTGGGCTCTGACCCCAAAAACCCTCCGTGCGCCTTGCCCTGCATCCCGACAATTGAATTTCCAGAAGTCCACTGATGCCAAAAACCCAAAATACCTGGTACGGACTCTTCCGGGCGCCGCAACTGAGCGGGCGCTGGCTGCCCGTGTTCCGGCGCAACCTGCTGGTCTGGCGCAAGCTGGCCGTGCCCAGCCTGGTCGGCAACATCGCCGAGCCGCTGATCACGCTGGTGGCTTTTGGCTACGGCCTGGGCGCACTGGTCGGGCAGGTTCAGCTGGGTGGTTCGGCCGTGCCCTACATCCTGTTTCTGGCCAGCGGCTCGATCTGCATGAGCGCGATGAATGCGGCCTCGTTCGAGGCGCTGTACTCGGCCTTTTCGCGCATGCACGTGCAGCGCACCTGGGACGGCATCATGAACGCGCCGGTGCGGCTGGACGACATCGTGTTGGCCGAAATGCTGTGGGCGGCTTTCAAGTCGCTGTTCACCAGCGCCGTGATTCTGGTGGTGATGCTGGCGCTGGGCATCAGCCACAGCCCGATGCTGCTGCTGGCCCTGCCGCTGCTCGGCCTGGTGGGCATCGTGTTCGCCAGCATTGCGCTGATCTTCAACGCCCTGGCCAAGGGCTACGACTTTTTCACCTATTACTTTTCGCTGTTCCTGACGCCCACGATGTTTTTAAGCGGCGTGTTTTTTCCGCGCGACCAGTTGCCGGGCGTGATGCGGGTGGTGTCCGACTGGCTGCCGCTGACGGCTGCGGTGGAGCTGATTCGCCCGCTGTTCCTGGGCCAATGGCCGGCGCAGGCGCTGCTGCACCTGGCCGTGCTGGTGACCTATGCGGTCGTGGGTTTCTGGGTTGCGCTGGCGCTCACGCGCAAGCGGTTCCGGAACTGAGGGCCGCAGCGGCATCCTTTCGTTCCGGATGCCATTTTTCAAGAAAATAATGGGCCTAGCCCAATATATACGAGCACTATCAGCTACTATTTTTATAGCAAAATCAAGCGATCACCTGTCATCGCCGATATGGCTTTCCATGAACCGGCCCCCGATTCGTCACCGCTGCGCCGCCCCCCTATCATCAGGGGATGTACGCCAAATTCTTCGGCCTCAGCCAGGACCCTTTTTCCATCGCCCCTGATCCGCGCTACCTGTTCATGAGTGAGCGGCATCGCGAGGCCCTGGCGCACCTGCTGTATGGCCTGGGGGGCGGCGGCGGATTTGTGCTGCTCAGCGGCGAGATCGGGACCGGCAAAACCACCGTGTGCCGCTGTTTTCTGGAGCAGATTCCGGACAACTGCAATGTGGCCTACATCTTTAACCCCAAGCTGTCAGTGCCCGAGTTGCTGCGCTCGATTTGCGACGAATTTCATATCGACCTGCCCCAGGGCGCAGCGAGCGCCAAGGATTTCATTGACCCACTGAACGCGTTTTTACTGCGCACGCACGCGGCAGGCCAAAACAATGTGCTGATCATCGACGAGGCGCAAAACCTGTCGGCCGACGTGCTGGAGCAACTGCGGCTGCTGACCAATCTGGAGACCAACGAGCGAAAGCTGCTGCAGATTGTGCTGATCGGCCAACCCGAGCTGCGCAGCATGCTGGCCCGCCCCGAACTGGAGCAGCTGGCGCAGCGGGTCATTGCGCGGTTTCACCTGGACGCGCTGTCGACCCAAGAGACCACGCAGTACATTGCCCACCGGATGGCGGTGGCCGGCATGACCGGCGCGACACCGTTTGACAGCAAGGCCACGGCACGCATTCACCAACTCGCGCGCGGGGTGCCACGGCGCATCAACCTGCTGGCGGGCCGCGCGCTGCTGGGGGCTTATGCCAGCGGCACGGCGCGTATTGACCGGCGCATGGTGGACCAGGCGGCTGGCGAGGTGTTTGGGTCGGATCAGCACCACAAAAGAAACGCATCAGGCAAAGCAGACGGGATCGACGCTGCAGCAAGGCCGCGCAGCTACTGGCCGGCAGTGTCCCTGGCCGTTGCCGGCCTGGCGGGGCTCCTGGTGGGGGCGGCCGTGGTGGACAAGATGGGCTGGCGCCTACCATCGCGCCCTGCGGATGCCGTGACAAGCGCGGTGGCCGAGCCCGCCGCGCGCCCCGCATCAAGCACGGCACCAAGCCCCGTGTTGCTGTCCCAGACCGACTTGGCCGGGATTTTTTCCTCAAACTGGCGCACCCAGAATGAAGCCTGGCAAGCGCTTGGCCAACTCTGGGGGCTGGCGCTGGATGATCAGGACCCCTGCCGGGCAGCCTTGCAGCAGCGGGTTTACTGCTTCAGCAGCAAGCAAACCGCTCTTTCCCTGCTGCGCGAGCTCAACCGGCCAGGCATCGTTACCCTTTTTGACGGGAACAGCACGCCCACCTACGCCTTACTGACCGGACTGACCGCGCAAACGGCCACCCTGCGCAGGGGCGCGCAAACCCACACGGTGCCGCTGCCTGTGCTGGCGCAAATCTGGCGGGGTGACTTTGCCACGCTGTGGCGCGCCGCAGAAGGTTATTCTGAAAAAGCCACCAGTGGTTTGCCCATCCCCGCCAGCGACTGGCTGGCCACCCAGCTGGCCAAAGTTCCAGGCGCAGCAGCACCACAAACAGCAGCCAGCAAGGCCACACAGGGGGCAAAGCCATCGGCCGAAGCGGCATTGCGCGCCAAAATTTATGCCTTTCAGCTAGCCCAAGGGTTGACGCCCGACGGTCAAGCCGGCCCGCTGACGGTGATGCAGCTAAACCGTGCCACGGGCATGGATGAGCCTCGTCTGCAAACTTAAAACACACCACCCCCCTGACCTGAAAACCGCCCATGTCTTTAATTCTTGACGCACTCAAAAGAGCCGACTCGGAGCGTGCGCACGGGCGCGTTCCCGGGCTTCATACCCAAGCCATACCACCGGGCAAGCCCGCCCCTGCGCTGCGCCAGTCGGTCAGGCCCTACCTGCTGCTGAGCGGCGTGGCCCTTGCGCTGCTGTGCCTGGCGCTCTGGAACTGGCCAAGACCAAGCACCCCGGCTGCGAAGTCACCGGATACACCGCCTCCGATAGCGACAATGTCACCGCCAGCGCCAAGCGCTGCCGCCCCTGCAATCGCCCCCGCCCCTGTTGCTGCAGCAGCCCCCCCGGCAATGCAGGCCAGCGCCCCGCCTTCAGCGGCCGCCACCACGGTCAACCGCAACACCACCAGCACCAGCACCAGCAACAACAACGCCCAAGTGACGATGAAAGCACCCGTCCTGGCAAAGGTCCCGGCGAAACCCGCCGCCCCAGCGGAACGCCAGCGTGAACAACAGGCCCAGCCCCTTGTCGCGGCCCCTACAGCCCCACCGGCCAATCCCAGCCCCGCGCTCAGTGAACTGCCGGAGAACATCCGGCAAGCACTGCCAAAACTCGCCATCAGCGGCTCCATCTATTCCGAAACAGCCGCCCATCGCATGCTGATCATCAACGGCCAGGTGTTTCATGAAGGCGAGAAACCCGCGCCCGGCCTGGAACTTGAACAAATCAAGCCCAAAACAGCCATTTTCAACTTCAAGGGTCAGCGTTATTCGATGGGCTACTAAAGCCAAGGGACGGGCAAATTATCAGAATGCCTTCGTCGTAGCAAGGACGCAGGCCATGGATGGCAGCACTACGCTCTTCATGAACCGGCGCCCGATAAAAAATTTCAATCCACGCCCGTCATTGCTGACGGGCGAATCGGCAGATCCAAACGCGCCCTTGAAGGCCGCATTGTTTCAATCCACGCCCGTCATTGCTGACGGGCGAATCGATGCCAGCACGGGCGCCTCTGCGCGCGTGACCGGTTTCAATCCACGCCCGTCATTGCTGACGGGCGAATCGGCACGCCGCGCACTTGCCCGGGGCGCACCGGCTTGTTTCAATCCACGCCCGTCATTGCTGACGGGCGAATCGTTTTGGGTGCTGCAGGGCGGTCCCGATGTGAAGCGTTTCAATCCACGCCCGTCATTGCTGACGGGCGAATCACCACCGCCGTTGTCCTGGCCGTCATTTATGCGCTGTTTCAATCCACGCCCGTCATTGCTGACGGGCGAATCGCTCCAGCGGGTGCCTGGTGCGTGTTCCCGTAATGTTTCAATCCACGCCCGTCATTGCTGACGGGCGAATCATCTCGTCTGGCTTCATTGTGGTCCTTTGCTACTGTTTCAATCCACGCCCGTCATTGCTGACGGGCGAATCAGGCCGAACGTGACCTGCGCGTGGCAGAGCTGCAGGTTTCAATCCACGCCCGTCATTGCTGACGGGCGAATCAGCATTACCACTTGCCCGTTGCGCCGGTGCCGGTGTTTCAATCCACGCCCGTCATTGCTGACGGGCGAATAAAATTCCACGGTTTCGCCGGATTGTGATGCCATGTTTCAATCCACGCCCGTCATTGCTGACGGGCGAATCCTCCTCTACCAGCAGCTTGAGGTCGCCGGCCGCGTTTCAATCCACGCCCGTCATTGCTGACGGGCGAATCGCCATCGCGGCCCGGTCAGCTGGATAGCGCAGCGTGTTTCAATCCAC
>NZ_JAUXNA010000067.1 GCF_030682935.1 Polaromonas sp.
TGGCCGCTGGAGATGTAGTAAATGGGCAACTGGTGGCGAATGACAGTGTCAATCAGCGCCCCCGGATGCGTGGCTTCATCGACTTTGGTCAGGATGCAGCCTGCCAGGTCGCTGCCCTTGCCGGCTTGAGCGCCGTGGCGGTAAGCTTGCACCACTTCATTGAGCGTGTCGCCATGGCTGGAAGCGTTGAGCAGCAGCAGACGTTTGACCGGGCGGCTGGAGCCGCACAGCATGGATATCTGTTCAGAGACAGCGCGGTCGCGCTGGCTCATGCCCACCGTGTCAATCAACACCATATGCTTGTCGCGCAGGTCTGCCAGCACCAGTTCCAGATCGCCCGCGTCTTTGACGGCATGCACGGATACACCCAGGATCTGGCCATAGATCCGCAACTGCTCATAGGCGCCGATCCGGTAACTGTCGGTGGTGACCAGTGCCAGTTTTTCAGGCCCGAAGCGCATGACACAACGCGCCGCCAGTTTTGCCGTGGTGGTGGTCTTGCCAACGCCGGTCGGCCCCATCAACGCATAGACGCCGCCCTCCTTCATCAGGGCATCTTCATCCTCAAGCATGGGCATCTGGCGCGCCATGGCCGCCTTGACGTAATCCAGGCCCCCGGCATAGTTCTGACCGGTGGGCAACTCGGCCAGAAGGTCTTTGGCCAGGCGCGCACTGAAGCCAGCCCCCAGCAACGTCCGCAGCAGCTGGCCGCGCAGCGGATCGCGCCTTTGCGCCTCGTTCCACGCCAGCCCCGCCAATTGCTCTTCTATCATGCCGCGCATCGAATGGATTTCGCGCAGCACGCTATCGCCGCCGCTATCACCATCGCTGGTAGTTTTGGACTCAAGCGATGGACTGGACGTTGGCGCAAGCGCGCTGCGAAGCTCGCCGGGAAGCGGCAACTGAAGCGCCGATGTCGGCATGCCAGCGACGGGCTCTTCCAGAGTAGCCACGATTTCCACGCCCTCGGCAGTCACGGTACTCGATAAAACGATGGCATCCCCCCCCAATTTCTCCCGTAGGAGGCGCAGGGCCTGGCGACTGGACGGCGCTACAACCTTGCAGGTCGCCGCACCGGATTCCGTAGAGGTATTCAAGCCTTGCCTCCAATAGTGGCGGTTACTTTGATGGTGCGCGTGTCAGGAATCTCCGCGTGAGACAGGACCTTGAGCTGCGGCAGGCTGCGGCGCAAAAAGCGGGCCAACAATACACGCAAGGGCTGTTGAACGACCAACACGGACGGCAGCCCCAATTGCGCCTGACGGGCCATTGCCGACTGGGCCTCCCGCAGCAGGCTGTCGGCCAGACCGGGCTCCAGGCCGCTGCTGTTGGTCAGCGCCTGCAGCAACACGCGGTCAAGAGAACTGTCTAGTCCTATGACATGCAACTCCTCATTACCCGGGAAAATATCCTGAATGATCGCGCGCCCGAGCGCCAGGCGGATCAACGATGTCAGTTCTGTGGCATCCGTCACAGTGGGCGCATGCTCGGCAAGCGCATCAAGGATAGTGCGCATGTCCCGAATCGAAACGCCCTCATCGAGAAGGTTTTGCAGCACCTTCTGCACGGTCGTGAGCGATATGGCCTTGGGCACCAGGTCCTGGACCAGCATGGGGGACTCCTTGCCGATGCGGTCCAGTAACTGCTGCACTTCCTGACGCCCCAGCAACTCGGCCGAATGCGCGTGAATGAGGTGGTTCAAATGGGTCGCTATTACGGTGCTGGCGTCAACGACTGTGTACCCATATATCTGGGCCTGTTCGCGCAAGCTACCATCGATCCAGATGGCTGGCAGACCGAATGCCGGATCCTTGGTCTGCGTGCCGGGTAGCGTCGCGCTCACCTGCCCCGGATTGATGGCCATCCACTGGCCGGGTGTCGCTTCGCCACGGCCAATCTCGACGCCTTTGAGTTTGACAACGTAGGCGTTCGGCTTGATTTCGAGGTTGTCGCGGATATGGACCACAGGAACCAGAAAACCGATGTCTTGCGCAAACTTTTTGCGAATGCTCTTGATGCGCCCCAGCAACTCGCCGTTTTGCGCCCTGTCCACCAGAGAGATCAAGCGATAGCCGACTTCAAGTCCCAGCGGATCCACCAAAGCAACATCGTCCCAGCTGGCCTCCTGATGCTCCGTCGCGGCAGGTGCGGGAGTAGGCGTTGCGGCAGTGTCTGCAGTACTGCTTGCCGTGCGCTGCATCACGCGCCGCCCAAGCCAGATCAGGCTGCCCGCAATGATCAGAAAGGCAAGGTTCGGCATTCCCGGAATCAATCCCATCATGCCGATGACGCCGGCGGTCAGAAACAGCACCTGCGGATTGGCAAACAGCTGCCCGGTGAGCTGCCCCCCGACGTCCTCATCGGTGGTGACGCGCGACACGATCACGCCGGCTGCCGTTGAAATCACCAAGGCCGGGATCTGCGCGACCAGGCCATCGCCAATGGCAAGCAGGGTGTAGGTCGTGGCCGCATCCGAGAAACTCATGTCGTGCTGGGCCACGCCGACGACCAGGCCACCAATGATGTTGATCACCAGAATGAGCAGGCCCGCGACGGCGTCGCCGCGCACGAATTTGCTGGCGCCATCCATGGAGCCGTAGAAGTCGGCCTCCTGCGCTACTTCGGCACGGCGTTTGCGCGCAGCATCTTCGCCAATCAGACCGGCATTCAGGTCTGCATCGATCGCCATTTGCTTGCCCGGCATCGCGTCAAGCGTGAAGCGCGCGCCAACTTCGGCAATACGGCCCGCCCCCTTGGTGATGACCATGAAGTTGATCACCACCAGGATGATGAAGACCATGACACCAACGGCAAAGTTGCCGCCCACCAGAAAATGGCCGAAAGCCTCGATCACTTTACCGGCAGCATCCGGACCGGTGTGTCCTTCCATCAGCACGACGCGGGTCGAAGCGACGTTGAGCGAGAGCCGCAGCAGCGTCGTGAACAGCAGCACGGCAGGGAAGGCCGCAAAATCCAGCGCCTTCATGGTGTACATGCTGACCAGCAACACCATGATGGACAACGCAATATTGAACGTAAACAGCAGATCCAGCAAAAAAGGCGGCAGCGGCAAGATCATCATGCTGAGAATCAGAATGATCAAAATCGGGCCGACCAGCCCTTTGCCTTTGTTACCGGCCATCATCAGCTTGGGCAGCCGCATCAATGAATTCATCGCGGTCATGCCGTGCTTCCCAGGGGATCGAGTGTTTCAGGCACGGGCAAGTTCTTCGGCGAAGGCGGCACTGCGCCGCCTTCAGTGCTCTGACGGTGCAATTGATAAGCCCAGGCGAGCACTTCGGCCACGGCCGCATACAAGGCGACAGGGATCTCTGCGCCCAATTGGGTATGGCGGTACAAAGCGCGCGTCAAGGGCGGCGCCTCAAGAACCGGAATCTTGTGTTCTTCAGCGAGAGCGCGAATACGCAAGGCCACCAGATCTGTGCCTTTGGCGACTACGCGCGGTGCCCGCATTTCCTTGTCGCTGTACTTGAGAGCAACCGCAAAGTGGGTGGGGTTGGTCACAATAATGTCGGCCTTGGGCACTTCGGCCATCATGCGGCGCTTGGCCATTTGCTGTTGTTGCCGGCGGATCTGCGCCTTGACTTGCGGATCACCGTCACTTTCCTTCTGCTCCTGCCGCAAATCCTCGCGCGACATGCGCAGCTTGTGGTGGTGACTCCAGAGCTGATAGGGCACATCAATCGCGGCCACCAGCAACAAGGACCCGATGATGAGCGCGCAAGTGCTGGCCACCAAGCGCAAGGTGTGCGAGAGGGCCTCGTGCACCGGCTCGCTCATCAGCGCCATGATCGAGGCCAGATTGCCTGATATCACCCACCAGGCGACGCCGCCGACGAGCAGGGACTTGACGATGGTTTTGACCAGCTCAACGAGTGTTTCGGTCGAAAACATGCGGCTGATACCGGCTATCGGATTCATTTTTGAAAACTTCGGGGTGAGTGACTTGGCCGACAGCAGCCAGCCGCCGAGCAGCATGGGCGCGACCAGCGCCGCCACCAGCATCAAGGCAAGAAGCGGCATCAGCGCTCGCAGCGCTTGAAGCACGGCGCTTCCGGCTTGCACCATCATGTGTGAGGCATCGAATGCGGAGGCCCGTTCGAATTGCAGACCATTGCGCAACGCGCTGCCGAGATGTCCGGCCATCAGCTCTCCCGTGGACCACAGGCAGACCAGGCCTGTCGCCAGCATCACGAAAGTAACCAGTTCCCGGGACCGCGCGACCTGACCCTCCTCGCGCGCTTTTTCCAGTCGCCTGGGTGAGGCAGGTTCGGTTTTTTCGAGATCACTTTCTTCCGCCATCAATGCTCCGGAGCCTCAGACTTAAAACCGCCCGATTGCAGAGATTATTGAGGCAGCTGCGCCGCGCTAATCGGCCAAACAAGCCGGCGATAAACCTGCTTCTTGACCAATCAGGAGAGAGCGGTCGCTTAAAATCCGAGGCTGGCCAGCAAATCATCTACCTGGCCTTGATCGTCGACTGCGTCGGCGTTGCCCAGCTGGATTTGAGGCCCGTTGAGCAAGCCATTGCTCGCTTCCTGGCGCTTTTCAATCGGCGCGTTGTCGATGAGGAGCTGCAGCAGTTGCGTCTCCATGTCCTTGATCACATCCATCATCTTTTTGATGACCTGGCCGGTCAGATCCTGAAAATCCTGCGCCATCATGATTTCCATCAGCTGGGCATTGGTCGCACCGACCTGCTTGGGAACGGCAGATAAATACGAGCGGGTGTCCAGTACCAGTTCACGGGCATCCTTTAACTCCACAGGGCTGGAAAACCATACATCCCAGCGCTGGGTGAGCCCGTTGGCCTGCTTGGCCAAGCCATCCTGGATGGGTTGGGCAACATCGATCGCATTTAGCGCCCTCTCGGCCGCGCGCTCGGTCATTTGGGCCACATAACCCAGACGGTCACGTGCGTCGGGAATGGCTTCGGCTGCTTTGGCAATGCTTTTGTCCAGGCCCAACTCACGCATGCCCTCCCGCATTTGGCGCGTCAAATGGCCGATACGATTGACCAGTTGCTCTGCTGAATCGCCAACGACCTCGTTGGAAAGTGCCTCCTGCGCCATATCAAGCACCCTCTTTCGCGATTTTCTCGAATATCTTGGAGATCTTTTCTTCCAGCGTGACGGCCGTAAACGGCTTGACGACATAACCATTGGCACCCGCCTGGGCCGCCGCGATGATGTTTTCCTTTTTCGCTTCCGCCGTCACCATCAGGACCGGTAGTTTCGTCAGTGAAGGATCGGCGCGAATCGCCTGCAGCATGGCCAGGCCATCCATGTTTGGCATGTTCCAGTCGGACACCACGAAGCTGTAGTTACCGCCCTTGAGCTTTTCAAGACCGGCCGCACCATCCTCGGCCTCGTCAACATTGACAAATTCCAGCTCTTTAAGCAGATTGCGAATAATCCGGCGCATGGTCGGAAAATCGTCCACAACCAGAATCTTGATGTTTTTATCTACCACGTTCACTCCAATAATTTGACTATCAACACACGCCGTCCGCAGGACGCGTTCTCTTCACCCGACAAACTCTGCACCCCCTCCCTAAACCCGGTTGGCCAGCTGTCCAAAAGACCTCAGGTGTGCCAGCACGCGCTGACTCATCTCCTGTAGTGGAACAACTTCGTTCGCGCCACCAATGGCAATCGCTTCACGGGGCATGCCAAAAACAACGCAACTGGCTTCGTCCTGGGCCAGGGTATAGGCTCCAGCCTGCCGCATCCGGAGCAGCCCTTCGGCGCCATCACGCCCCATGCCGGTCAGAATTACGCCAATGGCATTTTTGCCAGCGTGCTTTGCGGCCGAATCAAACAGCACATCAACGGAGGGACGGTGCCGGTTGACCGGTGGTTCAAGGTCCACCTGCGCAACGTAATTTGCACCGCTGCGGGTCAGCGAAAGATGAAATCCGCCCGGTGCAATGTAGGCATGACCTGGCAGAATCCGCTCTCCATGCACGGCCTCTGAAACGGCGATACGGCACAAACCGTTGAGGCGCTGCGCAAAGGAATGGGTGAACCCGGCCGGCATGTGCTGTGCGATCAGGATACCCGGGCTGTCTGGCGGCAGTGGTTGCAATACCTCCCGGATTGCTTCGGTACCGCCGGTGGAGGCTCCGATGATGATGAGCTTCTCGGTGCTCAACAAAGGACTGCGCAGCAAGGGCGCATCTGCCTCCACAAGATGGCTGCTTCCCGGCACCACCCGCTTTGCGGGCAGCAGCTTTGCAGCAGCGGCAATGCGAATTTTTCCGGCAATCAGATCAGTATAGGAAAGCAGGCCATCACGTATACCGAGACGCGGCTTGGTGACAAAGTCAATCGCCCCAAGCTCCAGGGCGCGCAGCGCAGCTTCCGATCCGCGCTCGGTCAGCGAGGAAACCATCACCACCGGCATGGGCCGCAAGCGCATCAGTTTCTCAAGAAACTCCAGGCCATCCATGCGCGGCATTTCAACGTCCAGCGTCATCACATCGGGGTTGTGCTGCTTGACCAGATCCCGGGCAATCAGAGGATCGGATGCAGTTGCCACCACAATCATGTCGGGCTGGCTATTGATGATTTCGGTCATCAGACTGCGTATCAATGCCGAATCGTCGACACACAGAACCTTGATTTTTTTAACACTCATACAGCCGAGGTACTCCTGCTTTCAAATTTTTGCAGAGCGCCCTTATCAAAGGGGTCTACTTTGGTGCGGTCCCGCTGCGTCAACAGCACCTTGACCAGCTCCTGCTCGTCCCGTTGCACCAGCAATGAGTCGCCTTGCTGACGAAGCTTTCGAACGGTAACCCTGCCGGTCAATGGAAAGTAATTAATCCGCCGAGGCAGCTTGCCCCGCAAATCCTGAGCCGCCATGCGGACCCGCTCCACCTGAAGATATCGCAGCACAAAGTCAGCATTGCGTTCACCAATATTGAGCATCGTCATATTGGCCAGTACTGCACCACCACCAAATACCTTGGCTTCCAGGCGTTCACGCTTGGCACCGCCCTTGAACAATTCGTTAAGCAGCACCTCCATGGCATAGGTGCCGTATCGCATTGCTGCGGCTGCATCGCGAGAGGTCGGATCCGCTTCGTCAGGCAACATGAAATGGTTCATGCCACCAATACCGGCGGTGCTGTCACGCACGCAAGCTGACACACACGACCCCAAGACTGTCGTCAACACGATATCTTCAGAGGTGACGTAATATTCACCTGGCAGGAGCTTTACAGCCTGAACCCCGAACTCGCGATCGAAGTAATGGCGGGAAGCCCTCTGCTCCGGGTCTACGGAGATCATGCCGCCCCCTTCT
>NZ_JAUXNA010000076.1 GCF_030682935.1 Polaromonas sp.
GCCAGCAACCTGCTGTTTGCCTGGCTGGGGACACGCGGGCACGATGTCACTGCGCTGATTGTGGTGATCTCAGCCGACAACCTGTCCAGCGGCATCGCGTCGGCCGCCTTCATTGCCTACCTGTCCAGCCTGACCAACGTCAACTATTCGGCCACCCAGTACGCCCTGTTCAGCTCCATGATGCTGCTGCTGCCCAAGTTCCTGGCGGGCTATTCGGGCAAGTATGTGGATACCTTTGGCTACAGCCATTTTTTCACGGCCACCGCCTTGCTGGGTCTGCCGGTGCTGCTGCTGGTGTGGCTTGCTTCACGGTCAAATACGGCTCCAACCCAATAAACACGGACATCATAAGCTATATATTTTATAGCAATTCATGAACCGCGCCAGGCCGGTCCAAGCGTGTATGCTGCACGCTTGGCGGCGCTTTTTACCGTAACTTTACGGCGACTTCAAGCGCAATTGTTGTGCGGCGCGCACCATTGATTTCAATCTGAATGAACCGAAGGGACAGCCCCTGCAACCCCAGGACCACGCCATGACCCAGCAGCTTTTGATGATTGAAGACGACACCCGCCTGGCCACCATGGTGGGTGAATATTTGCGCCAGTCGGGTTACGGCTTTGCCCATGCCGCCGATGGCGCCAGCGGCCTGGCCGCGCTCGAAGCCAGCCCGGCCGACCTGGTGATCCTGGACCTGATGCTGCCCGACATGGACGGCCTCGAAGTGTGCCGCCGCATCAAGGGCAACCCGAACAGCCAGCTGGCCCGCACCGCCGTGCTGATGCTGACCGCCAAGGGCGACCCGATGGACCGCATTGTGGGCCTGGAAGTGGGCGCCGACGACTACCTGCCCAAACCGTTTGAGCCGCGCGAGTTGCTGGCCCGCATTCGCGCCGTGCTGCGCCGTGGCGGCGACGCCAGCGAGGCCGCCGCTGCGGGCGGCCACAAGGTCATGCGCTTTGGCGCGCTCGAAATCGACCGCGATGCGCGCAGCGTGTCGGTCTCGGGCAAGCTGTGCGAGCTGACTTCCTACCAGTTTGACCTGCTGGCGGCACTGGCCGATCGCGCCGGCCGGGTGCTCAGCCGCGACCAGATCATGGAAGCCGTGCGCGGGCGCGAGCTCGAAGCGTTTGACCGCTCCATCGACGTGCACATGGGCCGCATCCGCAGCGCCATCGAGCTCGACGCCAAAGACCCCAAACGCATCCTCACGGTGCGCGGCGTCGGCTACGTCTTTGCCAAGCAGCAGGACTGAGCGCACCGTGCGGTCCCGCATGTGGTCCCGTTTCACGTCGCACCTGTATGTGCGCATCTGGCTCGCCGTGGTGGCGACCGTGGCGGTGCTGACGTTTCTGGTCGGGGCGGCGTGGCATTTCAGCGCAGACCCGCCGCAACTGCCGATACGTGAAGTGCTGGTGCACAACGCCGCGGGCGACGTCATCGGCAAAGCCCAAACCAGGCCGGACCGCAAGCGCGGCGAGGACATTGAATTTCAGGTGCTCACCACCGACGGCCAGACCCTGAGCCTGCTGTTGCCGCGGCCCACACGCCCCCCCGGCGGGGCCCTGAACCGGCCGCCGTTTGGTTTCAGTTTTGGCTGGATGCTGGTCCTGGTCGGGCTGGCCGTGGCGCTGGGCGCCTACCCCGTCATGCGGCGCCTGACGCTGCGGCTCGAAGCCCTGCAGCGCGGCGTGGAGCGCTGGGGCGCGGGCGACCTGTCGGCGCGCATCAACACCGAAGGGCACGACGAGGTGGCTTTTCTGGCCCGGCGCTTCAACCACGCGGCCGAACGCATCGAAACCCTGATGGAGTCGCACAAATCGCTGCTCGCCAACGCTTCCCACGAGCTGCGCTCGCCGCTGGCGCGCATCCGCATGGGGCTTGAGCTGATGGATCATCAGGCCCCCACGCTCGCCACTGTGTGTGCTTCGCTGCCCACCGAGGAGGCCCATTTTTCCAGGGGCGGCCCGCCGGAAAATTCCCAAGGGCTCAAGCGCTCGCCCGCCGTCATGGAAGAAATCTACCGCAGCATCAACGAGCTCGACCAGCTGATCGATGAAATCCTGCTGGCCAGCCGGCTCGACACCAAGCAGGCCGATGCCGAACCGTTTGAAACCCTGGACCTGACCGGGCTGGCCGCCGAGGAATGCGCGCGCGTGAACGCGGAGCTCAACGCCGAGTTGCCGGCCGAGACCGGGCGGGGCACCGCCCCCACCGGCCACAGCCTGATGGTGCGGGGCTCACCCCGGCTGCTGCGCCGGCTGATCCGCAACCTGCTGGAAAACGCCAGGCGCTACGGCCGCGGCGACATCAGCCTGGCGCTGGCGCAAATCCGATCGGGGCCCAAGCCGTTCGCCGTGATCCGCGTGCTGGACCGCGGCCCGGGCGTGCCAGCCGCCCAGCGCGAGCGCATTTTCGAGCCGTTTTACCGCCTGCCGGGCGCCAGCGAGCGCGAAGGTGGCGTGGGCCTGGGACTGTCCCTGGTCAAATCCATCAGCGAGCGCCATGGCGGCACGGTCCGGTGCGAAGACCGCCCCGGCGGCGGCGCTTCCTTCATCGTCGAATTGCCCATGACAGCGCCAACCACTTGAGATGGATCAAGCGGTTCTGCGGTTTTCATAAAAAACCGCGGCCCTCCTCTACTTGCGGGATGTTCAGCGCCCAAGCCGTGCGCGACACTGATTTCGTTGCTGTCACAACCATCGATGCTTGAGGGAATAAAAAAAAGCGGATACGGTGGTAAACCACTCCGGTGATGTACCAGCGAAGTTCCCAAATTCAGGAGGACTTTCAAAAAGCTGCCGCAAGGTGGCTTTTTTTTGGCTGCCTATGCGGCAGTGAAGCCGCCATCATGCCGGGCTTCTTACAACGCCCGCAGGACCCGCTCGGCACTGATGTCATTCAGGCAGCGGGTATGGCCCAGCGGGCATTCGCGCGCAAAGCAGGGTGCGCAGTCCAGCGGCGGCTGGTAGGCGGGGTCGACCTTGAGCCAGAGCACCGTGGCCCGGTCGCTCAGGGGCGGGGTGTGCAGGGGGCTGGACGAGCCAAAAATCGCCACCTGCGGCACGCCCAGTGCGGCGGCAACGTGCATCAGGCCGGAGTCGTTGCTGACGGTGCGGCTGCTGGCGGCGATCAGGCCAAGCGCTTGCGGCAACGAGGTTTTGCCGGCCAGGTTCAGGCATTTTCCGGCTTGCACCGCATTCACCGGCGCGGCGATCTCGTCGCACAAAGCGGCTTCCTTGCCCGAGCCGAGCAGCACCACCGGCAGGTCCAGCCTGGCGGCCAGTTCGGCGAAATGAGTAGCCGGCCAGCGCTTGGCCGGGCCAAATTCGGCGCCCGGTGCAAACACGACATAGGCGCCTTGCTGCAAACCCAGCTCGTGCAGCGTTGCCGCGATGTCCGCCGCGCCGATGTGCAGTTGCGGCCGGTCGCCTTCCAGGCCGGTTTCACCGCTCAGGGCCGAATAAAACGCCACCATGGGCGGCTTGTTTTTCGGATTTTTGAGCCGGTGCGTGAGCAGGCCGACGCGCGCCTCGCCGAGGTAGCCGATGCGCTGCGGAATGCGGGCCAACAAGGGCAGCAGCGCGCTTTTAAGCGAATTGGGCAGCACATAGGCCTTGTCAAACCGGCCCTCAATGCCCTTGGCGATGGCGCGGCGCGCCTTGAACTGCAGGCCGCCATGGGCAAACGGGAACTCCATGACCTCGGCCACCTGCGGCATGGCGCGGTACACCGGCGCGACCCACGGCAAGGCGCCCACCGTGAGGCGCTCGCCGCGCGCGTGCAGCCGGCGCAGCAGCGGCTCGGTCATCACCGCGTCGCCTATCCACTGCGGCGCGATGATGAGGGAGCGGGCACTAGTGATGACCGCCAACGTGCTCGCCCGCCTTGAGCTGGTACACGGTGCCGCAATACGGGCACTTGGCCTGGCCGGTGCGCGCCACATCGAGGTAGACCTTGGGATGGCTGTTCCAGACCTTCATGTCGGCCGTGGGGCTGGGGCAGTAGACGCCGCCCTGGGCGTTGAGGTCGGAGGCCAGCAGCTCGACAACAGATGATTTTGTCATGGTCAAACCTTTTAAACCTTGCTGAGCCAGGACGCGTACTTGGGATTGCGCCCGTTGACGATGTCAAAGAAGGCGCTCTGGATTTTTTCGGTGATGGGGCCGCGTGAGCCGCTGCCAATTTCAATGCGGTCAAGCTCGCGGATCGGCGTGACTTCAGCCGCCGTGCCCGAGAAAAACGCTTCATCCGCAATATAAATCTCATCGCGGGTGATGGATTTTTCCTTGAGTTCGAGGCCCAGATCCTTGCAGATGGCGAAGATGGTGTTGCGCGTGATGCCGTTGAGCGCACCGGCGCTGGAGTCCGGGGTGTAGACCACGCCTTTGCGCACAATGAACAGGTTCTCGCCCGCGCCTTCGGAGGCAAAACCTTGCGGATCGAGCAGCAGCGCTTCGTCGTAGCCTTCGTCGGTGGCTTCCATGTTGGCCAGAATCGAGTTGGTGTAGTTGCTCACCGCCTTGGCGTGGATCATGGTGATGTTGACATGGTGGCGCGTGAAACTGCTGGTTTTGACGCGAATGCCGCGCTTCATGCCGTCTTCACCGAGGTAGGCGCCCCAAGTCCAGGCGGCCACCATCAGGTGAATCTTGTTGCCCTTGGGGCTGACGCCGAGTTTTTCGGAGCCGATCCAGGTCAGCGGGCGGATGTAGCCGCTTTCCAGCTTGTTCTCGCGCACCACCGCCAGCTGGGCGTCCATCACTTCCTGCGGCGTGAAGGGAATTTTCATGCGCAGGATCTTGGCGCTGTTGAACAGGCGCTCGGTGTGCTCTTCGAGCCGGAAGATGGCAGTGCTGCCGTCGGCCATTTTGTAGGCGCGCACGCCTTCAAAAGCGCCGCAGCCGTAATGCAGGGTGTGGCTCAGCACATGGATTTTGGCGTCGCGCCACTCGACCATCTGGCCGTCCATCCAGATTTTGCCGTCGCGGTCTTCCATGGAGGGTGCTACTGGGGACATGGTGCTGATCCTGTGGTGAGTGTGGTGTGTACGGGGGAGTGATATTGGGCATCCGGGCCAGCCACCCCGGCCAAAGCCGTGCGCTGCTGCCAAACCCGAAACGCTGATTTTACGGGGCGGGCGGCGGCGCTTCTTCAGCCGGCCTGAAAAGCGCATGCTGCACCAGTTTGCCGCCCTCAAACGTGCAGGTGACGTGCGACTGCGTGCCATCGGTCCACCGGTACACCTCGGGCTGGATGTCCTTGCTGCCTTGCAGGGCGCCCAGGCTTTTGGTCATGGCCACCACATGCAGCAGGGTCATGCCGGGCTTGAGCCTGGCGTTGAGCATGACGGCGCTGTCCACATAGCCGATGGGCCGGTTGGCGGCGCGCTTGAGGACCTGAACCATGCGGTTGAAATGCAGCAGCGCCCACATCACCAGCACCGTCACGGCGGCGGCCACGCCGGCCCAGCCGTAAAACCAGTAAGCCAGCACAGGCGCGGCGACGCCAGCGGCGGGAACAAGGATTTTCTGATAGTTCATGGCGGTATTTTCGCAGCCACGGCGCGCAACCGGCGCTGTGGAGAGTGCGTACAGGTTTGCATGCCGATTTTTTTGGAAATTTTTCAAGCCTTTTAAGCCTCTAGCCCTTATTAAACGGGCATAAATAGCTATTTTTTCGATAGCATCTATCACCCGCTGCAGGCTTTTTTCGGGCCAGGCGCCTCAATCCAGTCTGCGCACGAGTTCCATGGCTTCCTCGATCCGCTCCACGGGATGGATCGTCAGGCCCTCAAATGCCTTGTCGTTCTTTTTGGGCGCGTTGGCCTTGGGCACCACGGCCACGCTGAAGCCTAATTTCGCGGCCTCCTTCAGGCGCTCCTGGCCGCGCGGCGCGGGCCGCACTTCGCCGGCCAGCCCGACCTCGCCAAAGGCGATAAAGCCCTTGGGCAGCGCCTTGCCGCGCAGGCTGGAAGTGATCGCCAACATCACGGCCAGGTCTGCTGCGGGCTCGCTGATGCGCACGCCGCCCACGGCATTGACAAACACGTCCTGGTCCATGCAGGCGACACCCGCGTGGCGGTGCAGCACGGCCAGCAGCATGGCCAGACGGTCGCGGTCCAGGCCCACGCTGAGGCGGCGCGGGTTGGGGCCGCCGCTGTCGACCAGCGCCTGTATTTCGACCAACAGGGGGCGGGTGCCTTCCAGCGTGACCATCACGCAACTGCCGGGCACGGGCTCGCTGTGCTGGCTCAAGAAGATGGCGCTCGGGTTGCTCACGCCCTTGAGGCCTTTTTCGGTCATGGCGAACACGCCGATTTCGTTGACCGCGCCAAAGCGGTTCTTGATGGCGCGCACCAGCCGAAAACTCGAATGCGTGTCGCCTTCAAAGTAGAGCACGGTGTCCACCATGTGCTCCAGCACGCGCGGCCCGGCCAGCGCGCCTTCCTTGGTCACATGGCCGACCAGCACGATGCAGACGCCGCTGGACTTGGCCGCGCGCGTCAGGTGGGCCGCGCATTCGCGCACCTGCGCCACCGAGCCGGGGGCCGAGGTGAGCAGGCTGGAATACACGGTCTGGATCGAGTCGATCACCGCCACGGACGGCTGGGTGGCGTCCAGCGTGGCCAGGATTTTGTCGAGCTGGATTTCAGCCATCACCTTGACCTGGGAGCCGTCCAGCCCCAGCCGGCGCGCGCGCAGCGCGACCTGCGCGCCGCTTTCCTCGCCGGTGACATAGAGCGTGTTCAGGCCGGCGCGCTGCAGCGAATCGAGCGCCTGCAGCAGCAGGGTGGATTTGCCAATGCCGGGGTCGCCGCCAATCAGCACCACGCCGCCTTCGACAATGCCGCCGCCCAGCACGCGGTCCAGTTCGTCGTGGCCGGTGGGCGTGCGCGCCATGTCGGTGGCGTCAATGTCGGCCAGCGCAATCACGTCGGAGGCCTTGGCCAGCCCTTGATGCGGGGTGCTGTAGCGGTTTTTGCCGGCGGCGCTTTCCGCCACCGACTCGATCAGCGTGTTCCAGGCATTGCAGTGCGGGCACTTGCCCAGCCACTTGGGGCTGATGCCGCCGCAGTCGGTGCAGGTGTAAATCGTTTTTTCTTTGGCCATGCGGCTAGTGTAGGGACGGCGCGTTAGCATTCAAGCACCCCCTTCAACCCCACGACAGGACAACCCATGAAGACTTCCATCAATCCGTTCAAGCAGGCGCTGGCCGAGGGGCGGCCCCAAATCGGCCTGTGGCTGGGCCTGGCCGACGCCTACAGCGCCGAGATTTGCGCTGGCGCGGGCTTTGACTGGCTGCTGATCGATGGCGAGCATTCTCCCAACGACCTGCGCAGCATTCTGGGCCAGCTGCAGGCGATTGCGCCCTATGCCTCGCACCCGATTGCACGCGTGCCGGTGGGCCACGGCGACGTCGGCGGCACGCTGGTCAAGCAGTACCTGGACCTGGGCGTGCAAACCCTGCTGGTGCCGATGGTGGACATGGCCGGGCAGGCGGCCGCGCTGGTGCAGGCCATGCGTTACCCGCCCGAGGGTGTGCGCGGCATGGCGGGCGCACGCGCGTCAGGCTGGGGCCGCAACGCGTCTTATGTACACGAGGCCAACGCACAGGTCTGCCTGCTGGTGCAGGCCGAAACCCGGACCGCGCTCGACAACCTCGACGCCATGGCCGCCACCGAGGGCGTGGACGGCGTGTTCATTGGCCCGGCCGACCTGTCGGCGTCGATGGGCCACCCGGGCAACCCCGGCCACCCGGCGGTGCAGGCGGCGATCGAGGACGCGATTGCGCGCATCGTCAAAGCCGGCAAGGCCGCTGGAATCCTGGCATCCGACGAAGTGCTGGCACGCCACTACCTGGCACTGGGCGCCACCTTTGTGGCGGTGGGCCTGGACACCCAGTTGCTGGTGCACGCGAGCAGCGCGCTGGCGGCCAGGTTCAAAACCTCGTTGCCGGCGGTGGCCGCGAGCCAGACCTACTGAGGCGTGGGCAGGCACGCCCTGCACCAAAGCCGATCTCATTCAGATCAATCGGCCACCACCGGCACACGAGGCGCCAGCGCGCACATCAACTCGTACCCCACCGTGCCGGCGGCCCGCGCCACTTCATCGATCGGCAACACGGCGCCGCTGGACGAGCGGCCCCACAGCGTGACCTCGCTGCCCATGCCTGCGTCAGGCACCGGCGTGAGGTCCACGGTGATCATGTCCATGCTGACGCGGCCGACCATGCGGCACCGCACGCCGTTCACCAGCACGGGCGTGCCGGTGGGGCAGTGGCGCGGATAGCCGTCGGCGCGTCGCAGCGCGACAACATCGCGCACGATGCCGTGGCCAGAGGCGTTGGCCCTGACGCCGGCCCAGACGCGGCCGTCCGGTGCGGCAGTGCGGACGCGCGCGCGGTTGTGGCTCAGCGCTGCGGTGTG
>NZ_JAUXNA010000080.1 GCF_030682935.1 Polaromonas sp.
GGATGGCTGGCGTGCGGGCATGGGCGGTCGGTGTTGCGTCATGAATGACGGGTGCTCAGGGATTGAGCACCTCGAAGGTAGAGGGTAATCGAGCCGCGTAGGCGATGTTCGCCCATCCGGTCTGGCATCGCATGGACGCCAGCACCGCCCGACTCAAGCGATGAACTGCGGCAGCAGCAAAATGGCTTCGGCGTTGGAGGGCGAAAAGCAGCGCTCGGCCGCAGTGCGATGCGGCAACCACTGCCATTCCGTGTGCTCGCGTGGGTTGAGCGTGACGGCGCAACGCTCGGGCAGGCGCAGGCCAAAAAGATGCTCGGTGTTGCGCACGACTCCCGGCGCGTAGCGATGGCGCCACGCCGGGTAGATGTCATAGACATTCGACAGCCCCCAGTCGCGCCATTGGGCCGCAGGGGCGGTGATGCCGGTTTCTTCCATCACCTCGCGCTGCGCCGTTTGCAGCACGGGCTCGTCCAACGCGTCTTTGGAGCCCGTGACACTTTGCCAGAAGCCCGGATGGTCGGCGCGCTTGATCAGCAGCACCTCAAGCTGAGGCGTGTAGATCACGACCAGCACAGACTCGGGGATCTTGAAAGCTTTCAAGGCATCCCCCTTGCTTCACACCGTAGCGAACTACGCGGCCGGCTGCGGATTGCGCAAGCGGATATGCAGTTCGCGCAACTGCTTTTCATCCACCGGACTCGGCGCATGGGTCAGCAGGCACTGGGCACGCTGGGTTTTGGGGAAGGCAATCACATCGCGAATCGACTCGGCACCGGTCATCATGGTGACAATGCGGTCCAGGCCAAAGGCCAGGCCACCGTGCGGCGGCGCGCCATACTGCAGGGCGTCGAGCAGGAAGCCGAACTTCTCTTGCGCTTCTTCAGGACCAATCTTCAGCGCATTGAAGACCTTGCTCTGCACCTCGGCGCGGTGGATACGAACCGAGCCGCCGCCCAGTTCCCAGCCGTTGAGCACCATGTCGTAGGCCTTGGCGATGCAGCGACCGGGATCGGTGTCCATCCAGTCCTCATGACCGTCTTTGGGCGCCGTGAACGGATGGTGCACGGCACTCCAGCGCTGGCCGCCTTCGTCGAACTCGAACATCGGAAAATCGACCACCCACAGCGGCTTCCAGCCCTTGGTGAACAAGCCGGCCTTTTTGCCGAGCTCACTGTGACCGACCTTGACGCGCAGCGCGCCAATGCTGTCGTTGACCACCTTGGCCTTGTCGGCGCCAAAGAAAATCAGGTCGCCATTCTGGGCACCCGTGCGCTTGAGGATTTCCGCGATGGCCGCATCGTGAATATTCTTGACGATAGGACTCTGCAAGCCTTCGCGGCCCTTGCTGACATCGTTGACCTTGATCCAGGCCAGGCCCTTGGCGCCGTAAATCTTGACGAACTCGGTGTAGCCATCAATCTCGCTGCGGCTCATTTCAGCGCCACCCGGCACGCGCAAGGCGACCACGCGGCCGCCGGGGGTCGTGGCGGGCGCGCTGAACACCTTGAAGTCCA
>NZ_JAUXNA010000084.1 GCF_030682935.1 Polaromonas sp.
TCAGCAGCGCCACCGCCGCCGGAAAACTAAAAAACGCCAGCACGGTTGACAGCAAAATAATGCGCGCGATGCGCCCGTTGTCCGCCCCAAAACGCTCGGCCAGCATGGCGACATTGCTGGCGCTGGGCAGTGCGGCCACCAGCACCACCACGGTCAGGGCAAAGCGGTCCAGCGGCAGACCCAAGGCGATGGCGCCCAGCCCCACGCCCCCCACCAGCAGCGGGTGAACCACCAGTTTTATAAGCGCTACAGGCACGTAGTCTGCCAAGGGCGTTCGGGTTGCGCTATTCATTTGGGAGCGTGCCAGCACCGCGCCAATCGTGAACAGCGCAACCGGCGAGGCCGCATCGGCCAGCAGGCTGACCGTGCCCATGAGGGGCTCTGGCAACGCAAAGCCCACGGCGGAGGCCAGCGCGCCCAGGGCAATGGACCAGGGCAGCGGATTGGCCACCACGCCCTTGAGCGCCAGCCGGGCCGCCCTGGCCGCGCCGTGTTCATCGGCCCCGTCGAGCCGCGACAGCGCGATGCAGAGCGACGACGTGATCACCATGTCCACCATGATGGCCACGATGGCCGGGCCCGCCGCCTGGGCGCCCATCAGGGCCACCAGCAGCGGAACGCCCATGAAGCCGGTGTTTGGAAAGGCCGCCACCAGCGCGCCAAACGAGGCGTCATTCCAGCCGATGCGGCCTTGGCGCGTCAGCCAGATCGTCAAGCCCACCATCAGCATCGCGCACAGCAGGTAGACCGCGACCAGGCTGCCATCGAGCAGCTGCTCGATCGGCGTGTTGGCGCCAAAACAATACAGCATGCAAAACAGCACGAAATACAGCACAAAGCCGTTGAGCCCGGGAATCGCCTCCAGCGGCAGCATGCGCCGGCGCGCCGCAACGTAGCCGGCCAGCACAAGCGCAAAGAAGGGGAAGGTGACAAGGAAAATGCTGAACACGGGGCGTATTGTCACCGCCAATGTGGGTGCGGGCTTGACTGGCTATGATGCCGGCTGGCTCATTTCAATTTTTCAGCTTCCTTCCGCATGTCGTCCGCCCCCCCCGTTTCCTCTGCCGCCGCTGCCGGCCTGAACCTTGCCCAGCAGGAAGCCGTCAACTACCTGCACGGCCCCTGCCTGGTGCTGGCGGGAGCGGGTTCGGGCAAAACGCGGGTGATCACCCACAAGATTGGCCGGCTGATCCAGACTGGCCTGAAGCCCGAGCAGATCGCCGCCATCACCTTTACCAACAAGGCCGCCGCCGAAATGCGCGAGCGCGCCAAGAGCCTGATTGGCAAGCAGGCGCGCGGCGTGCTGATTTGCACCTTTCATGCGCTGGGCGTGCGCATGCTGCGGCAAGACGGGCAAGCGCTGGGCCTGAAACCGCAGTTCTCCATTCTCGACAGCGACGACGTCACCAGCATTTTGAAAGACGCGGGCGGCAGCACCGACGCGGCCACCGTGCGGAACTGGCAGTGGACCATCAGCCGCTGGAAAGGCATGGGCCTGAACGCCGCCCAGGCCGAGGCCCAGGTCAATGGCGATGAAGAGCGGGTGATGGCGCGCATCATGGCGCAGTACGAAGAGCGCCTGAGCGCCTACCAGAGCGTGGACTTTGACGACCTGATTGGCCTGCCCCTCAAACTGCTGCAGGAGCACGAAACCGTGCGCGGCAAGTGGCAGGCAGCGCTCGGCCATGTGCTGGTCGATGAATACCAGGACACCAACGCCACGCAGTATGAAGTGCTGAAACTGCTGGTGGGCGCGCGCGGCCGCTTCACGGCGGTGGGCGACGACGACCAGTCGATCTATGGCTGGCGCGGCGCGACGCTGGACAACCTGAAGCGGCTGCCGCAGGATTTTCCCAATTTAAAGGTGGTCAAGCTCGAGCAAAACTACCGCTCGACCAGCGCGATTTTGCGCGCCGCCAACAACGTGATCGGCCC
>NZ_JAUXNA010000096.1 GCF_030682935.1 Polaromonas sp.
TGGCCGAGCATGTGCTGGGCATGCCGCGCTCTTTCTAAAGGATGGCCATGACCCGACCGCTTGACGGCATCACCGTCGTTTCCCTCGAACACGCGATCGCCGCGCCGTTCTGCACCCGGCAGCTGGCCGACCTGGGCGCGCGCGTCATCAAGGTCGAGCGCCCCGGCACGGGCGACTTTGCGCGCGCTTATGACAGCCGCGTCAAGGGCCTGGCCTCGCACTTTGTCTGGACCAACCGCTCCAAGGAAAGCCTGACTCTGGACCTGAAGCAGCCCGAGGCGCTGGCTACCCTGAAGCAGTTGCTGGGACAGGCCGACGTGCTGGTGCAAAACCTCGCGCCCGGCGCGGCGGCGCGCATGGGCCTGTCTTTCGAGGCGCTCAGCCAGCAACACCCGAAGCTGATCGTCTGCGACATCTCGGGCTATGGCGAAGACGGCCCCTACCGCGACAAAAAGGCCTATGACTTGCTGATCCAGAGCGAAGCCGGTTTTCTGTCGGTCACCGGCACACCCGATGCGCCAGCCAAGGCGGGCAATTCGGTGGCCGACATCGCGGCCGGCATGTACGCCTACACCGGCATCCTGTCGGCGCTGCTGCTGCGCGGCAAGACCGGGCAGGGCAGTCACATCGACGTGTCGATGCTGGAGTCGCTGGCCGAATGGATGAACTACCCGATGTATTACGCGTTCGACGGCGCGCCGCCGCCGCCGCGCACGGCCGCTTCGCACGCCAGCATCTACCCCTATGGTCCGTTTCAGGCTGGCGACGGCGGCACGGTGATGCTGGGCCTGCAGAACGAGCGCGAATGGAAAAGTTTTTGCGACACCGTGCTGAAGGACGCTGGCTTGGCCACTGACCCGCGCTTTGACAGCAACGCCAAGCGCAACCAGCACCGCGACGCGCTCAAAGCCATCATTGTTGATGTGTTCAAAGCGCTGACCACGGCGCAGGTGGAGGCGCGGCTGGATGAAGCGCAAATCGCCAACGCCCGCATGAACGACATGGCCGGCCTGTGGGCGCACCCGCAGCTCAAGGCGCGCGCGCGCTGGCAGGACGTGGGCTCGCCCGCAGGCGACATCCCGGCGCTGCTGCCGCCCGGGCGCAACAACGCGTTTGACTACCGCATGGACCCGGTGCCGGCCGTGGGCCAGCACACCGAGGCCATCCTGCGCGAACTGGGGCGGGGCGATGCCCAGATCGCGGCGCTGCGCGCTGCGAAGGCTATTTGATGACGCAATTTGAGCTTGTAGGTCGGGTTAGCGCAGCGTAACCCAACATCCCCGGAAGGCGCATCCAGAATCGCCGATGTCGGGTTACGCCTTCGGCTAACCCGACCTACGCGATCAATGACTGCTCTTTTAAACATAGCTACTTGTGCCCGCGCAGTATGCACGAAGTGCCAATTTGACTCATAAGGAAACCTCATGACCACTGCTTCTGCCGAATTGGCCGCCTTTGCCGCCAACTTGTGTTTTGAAAATATCCCCGAGAACGTTGTCCGCCGCACCGAGGACTTGCTGGTGGACTGGTTCGCTTCGGCCGTGGCCGGACACGGCGCGCGCGCAGTCGACAGCATCACGCGCTTCGCGCAGGCCATGGGGCCGCAATCTGTGCTGGGCTGCGACACGCCGCCGGCCGGCCCGGCCGAGGTGATTGTCAGCCGCGCGCGCACCAGTCCCTACTTTGCGGCCATGGCCAACGCAGCCGCATCGCATGTGGCCGAGCAGGACGATGTGCACAACGCCTCGGTATTTCACCCGGCCACGGTCGTCTTTCCGGCTGCGGTGGCCACAGCGCAGGCGCTGGGTGCCAGCGGGCAGCAACTGATTGCCGCCAGCGTGGCAGGCTATGAAGTGGGCATTCGTGTGGGGGAGTTCCTGGGTCGATCGCACTACAAGGTGTTTCACACCACGGGCACGGCGGGCACGCTGGCCGCCGCCGCTGCCGTGGGCAACCTGCTGGGGCTCAATGCCCGGCAGATGCAGCATGCCTTCGGTTCGGCGGGTACGCAGTCGGCCGGTCTGTGGGAGTTTTTGCGCACGGCTTCTGACAGCAAGCAGCTGCACACCGCGCATGCCGCAGCGGCGGGCCTGATGTCGGCCTACCTCGCCCAAGACGGCTTTACCGGCGCGGCGCAAATCTTTGAAGGCCCGCAGGGCATGGCCGCCGGCATGTCCAGCGATGCCGACCCGGCCAAGCTCACGGACCGGCTGGGGTCGCGCTGGGCCACGGCCGAAACCTCGTTCAAGTACCACGCCAGTTGCCGCCACACCCATCCGGCGGCCGACGCGCTGCTGCAGGTGATGCAGGCGCATGACCTCAAGTCCGACGATCTGGCGAGCGTCATCACGCATGTGCACCAGGGGGCCATCGACGTGCTGGGGCCGGTGCTGCGTCCCACCACCGTGCACCAGTCCAAGTTTTCCATGGGCACGGTGCTGGCGCTGGTGGCGCGTTTTGGCCATGCCGGTCTGGTCGAGTTTGACCAGCATTTTCTCGACGCCAGCACGCAAAGCCTGCGCGACCGCGTGAGCATGGAACTCGACGCCGAGGTGGACAGCGCCTACCCGCAGCGCTGGATTGGCAAGGTCACCGTGCACACCACCGATGGCCGGGTGCTGCACGGCCGTGTCGACGAGCCCAAGGGCGACCCCGGCAATACGCTGAGCCGCGACGAGATCACGGCCAAGGCGCTGCGCCTGGCCGCCTTCAGTGGCGGTGCCACGCCCGCTGAAATGCAGGCCGCGGTGGACGCGCTGTGGCAGGTCGCGCAGTGGCCGCGCGTGGGAATTTTGCTGGCAGGTGCGGCATGACTGAAACGCCGACCTCCTCACTGGCGCGGGCCCGCTCCTTTTTGTTTGTGCCGGCCAACCGCCCCGAGCGTTACGCCAAAGCGCTGGCCTCGGGCGCCGGCGCGGTCATCATTGACCTGGAAGACGCCGTATCTGCCGACGCAAAAACGGCTGCCCGTGCGCAACTGGCCGAGGGCTTTGCCGGCCTGCCAGCCGACGATCGTTCGCGCCTGCTGGTGCGCATCAACGCCAGCGGCACCCCCTGGCATGACGACGACCTGCTGCTGCTGGGGCAACTGGCGCGCGCTGGCCTGGCCGGTGTGGTGCTGCCCAAGGTCGAGTCGGCGGCCGAGATCAGCCGCGTGGCGGCCTGCGCGGGCCCAGCCTGCGCGCTGCTGCCCATGCTGGAGTCGGCCGCCGGGCTGGCTGTGCTGGATGCGCTGGCCTGCAGCCCTCGGGTAGCCAGGCTGGTGTTTGGCAACCTGGACTTTCAGGCCGATGTGGGCATGGCCTGCGGCCCCGACGAGGCCGAGTTGCTGCCGGTGCGGCTGGCGCTGGTGCTGGCGTCGCGCCGCGCGGGTCTGGCCGCGCCGGTCGATGGCGTCACGCCCAACACCAACAGCACCGACGCGGGGGCGCAGGTGCAGCTTGATGCCGAGCGCAGCCGGCGCGGCGGCTTCGGCGGCAAGCTGTGCATTCATCCGTCGCAGGTGGCCGTGGTCAATGCGGCATTGGGGCCGACGGCCGCCGAACTAGAATGGGCGCGCAGGGTGCTTGAAAAAAACAGCAGCGTGGGCGGCGGTGTTTTCAGCCTTGACGGCCGCATGGTCGATGCGCCTGTGCTGCGGCTGGCCCAGCGCACGCTGGCGTTGCAAGCCGCAGCATGAAACGGGGCAGGACCACGGCGCCGGAATTTTTGAATTTTTCTATGGCACAGCGCCATGAGGCCACTGCTTTTTTTACTAACGACAAGGAGACAAGATGAATTTCAAACTTAAAACCCTGCTGCTGGCCTGTGCCGCGGCAGCCACGCTGGGCGCGGGCACGCAGGCCTTCAGCCAGGCTGCTTTTCCGGATAAACCGGTTTCCCTGGTCGTGCCTTTTGCCGCCGGCGGCCCGACCGATGTGGTGGCCCGCATGATTGCCATACCGATGAGCAAGGCGCTGGGCCAGACCGTGCTGGTCGAAAATACCGTCGGCGCCGGCGGCACCATTGCGGCTACCCGGGTGGCGCGCGCCGCACCCAATGGCTACACGCTCTTTATTCACCACATGGGCATGGCCACAGCGCCCGCCCTGTACCGCAAGCTCAGCTTCGACCCGCTGAAAGACTTCGAATACATCGGCCAGGTGGTCGATGTGCCCATGACCCTGCTGGCACGCAAGGACTTTCCCGCCGCCAACTTTTCCGAGTTGCAGACTTACCTCAAAACCAATGGTAAAAACGTCTCGCTGGCCAATGCAGGGCTGGGCGCAGTCTCGCACCTGTGCGGCTTGCTGTTCATGAGCCAGATCGGCGTCGAACTCAATACCATTCCTTACAAGGGCACAGGCCCGGCCATGAACGACCTGCTCGGCGGCCAGGTGGATTTGCTGTGTGACCAGACCACCCAAACCGTTCCGCTGATCAAGGACGGGCGGGTCAAGGTCTATGGCGTGACTTCTTTGAACCGCCTGTCCGCGCTGCCCGATGTGCCCACGCTGAACGAGCAGGGCCTCAAAGGGTTTGAAGTGAAGGTCTGGCACGGCATGTACGCGCCCAAAGGCACGCCAGCGCCGGTGCTCGAAAAAATCAACGCCGCCTTGCGCGCAGCGATGCAGGACCCGATGGTCAAGCAGCGACTGGCCGAACTGAGCTCGGACATTCCACCGATGGAAAAAATCTCTCCGGCAGGCCTGAAAACCCATCTGGAAGCTGAAATCACGAAGTGGGCGCCGGTCATCAAGAAGGCTGGCATTTACGCCGATTAAGCGGGTGTTTTTTGGAAGCCAAATTGGCTTCCAGCCCTCAAAACCTTTTCACGGATCTCCCTGATCTGGCCGACGGCTTGCCGCAGTGTGCGCGCTTTACAGGGCAAGCAGCCGTCCCCAGCCTGGCAGCGTGTCGCGGATGCCGGCCAGGCGCAGGGTATGCCAGGCCAGCGCCTGGTTGCTGGAAATCACCGGCTTGCCGAGCTTCGCCTCCAGGCCGGCGATGAGGTGGGCGACGCGCACGCTGGTGCAGGAGACGAAAACAGCATCCACCTCCTGTGCCCCAAGCTGTTCCACCGCCGCCGCCAGCGAGGGGCCGTCGATGCGCGCCACCTCGTTGTCATCCTCGTGGTTGAAGGAGCCGAATACCGGCACCGCCACGCCGCGCGCCTCGATGTAATCGCACATCCAGTTATTGACCGATTCGACGTAGGGCGTGAGCAGGGCGATGCGCTTGGCCCCGAGCGCGTCCAGCGCCGCCAGCGCGGCGGTGATGGGCGTGCTGCAGGCGACGCCGGGGCGCGCCTCGCGAATGCGGGAAAACACATGCTCCTCGCCGATGACCATGGACCCCGAGGTGCAGGCAAAGGAGACGACGTCGATTTTTTCGCCGGGGCGCAGCAGCGCGGTGGCGCCGGCGATGTCCTTTTCCATCGCCGCCAGGGTATCCGGGTTGATCGCCGCCGCGTTGTAGAGGCGGCTGGTGTGCGTGACCACGCCGGGCAGGTGGATCATCTCGTGCCACTCGTGTTCCAGGGTGATGTCGGTGGCAAGGACGATCAGGCCCAGCGCCGCGCGATGGGCGACACCGGCGTCCATCGTGAAAGGAAGGTGTTCTAATTTTTGACGGGACATTTTTACCTTGATGGAAACGCTGCACAAAAAAGCGTCCTCAGACGCGCAACAAGCTTAACGCATTCCGTGTGCGTTGGCGCCCCTTGCGCTGCGGGGCACGGCTACCTGGCTGTGAATGCGTGGCGCCTGTCCCGCCCGTAACATCCAGCGCAGCTGCAGGCTTCAGTCCTGCAGCTGCCGGGCCAGCAACACCGCAACATGAACCGCTTCGCGCTGCGCGCCATCACGGATCTGGTGGCGGCAACTGGTGCCGTCGGCCACTACGATGGCGTCGGGCTGTTGGCGTACGGCGGGCAGCAAGCTGAGCTCGGCCATCTGCATCGACACCTCGTAATGGCTGGCCTCGTAGCCGAAACTGCCCGCCATGCCGCAGCAGCTCGACTCGATCAGTTCGGGTTTGGCGCCCGGAATCAGCTTGAGCACGTCGATGATCGGGCTCACCGCGCCAAAGGCCTTCTGGTGGCAATGGCCGTGCAGCAGGATCGGTTGATCGACTGGCTTGAGCCTGGCCTTGAGCGTTTCAAGCTGCCCGGCAGTCGCTTCGCGCGCCAGGAATTCTTCGAACAGCAGTGCCTGCCGGCTGATGGTTTGGGCCGCGTCGCCCAGGCCCATCACCAGCATTTCGTCGCGCATCGTCAGCAGGCAGGAAGGCTCCAGCCCGACGATGGCAATGCCTTTTTCGGCAAACGGGAGCAGGGCGGCGACCAGTTCGCTTGCCTTGGCTTTGGCCTTGTCCACCATGCCGCTGGCCAGGTAGGTGCGGCCGCAGCACAGGCTTTTGCCATCTGCTACTGTTTTAGTAGCAATGTGCACCGTGTAGCCGGCGGCTTGCAGCACTTTTAATGCTGAACTGGCGTTGCCTGCTTCAAAGTAGCCGTTGAAGGTGTCCACAAACAGCACGACGGGCTTGGCTGCAGCCAGCACTTCTTCACGGCTGGCGCCGGCCGCGCCCGAGTTGAAGAAGGTCTGGGTCTTCCACTGCGGCAGCGTGCGTTTTGCGGAAAAGCCCATCATTTTTTCGCTCAGCGCGGCCAGGCCGGGAATCTTGTCGCGCAGGTTCAGCAGCAGCGCCAGGCGGCTGGCCCAGTGGGCGTAGTCAGGCAGATAGGCCACCAGCTTGTCTTTGAGCGTGTAGCCGTGTTTGGCTTTGTAGTGGTGCAAAAACTCGACCTTCATCCTGGCCATGTCCACGCCGGTCGGGCAGTCGCGCTTGCAGCCTTTGCAGCCCACGCACAAGTCCAGCGCGTCCTTCACCGCGTCGCTGGTGAAGGCGTCTTCGGCCTTGATACCTTCGAGCTGGCCCGACAAAGCCAGGCGCAGCGTGTTGGCGCGGCCGCGTGTCAGGTGTTTCTCGTCGCGCGTGACGCGGTAGCTCGGGCACATGGTGCCCGCGTCAAACTTGCGGCAGTGGCCGTTGTTGTTGCACATTTCCACCGCTTTGGCAAAGCCTTGGGCGGCATCGCCGCCGGTGCCGGGCGCGCCGGTTTGCTCGGTCACCGGGTCGTTCTGCACATTCCAGGCGCTCCAGTCGAGCGCGGTCTGGATTGGAATCACCTTGTAGCTGGGCGCAAAGCGCATCAAGCGCGTATCGTCCATCTTGGGCGGGTTGACGATGCGCTGCGGGCTGAGCAGGTTCAGCGGATCGAGGTAATTCTTGATCTGCGCAAACGCGTCGTTGATCTTCGGGCCAAACTGCCATTCCACCCACTCACCGCGGCACAGGCCATCGCCATGTTCACCGCTGTAGGCGCCCTTGTAGTGGCGCACCAGGGCCGAGGCTTCTTCGGCAATGGCGCGCATTTTGGAAGCACCTTCGCGGCGCATGTCCAGGATGGGCCGCACATGCAATGTGCCGACCGAGGCATGGGCATACCAGGTGCCTTTGCTGCCGTATTTGCGGAAGACCTGCGTCAGCGCATCGGTGTAGTCGGCCAGATGCGCCAGCGGCACGGCGCAGTCTTCAATAAAGCTGACCGGCTTGCCGTCGCCCTTGAGGCTCATCATGATGTTGAGGCCCGCCTTGCGCACTTCCCAGAGGTTTTTTTGCGGTGCGTCGTCAATCATTTCGACCACCGATCCCGGCAGGCCTAGTTCGCCCATCAGCTCGACCAGCTGTTTGATCTTGGGCGTGAGTTCGGCCTTGGAGCTGCCCGAGAACTCCACCAGCAAAATCGCATCGGGCTGGCCGATCAGCGCGGTTCGCACGGTGGGCGCAAAAGCCGGGTTTTGCAGCGACAGCTCTATCATCGTGCGGTCAACCAGCTCCACCGCCGTCAGCGTGCCGTCGCCGAGCTTGACGATGTGCTGGGCCGAATCCATCGCTTGGTAGAACGTCGGAAAGTTCACCACGCCCAGCACCTTGGCGCGCGGCAATTCGCTCAGGCGCAGCGTCAGTGATTTGGTCAGCGCCAGCGTGCCTTCGCTGCCCACCAGCAGGTGCGCCAGATTGACCGAGCCATCGGGCGTGTACGGTTTTTCGTTCTGGTTGTTGAAGATGTCCAGGTTGTAGCCGGCCACCCGGCGCAGCACCTTGGGCCAGTGCGCTTCGATTTCCGGGCGAAGCTGGTCAGACAGCGCCTTGACGTAATCGCCCAGTGCGCGGGCCGGGCCGGAGGCAGCGTCGTAGCGCCCCAGTTCCAGCAAGCTGCCGTCAGAGCGCCAGGCCGTGGCGCCCAGCACGTTGTGCACCATGTTGCCGTAGGCGATGCTGCGGCTGCCACAGGAGTTGTTGCCCGCCATGCCGCCCAGCGTGGCTTGCGCGCTGGTGGACACATCGACCGGATACCACAACCCGTGCGGCTTGAGCGCAGCATTGAGATGGTCGAGCACGATGCCGGGCTCGACCTCGGCGGTGCGCGCTTCGGCATCGACAGCGAGGATGTTGCGCACATGCTTGGCGTAGTCAATGACCAGTCCGGCGCCTACGGTCTGGCCGCACTGGCTGGTGCCGCCGCCACGCGGAACGATGGGCACCTGCAGGTCGCGGCAGATATCAAGCGCGGTTTTTACGTCGGTGGCATGGCGCGGCACGAACACGCCGACCGGCATCACCTGGTAGATGGACGCATCGGTCGCGTAGCGGCCCCGGTCAGTGCCTGAAAAAAGCACTTCGCCTTTGGTTTCTGCAGCCAGCCGGGCAGCCAGGCGGCCGGCCACTTCGTTGCTGACGCGCGCCACATCGTCGTAAGCGTGGGCGGCGGCTTCCTGGGTGATTTTCAGGGGGAGGGGAGCATTCATTGTTCAGGCTTTTGAAGAGGGACGGCTGGCTGCACCGGCATCGTGCAACTGCTGAATCACGGCATCGAGCTTGTGGGCCAGGTGCTCGGACATGACGGCGCGCATGGCCACAGGGTCGCGAGCGTTCAGCGCCGCCACCATCCGCTCATGCTCCTTGACAGCATCGCGCCACTTTTCCTCGTTCTGGTTGGAGCGAAAGCGCAGGGCCTGCAAGCGTGCATTGACCTGGTTGTAGGTGGCGATGAGTACCGGGTTTTTGGCTGCAGCATTGATTGCGCGGTGAATCGCCGAGTTCAGCCGGTAGTAGGCCGGCAGGTCGCGGCGCGTGTAGGCGGCCAGCATGTCAAAGTGCATGGCCTTGATTTCGTTCAGTTCGGCGTCGGTGATGCGCTGGGCCGCCAGTTCACCCGACTGGGCTTCCAGCCCGGACATGACCTCGAAGGTGTTGCGCACATCGGCTTCGGTCAGTTCGACCGCGATTGCGCCCCGGTTGGGCAGCAACTCGACCAGGCCTTCGGCCGCGAGCATCTTGATGGCCTCGCGCAGCGGTGTGCGCGAGACATTGAGCACTTCGCTGAGCTCGCGTTCATTGAGTTTGGCGCCGGGCGGAATGCGGTTTTCGACCAGCATCTGGCGCAGGCGGTGCGCAACCTGCTCGTGCAGGGCGGCGCGGGGGATGGCAATGATTTCTGCGGACATGGTAGTAAATTTTGTATGCAAAAAATATGTACGTTAAATCAATCGTAAACCCTAGGTAGTTGCTATTGTCGTTGACAAATGAATTTTGTATGCAAAAAATAGCGAAACCACCTCCGGAGTATCCGCTACATGTTGACGCTAGATTTTCATCCCACCGGCCGCCACTTTCTGCAAATCCCAGGCCCCTCGCCGGTGCCCGACCGCATCCTGCGCGCCATGAGCCTGCCCACCATCGACCACCGCGGCCCCGAATTCGCAGCGCTGGGCTTGAAGGTGCTGGCCGATGTCCAGAAAATCTTCCAGACCCGCCAGCCCGTCATCATTTACCCCGCTTCCGGCACCGGCGCCTGGGAAGCAGCGCTGGCCAACACGCTGAGCCCCGGCGACCATGTGCTGATGTACGAAACCGGCCACTTTGCCGCGCTGTGGCAAAAGCTGGCGGTACGGTTGGGGCTTAAAACCGAGGTGATGAGCCATCCGGGCGCCGACGTTTGGCGCCACGGTGTGCAGGCCAGCCTGATTGAGGAGCGCCTGAAGGCCGACACCCAGCACGCGATCAAGGCGGTGTGCGTGGTGCACAACGAAACCTCCACCGGCGTGACCAGCAACATCGCCGCGGTGCGCAAGGCGATGGACGCCGCCAAACACCCGGCGCTGCTGCTGGTCGACACCATTTCGGGCCTGGCCTCGGCCGACTACCGCCATGACGAATGGGGCGTTGACGTGAGCATCAGTGGTTCGCAAAAAGGCCTGATGTTGCCGCCCGGCATCAGTTTCAACGCCGTGTCTGCCAAGGCCCTTGAGGCCAGCAAAAAGGCTACGCTGCCCAAAGCTTTCTGGGCCTGGGACGAAATCATCGAGATGAACAAGACCGGCTACTGGCCGTCAACACCCAACACCAATTTGCTCTACGCACTCAGCGAAGCCTGCGACATGCTGCTGGCGCATGGTCTGGAGGCCGTGTTTGCGCGCCATCAGCGCTGGGCCCAGGGCGTGCGCGCTGCCGTCAAGGCCTGGGGTCTGCAAATCCAGTGCGCCGATGCGGCCGTGTATTCGCCGGTGCTGACCGGCGTGATGATGCCAGGCGGCATTGACGCCGATGCGGTGCGCAAGATCATTTACGAGCGCTTTGACTGCTCGCTGGGCACGGGGCTGGGCAAGGTCAAGGGAAAAATGTTCCGCATCGGCCACCTGGGCGACTGCAACGACCTGACGCTGATGGCCGCGCTGGCCGGTTGCGAGATGGGCCTGAAGCTGGCGGGCGTCAAGCTGGCAGGTTCGGGCGTGCAAGCCGCGATGGACCACTTTTCAAGCCACGCCGCCGTGGCGCCAGAGCGTAAGGCGGCTTGAACGAAAGTTCATATTGCTATTGAGTTGGTAGCGCATCACGCCGATAGAGCGTGGGCTAGAGGTCTATTTCATTAACACCAGGAGACAAAACCATGCAACGCAGAACCTTCATCAGCGCCACCGGCGCCGCAGCCGCCACCATCGCCGCCCCCACACTGTGGGCGCAGGCATTGCCCACCAATCCGATCCGCATCATTGTCGGTTTTGCGCCGGGCGGCGGCACCGACATCCTGGCCCGCGTCATTGCGCAAAAACTCTCGGTGATGTGGAACACCACCGTGCTGGTCGAAAACAAGGCCGGGGCCGCCGGCATGATTGCCGCCGATTACGTGGCCAAGCAGCCCAGCGACGGCACCACGCTGCTGATGGCGCACATCAACAGCCACGCCATTGCGCCCGCGCTCACGCCGAAGATGACCTACAGCGTCGAAAACGACTTCACGCCTCTCGTGCTGGTGGGCGTGACACCCAATTTGCTGGTCTGCAACGAGCAGCAGGCGGCACGCACGGTGAAAGACGTGGTGGAGTTGTGCCGCAAGAACCCCGGCAAGATCAGCTTTGGCTCGGCCGGCAACGGATCGGCGCAACACCTGGCGCTGGAGATGTTCAAGCTGGCCGCCAAGATCGACGCGATTCATGTGCCCTACAAGGGCTCGGGCCCCATGCTCACCGACCTGATCGGCGGTCAGATCAACTACAGCTTTGACACCATGACGGCAGCGACGCCACACGTCAAAAGCGGCAAGGCGATTGCCGTGGCGCAGACCCGCCAGAAGCGCGCCAAAGGCCATCCGAACGTGCCGACCATGGATGAATCGGGTTTTTCGGGCTTCGAGGCCACCACCTGGTACGGCCTGGTCGGCCCGGGCAAGCTGCCTCTAGCGCTGGCCAAACGCATGAATGAAGACATCAACAAGGTTCTGCAGATGCCCGACGTGGCTGAAAAGTTTGAGCAGTACGGTGCCGAAGATGGCGGCGGTTCGACTGAAAAGTTTGGCGATTTCATCAAGGTCGAATCGAGGAAATGGGCCAAAGTCGTGAAAGACGCCAATGTGAAGGGCGACGCATGAGTTCTCAGGAGAGCAGCAACAAGCGCCCCTTGCCGTTGGCCGGCGTCCGGGTGCTGGACATCAGCCAGGTCATGGCCGGCCCGTATGCCTGCATGCTGCTGGCCGACCTCGGGGCCGACGTCATCAAGATTGAGCCGCCCGGCGGCGGCGATCAGACGCGGGGCGCCATGGGCTTCAAGATGAAGGGGCCCGATTCGATGGGCTTTCTGAACATGAACCGCAACAAGCGCAGCGTCGCGCTGAACCTCAAGTCCGACGCCGGGCGCGAGTTGCTGCTGCGCATGGCAAAAGACGCCGACATCCTGATCGAAAACTACCGTCCTGGCGCCATGACGCGCCTGGGCCTGGGCTACGACGTGCTGAAAGAGATCAACCCCCGGCTGGTCTACACCAGTATTTCGGGCTTCGGCCAGACCGGGCCCTGGGCCGACCGCCCCGGGTTCGACCTGATGGCGCAGGCCATGTCTGGCGTGATGAGCGTGACCGGCTACCCGGGCGGCCCGCCGGTGAAGGCCGGCGTGCCGGTGGCCGACATTGGCTGCGCCCTGTTTGCGATCTATGGCACGCTGTCCGCCTACATCGGCGCCAAGGCCACGGGCCAGGGCCAGTACATCGATGCGTCGCTGTTCGACTCGGCCATGGCTTTTTCGGTCTGGGATATTTGCGACTACTGGGGCACGGGCAAGCCGCCCGAGCCGCTGGGCACGGCCAACAAAATGACCGCGCCTTACCAGGCCATGGCCAGTGCCGACGGTTATTTCGTGATGGGCGCCAACAACCAGAAGCTCTGGCTCAAGCTGTGCGGACTGATCGAGCGGCCCGACCTGGCCGAGGATGCGCGCTTTTCCACCATCTCGCTCCGGCTGGCCAACCGGGCAGCGCTGGAGGAAGAACTGGAGCGCAGCTTTCGCGAGCAGCCCAAGGACTACTGGGTGGACACGCTGCTGGCAGCAGGCATTCCGGCCGGCCCCATCCTGACTTACCCGGAAGCCTTTGAGAGCGAGCACGGCCGGGCGCGCAAAATGCGCATGGAAATTGACCATCCCATCGAGGGCACGGTGCCCAACATCGGCTTTGCGGTCAAGCTCTCGGGCACGCCGCAGCAGGTGCGGCGGCATCCGCCGCTGCTGGGCGAACACAACGCCGAAGTGCTGGCCGAACTGGGCATCAGCGCCGACGAGCAGGCTGAACTGGAGGCGCAGGGCGCGTTCGCGGCATGAGCAAGGGCACGGTTCACCTGAGTATCCAGGGCGGCGTGGCGTCGGTCACGTTTGACCGCCCGCAGGCGCGCAACGCCATGACCTGGGCGATGTACGAGCAGCTCGGCAACATTTGCGAGCAGCTGCAGGCCGATGCGGCGGTCCGCGTGGTCACGTTTCGCGGTGCGGGCGGCGAAGCGTTCGTGGCCGGGACCGACATCGAACAGTTCACCTCTTTTGGCAGCGGCGAGGACGGCGTGGCTTACGAGCAGCAAATCGACCAATGCATTCAGCGGCTCGAAGGGCTGCGCATGCCGACCGTGGCCGTGATCGAGGGCTGGGCGATTGGCGGCGGGCTGGCGATTGCCACGGCCTGCGATTTCCGCATGGCCACGCCTGCCTCGCGCTTTGGCGTGCCGATTGCCCGGACGCTGGGCAACTGCCTGTCGGTGGCCAACCTGGCGCGGCTGAGCGCCGTGTTCGGCATGCCGCGCGTCAAGCGCATGCTGATGCTGGCTGAAACACTGGCCGCCGGCGAAGCGCTGGACTGCGGTTTTCTGTTGCAGATCAGCGAGGCCGGCGAGATGGATGCCGCGCTGGCTGATTTGTGCGAACGGCTGGGCGCGCTGGCACCCGTGACGCAAAGCGTGTCCAAGGAAGGCCTGCGCCGGCTGGTGAGTCACAACTCGCCGCCAGACGACGACCTGATCCGCCGCTGCTACGGCAGCGACGACTTCCGGGAAGGCGTGGATGCTTTTGTGACCAAGAGGCGCCCGGTCTGGAAAGGGACGTAGCCCGGCGGTCGGGTCAATCAGGTACGCGCCAACCCCTTCAAGCCGCTGGCGGCTCGGTCTTGGGTTTGTAGTCGCACCACTGCGCCACACCGCACTGCCAGCACTTCGGTTGGCGGGCAACGCACACATAACGCCCCAGCAAGATCAGCCAGTGGTGCGCATCAACCAGGTAGGCCGGTGGAATGCGCTTGAGCAGTTTGAGTTCGACCTCCAGCGGCGTTTTGCCCGGCGCCAGCCCGGTGCGGTTGCTGACGCGGAAAATGTGGGTATCGACCGCCATGGTGGCCTCGCCAAAACCGGTGTTGAGCACCACGTTGGCGGTTTTACGACCCACGCCGGGCAGGGCCTCCAGCGCTTCGCGGGTACGCGGCACCTGGCCGCCATGCTGCTCAAGCAGTATCCGGCAGGTTTGCATCAAATGCCTGGCCTTGCTGCGGTACAGGCCAATGGTTTTGATGTAGCCCTCCAGCCGTTCCAGTCCCAAATCCAGCATGGCCTGTGGCGTAGGGGCGACTGCAAAAAGCTGGCGTGTGGCCTTGTTCACGCTCACGTCCGTGGCTTGCGCCGACAGCAGCACCGCGACCAGCAGCTCAAACACGCTCGTATACTTCAATTCAGTCACGGGCTGTGGATTGGCCGCCTTCAAAGCGGCAAAAAACGGCTCAATGTTTTCCTTCTTCATGGACCAATTCTCCCATGCCGCTGCACTTTTCCGACCGCCTCAACAATGTCGAAACTTCCGCCATCCGGGAGCTTTTCAAACTGCTGGGCAAGCCCGGCATCATCAGTTTTGCGGGCGGCTTTCCTGATCCGGCGATGTTTGATGTGGACGGCATCCGCGAAGCCGTCAATGCGGCGCTGACCGAAAACCCCGGCGCGGCGCTGCAGTACGGCGCCACCGAAGGCTACACCCCCCTGCGCGAGCAACTGGCCGCGTTCATGGCCAGCAAGGGCTGCCAGGACATAGCCCCCGAGAACCTCATCGTCACCACCGGCAGCCAGCAGGCCCTTGACCTGATCGGCAAAACCATGATCGACCCGGGGGACAAGGTCATCGTCGAAGGCCCGACCTTTCTGGCCACCATCCAGTGCTTTCGCCTGTATGGCGCAGAAGTCATCAGCGCCCCCATTGATGCGCACGGCGTCAAGACCGACGAGCTTGAAAAGCTCATGGCCGAGCACAAGCCCAAGTTCGTGTACCTGATTCCGACCTTCGGCAATCCGAGCGGCGCGCTGCTCAGCCTGGCGCGCCGCAAGCAGGTGCTGGAGATGGCCGTCAAACACCAGACGCTGGTGGTCGAAGACGACCCGTACGGCGACCTCTACTTTGGCGAAGCACCGCCGCCATCCTTGCTGGCCCTGAGCGACAGCGTGCCTGGCAGCCGCGAGTTGCTGGTGCATTGCGGCTCGCTCAGCAAGGTGCTGTCGCCCGGCCTGCGCGTGGGCTGGATGATCGGCCCCGACGAGTTGCTGGCCAGGGCCACCATGTGCAAACAGTTCAGCGACGCCCACACCAGCACCTTTGCCCAAGCCACCGCCGCCCAATACCTCAAGGCGGGCCGCATGCCCGCCACACTGGCCCATGTGCGCAAGGTATACGGCGAACGCGCCGCCGCCATGGGGGAAGCCCTCAGGCGCGAGCTCGGCGCAGCCGTGTCGTTTGAGCAGCCCCAGGGCGGCCTGTTCTTTTGGGCCAGCCTGACGGGCGAGGGCGGCAAAACCCGGGACGCAGGCGAATTTGCCAAAAAGGCGATTGAGCAGCTCGTGGCCTTTGTGCCGGGTGCGCCGTTTTATGCGGCGAATCCCGACATGGCGACGTTCAGGCTGAGTTTTGCCACGGCCGATATTGCGAAAATTGACGAGGGCGTAGGCAGGCTGGGCAACGCGCTGTAGGCGCAGACGACGACGTGGTGCGACCACTCGTGCGAGCCGCACGGTGCCCTTAGACTCTGCCCATGAATCCTGCCCTCCAACGCGCTGCCACTTTTGCCACTGCGGCGTTTCACCGCCTGATAAGCCTTGTCAAGCGGTATCCGGTCCGGGCCGCTTTGCTGCTTCCGGCGCTGATGGTGCTGTACGTGCTGGTGCTGATTCCTTTCACGCCCGGCATTGGCGACTTGCGCAAGGCCAAGTCCGAAGTGCCGTCGGTGCTGCTGGCGTCTGATGGCACGGTGCTGGCCGAGTACAAGCGCATCAACCGTCAGTGGGTGACGCTGGACAAAATATCGCCGCATGTCGTCAACGCGCTGATTTCCACCGAAGACCACCGGTTTTACCAGCACCACGGCATTGACTTTCGCCGCACGGCGGGCGCGGTGCTCAGCACCTTGACGGGCGAACTGCAGGGTGGCTCGACCATCACGCAGCAGCTGGCGCGCAACCTCTACCCCGAAGAAATCGGCCGCGCCACCACCATCACGCGCAAGGTCAAGGAGGCCATTACCGCGCTGAAGATCGAGGCGGTGTATTCCAAGCCCGAGATACTGGAGACCTACCTCAACACCGTGCCCTTTCTCTACAACGCCTTTGGCATCGAGATGGCGGCGCAGACTTATTTCGACAAGTCTGCCGACAAGCTTGATGTGCTCGAAAGCGCCACGCTGATTGGCATGCTCAAGGGCACGAGCTATTACAACCCGGTACTCAACCCCGCGCGCGCCAGGCAGCGCCGCAACCTGGTGCTGGCCCAGATGGCCAAACACGGCAAGCTGGAGCCGGCCCGCCTGGAGGCGCTGGCCAAGCGGCCGTTGCGGCTGGATTTTGAGCGCCAGGTCGAGCCGCTGGGCATGGCCCCCCACGTCGCGCAGCATCTGCGCAAATGGCTGATTGCGTGGGCCGACAGCAAGGGCTACGACATCCATGCCGATGGCCTGCGGGTGCGCACCACGCTGGACGCCCAGATCCAGAAGCTGGCCAACCAGGCGGTGGCGCGGCAGATGGCGCAGCTGCAAAAGCTGGCCGACGGGCAGCGCAGGGCGGGGCAGGAGCGTGCCGTGCTGCAGGCCGGCTTTTTAGCGATGGACCCGCGTAACGGCGCGGTGCGGGCCTGGGTGGGCAGCCGTGACTTTGCACAGGAGCAGTTTGACCATGTCAGCCAGGCGCGCCGCCAGCCCGGCTCGACCTTCAAGCCTTTTGTCTATGGGGCGGCCTTCATGCAGGGCCTGAGTCCGTTCGATACCTTCATCGACCAGCCGGTCGCCATCGCGTCTCAGGGCGGCGACGTGTGGACGCCCAGCGATGACGCGCCGCCCAGCGGCCTGCCCACAAGCCTGCGCGACGGGCTGGTTTACTCCAAAAACACCATCACGGCCCAACTGATGCAGCAAGTCGGGCCGGCCCGCGTGGGGCAACTGGCGCAGGCCATGGGTGTGCGCCAAAGCAAGCTGGACCTGGTGCCCTCGCTGGCCCTGGGCACCAGCCCGGTCACGCTGCTGGAAATGGTGACGGCCTACGGCACCATTGCCAATGGCGGCCACTACCGGGCGCCGGTGCTGGTGGCGCGCGTGGAAGACCGCAACGGCCAGTTGCTGGAAGCTTTCGAGCCGGTCATGGAGTCCGAGCTGGCGATGCCGCGCGCGCACGCGCTGACGCTGGTGGACGTGATGCGCGGCGTGATCGACCAAGGCACCGGGGTGGCCATTCGCCAGCGCTACGGCATTCAGGCCGACGTGGCCGGAAAAACCGGCACCACGCAGGACAACACCGACGGCTGGTTCATCATGATGCACCCGCAGCTGGTGGCGGGCGCCCGGGTCGGGTTCAATGACAACAGCCGCACGATGGGGTCGTGGGGCCAGGGAGCGCGCAGCGCGCTGCCCATGGTCGGAGATGTTTTCCAGCAAGCGCTGCGTAATCGCTGGCTAGACCAAAACGCCGAGTTCGACATACCGCGGCCGCAGCCAGCGCCTGAGCAGCAGCGGCGCAGTGATCCGCTGGCGGAAATCGTCAACGGTTTGTTCGGCAGGATTCTGAAACAGCTGCAGTAGTCCGGTTCAGTGTGGCTCGCCCCCCGCTGTGTGCATTGAGCGACAGCGCCGCCACCGATTTTCTCAAAACCCAGGCAATGCAGGCGTTGGCATGCCCGTCGCTCCGAAGGCCTGACAGCCTATTTCTTGAGCGCCGCCAGCTTGCTGAATGCGGACTCCATGGCGGTTGAAGCGGCGGGCTGCGGGGTGTTGGGTCGCCCACCGCCGTAGCTGCCATGGGTTCCCCGGTTTTGCGGGCCAGGCCGCGCACTTTCAAAGCGGTTGTCACGCGGGCCATCCCGGCGCGCTGGCGCATCGCCCAGCTTCATGGTCAGGCCGATGCGCTTGCGCGCCACATCGACTTCGGTTACTCGAACTTTGACGATGTCGCCGGTTTTGACGACCTCGCGCGCGTCGGTCACAAACTTGTTGGCGAGCTGGCTCACATGCACCAGGCCGTCCTGGTGAACGCCAATGTCCACAAACGCGCCAAAAGCGGCCACGTTGCTGACCGTGCCTTCCAGCGTCATGCCGGGCTGAAGATCCTTGATGTCTTCAACGCCGTCGTTGAAGCGGGCCACCTTGAAGTCGGGACGCGGGTCACGCGCTGGTTTTTCCAGCTCGGCCAGAATGTCCTTGACCGTGATGACGCCAAATTTTTCGTTGGCGAACAGCTCGGGTTTCAGCGTCTTGAGCATCTCGGCGCGGCCCATCAGTTCGGCCACCGGTTTGCCGGTGTGCGCCATGATTTTTTCCACCACCGAATAAGTTTCGGGGTGCACGCCGGTCATGTCCAGCGGGTTGGTGCTGGCGCGCAAGCGCAAAAAGCCAGCGCTCTGCTCAAAGGTTTTGGCGCCCAGGCCGGTGACCTTGAGCAAATCGGCGCGGCTGCCAAACGCGCCATTGGCATCGCGCCAGCGCACCACCGACTTGGCCACCGTCTGGCTCAGGCCCGACACGCGCGCCAGCAGCGGCACGCTGGCGGTGTTCAGGTCCACGCCCACGCTGTTCACGCAGTCTTCGACCACGGTGTCCAGGCTGCGCGCCAAGTCGCTCTGGTTCACGTCATGCTGGTACTGGCCGACGCCAATCGAGTTGGGGTCGATCTTGACCAGTTCGGCCAGCGGGTCTTGCAGGCGGCGGGCAATGCTGGCGGCGCCGCGCAGGCTCACGTCCACGTCGGGCATTTCCTGGCTGGCAAATTCGCTGGCCGAATAGACCGAGGCGCCGGCTTCGCTGACCACCACGCGCTGCATGCCATCAATCTGCTTCATCAAATCGGCGGCCAGCTTGTCGGTTTCGCGGCTGGCCGTGCCGTTGCCAATGGCAATCAGGTTCACGCCGTGCTTTTCGCAGAGTTTGGCCAGGGTGTGGAGCGAGCCGTCCCAGTCCCTGCGCGGCTCATGCGGGTATATCGTGGCGGTTTCGACCAGCTTGCCGGTGGCATCAACCACCGCCACTTTCACGCCGGTGCGAATGCCGGGGTCCAGCCCCATGACCACACGCGGGCCGGCCGGTGCGGCCAGCAGCAGGTCGCGCAGGTTGTCGGCAAACACCTTGATCGCGACTTTTTCGGCCTCTTCACGCAGGCGGCTGAACAGGTCGCGCTCGATCGACAGGCTCAGCTTGACCTTCCAGGTCCAGGCCACACATTTGCGCAGCAGGTCGTCGGCCGCCCTGCCCTTGTGGCTCCAGCCGAGGTGAACGGCAATTTTTCCTTCAGCGATGCTCGGTTTGCCGGGCTCGGAGATCTCGGGCAGCAGCAGCTTGGCGTCGAGGATCTCCAGCCCGCGGCCGCGGAACACCGCCAGCGCGCGGTGCGACGGCACACGGCCAATCGGTTCGTCGTAGTCGAAATAATCGCGGAACTTGCTGTTGTCGATGTTGTTCTCGTCCTTGCCGGCGACCAGCTTGGACGACAGCAGCCCTTCGCTCCACAACCACTGGCGCAGCATCTGCAGCAGCGCGGCGTCTTCGGCCCAGCGTTCACTCAGGATGTCGCGCACGCCGTCGAGCACCGCCTGCACCGTGGTGAAGTCGTCGCCGCTTTCCATTTTTTCAGCCTTGACGAAGGCCACGGCCTCGTCCGCCGGCACCAGCGCCGGGTCGGCAAACAGCTTGTCGGCCAGCGGTTCGATGCCGGCCTCCCGCGCCATCTGACCCTTGGTGCGGCGTTTTTGCTTGAAGGGCAAATACAGGTCTTCGAGCTCCTGCTTGGTCGGTGCGGCGGCAATCGCGGCGGCCAGTTCGGGCGTGAGTTTGCCTTGCTCATCAATGCTTTTGAGCACGGCTTCGCGCCGCTCTTCCAGCTCGCGCAGGTAGCCGAGCCGGAATTCGAGTTCGCGCAGCTGGATGTCGTCGAGGCCGCCGGTGACTTCCTTGCGGTAACGCGCGATAAATGGCACCGTGGCGCCGCCGTCGAGCAGTTCCACCGCGGTTTTGACCTGGTGCTCCTGGACCTTGATTTCTGCGGCGATCTGGCGAATGATTTTTTGCATGTAATTTCTGGAATGCGCGGGGAGAAAGGGGGCGAGTTTGCCACAGGCGGCAGCGCCGGCAGGTCGCCAAAGTCCGCTACCATGTTCACCTCCCCTCCCCCCTCTTATCCATCCAGCAGCACACAGGACATCCATGGCAGTTGAACAAGGCGGCGAACTCCTCAAGGTGGTGGTCCTGTTGGGCGCTGGCGTGCTGGCTGTGCCCCTGTTCAAGCGCCTCGGGCTGGGCTCGGTGCTCGGTTACCTGGCGGCAGGCCTGGCCATCGGTCCCTTCGGCATGGGTTTTTTCAGCGAGGCCGGGACCATCCTGCATGTGGCCGAACTCGGCGTGGTGATGTTCCTGTTTGTGATCGGCCTGGAAATGCAGCCGACTCGGCTATGGAAGTTGCGCCGCGAAATCTTCGGACTTGGCCTGGCGCAGGTGGTGGTCTGCGGCGCGCTGCTGACCGCCGTGGGCGCGGCGGCCGGGCTCACGCTGCCGGTGGCCTTTATCGCGGCCATGGGTTTTGTGCTGTCATCCACCGCCATCGTGATGCAACTGCTGGACGAGCGCGGCGACACCTCCACGCCGCGCGGCCAGCGCATGGTCTCCATCCTGCTGCTGGAGGATCTGGCCATCGTGCCGCTGCTGGCCATCGTCGCCTTCATGGCGCCGGCCACCTCGGGCGGCGTGTCGCGCTGGGTCACGATTGGCGCGGCGCTGGCCGCCATTGTTGGCCTGGTGGCGGTCAGCCGCTGGCTGCTGAACCCGCTGTTTCGCATACTCGCCAAGTCGCACGCGCGTGAGGTCATGACGGCCGCCGCGCTGCTGGTGGTGCTGGGCTCGGCACTGGCCATGCAGTGGGGTGGGTTGTCGATGGCGATGGGTGCGTTTGCCGCCGGCGTGATGTTGTCTGAATCAACCTTCCGGCACCAGCTTGAAGCCGACATCGAGCCCTTCCGTGGCATTTTGCTGGGCCTGTTTTTCATGGGCGTGGGCATGTCGCTGGACATTCCGCTGGTGCTGGCCGACTGGCCACTGATCCTGGGCGGTGTGCTGGCCTACATGCTGTTCAAGGGCATCGGTATCTACGCCGTGGCGCGGGTCACAAAATCCAGCCATGGTGATGCGCTGCAGCGCACCGCGCTGATGGCCCAGGGCGGCGAGTTTGCCTTTGTGCTGTATTCGGCGGCCGCCGCGGCCGGGATGATCGACGCCAGTGTCAACGCCATCCTGACGGCAGTCATCATCATCTCGATGGCGCTGACCCCGCTGGCGGTGTTTGCGCTGCGCTGGGTCACGCCAGCCGGGTCCGCACCCGACATGGACGGCATTGAAAGCGTGGAGGAAGCACGCGAGATCAAGGGCAGCGTGCTGATCATCGGTTTCGGCCGCTTCGGACAGATCGCCAGCCAGGCGCTGCTGGCGCGCGGCATCGACATTGCGCTGATCGAAAACGACACCGACATGATCCGCAGCGCGGCGCAGTTCGGCTTCAAGGTGTATTACGGCGACGGCACCCGCATGGACGTGTTGCACGCCAGCGGCGCGGGGCATGCACGGGCCATCCTGGTCTGTGTGGACAACAAGGAGGCCACCACACGCATCATCGAGCTGGCCAAACACGCGTTTCCGCTGACACCCATCCTGGCGCGCTCCTATGACCGCCAGCACGCGATCGAACTGATCCGCAGCGGCGTGGACTACCAGATGCGCGAGACCTTCGAATCGGCCCTGGCCTTCAGCGGCGAAGCCTTGCGCCGGCTCGGCGTGGCCGACGCCGAAGTGGCCGAGATCGCTGGAGACATCCGGCGCCGCGACGCCGAGCGGCTGCAACTGCAGCTGTGTGGCGACGTCAGCAGCGGCATAAACCTGATGCACGGCGGGCGCTGGACCCCGACCCCGCTGACGCGGCCCAAACAGGCCGGCCAGGCGCTGAATGAAGAAGCTGCCGAAGTGATCGAGGAGGCGCAGGCTTCCTCGCCCCCTTCGCCGCCGGATCCACGGGTGCCCGGGCCGGGCTAGGCGCGGATTCAGGCTTTTTTCCTACAGACAGGAGCGGTCCTGCCGCGGGAAGATGGGGCCTTCTATTTGCAGGAGTTCCGAGCATGCGTACCCGAACCATTGTGTTGATCGTGGCCATTGTGCTGATGGCCGGTTTTGCCGCGTTGAACATGGACGAATTTACCCGCCCCTCCCTGTTGAGCCTGGGCTTCACCACGGTGCAGGCGCCGCTGGGCCTGGTCATGCTGGTGATTCTGGCGGCAGCGCTGCTGCTGTTCCTGGCAAGCACGCTGTACATCCAGAGCACCCATCTGATCGAAACCCGGCAGACCGCGCGCGAGCTGCATGCCCAGCGCGACCTGGCCGACAAGGCCGAGGCCTCGCGTTTCACCGAACTGCGCAACTACCTTGAAGCGCAGACCCTTGCCGCCCAGCAGCGTGAAGCCGCGCAAGCGACCGTGTTGTCCGAGCGGCTGGCGCAGAGCCAGCAGGCGCTGGCCGCCAAAATCGACCAGTCCGGCAACACCCTGGCGGCTTATATCGGCGAGCTGGAAGACCGGCTCGAAAGCCGCGATGGCGTGCGCCGCGCGCCCATCGTCGCAGAGCCCCCAATCTTGCGCTAAGGAAGCCGCGCAGCAGCTGTAAGAAGCCGCCGCGCCGTGCGACCAACCGGGACACCGCTTGACAGGATGCCGGCCATGGACTTCTTTGCTCCTAAAATAATAGCTGCTTGCGCTTTTCTGGCGGGGGCCACAGCCACATTTGGCATGCAAACCCAGTGCAGCGCGAGTTCCGGGCCGCTGGTGACCCCGGTGCTGGAGCTCTACACCTCGGAAGGCTGCAGTTCCTGTCCGCCGGCCGACCAGTGGGCCTCGGGCTTCAAAGGCGAAGACGTGGTGGTGCAGGCCTTTCACGTTGGTTACTGGGACTACATCGGCTGGGTGGACCGGTTTGCCACGCCGGCCCACACCACGCGCCAGCGCGAGGTCGCCGTCAATAACCGCCTGCGCAACATCTATACCCCGCAAGTGGTGGTCAACGGCCGCGACTTGCCGCAATGGGGCAACGCCAGGTCGCGCATTACCGGCACCCGTCCTCCTGCCACCCTGCACGTTGCGATAAAACGGCTGGCCGATGACCAGTTCGAAGCGACCGTCACCCCGTCGGCGGGTACGGGCGCGGCACAGGCCTGGGTCGCCTACTGGACGGTGACGGAACACGGCCACAGCTCCCGGGTCAAGGCCGGTGAGAACGCCGGCGAATTTCTGAAACACGACTTTGTGGTGCGCCAGTACACCCAGGCCGGCACTTACCAAAGCGGCAGCATGCCGCAGAAATTGGCTTTCCGCAGCGTGACCGCGACGCCCGGCCATGAGCGACAAATCAACCTGGTGCTGGTCGAGCCGCGCAGCGGCAACACCCTGCAGGCCTTGAGCCTGCAATGCGGCAGCGGGAAGGCGTCATGAAAAAGATCATGTTGCTGACGGCGTCGCATCTGGCGGTGCTGCTCGCCGGTTTCGTGCTGGGCATCTACCTGCTGCCCATCCTGACGGCACCTGTAACGCCCTCCGCTGCACAGGTGCAGGCGGTGGCAGGCCAGTCCGACTTCAAGGGCAGCTTCCGCCGCGACCTCGCCGGCAGCGACCTGCTGCATTGGGGCGAAGGTGAGGTCTCGGTGGGCCGGCATGCGATTGCGCTGATGGGCAAGATCGCGCCCGGCCCCGACTACAAGCTTTACCTGGTGCCGGAGTTCGTCGAGAACGAGGCTCAGTTCCTGCAGCTCAAGTCCCGTTCGCAGCGTGTGGGCGACATCAAGACCTTCGAGAACTTCATCGTGACGGTGCCCGACGGCGTGGACGTGGCGCAATACACCACGGTGCTGGTTTGGTGCGAAACCTTTTCAGAATTCATCTCGGCGGCGAAGTACCGCTAGGAGTCTGGGCGGTAGAAGGCGTCGAAGCGAAAAGTGGCCCCGGCGAGGACAGTTTTTGCCGGGTTTGCAGCGCCATAGCCGTAGCTATGGGGCAAAAAGCCGGTGAAAAATGGACCGTCGCGGCCGCTTTGCAGCCGACGTTCCTTCTGCCGCC